>PKEY01000039.1 GCA_002919265.1 Hyphomicrobiaceae bacterium | reverse complement strand
TTCAGATCGGGCCGCGGCTCGCGCAGCTTAGTGAGGTCCGGCCGTGGGCGGGCAAGTCCGGGGGTGCTCTTGAACGCCTCCTCCAGCGACTGCGCTGCGTTAAGCAGTTCGATATCGCCGCGGAAACGTCCGACAACCTGGAGGCCGAACGGCATCCCCTTGGGATCGGTCCCGCAGGGTATGGAAATTGCCGGGTTCGTGACGAGCGTGACGTAATACGTCAAGGAGAGCCAATGATAGTAATTGCGGAGCTTCTTGCCATTCAGCTCTGCCAGATAAAGCTCGGTCCAGGGAAACGGTGAAACAGGCACCGTGGGCGCCATCACCAGATCGTAATCGCGATAAATTTCCTGGAAGCGGCGGAAAATTCTTGTCTGTTCAGCGTGTGCCCACGCGGCATCGGCAAGCGACATGGCCGCACCGATTTCGTAATTTGCCCGAATATTCGGACCGAGTTCGTTCGGATTTTTGTCGTACGCTTCCTTATAGCGGGCGACAAAATTGAGGGCGCGTATAGCATCAAAGCATTCGTCGGCGCGGCCAAAATCAAAGGCAATTTCATCGCAGGCCGCGAACAAGTGTTTCATCCGCGCCATTTGCTGGCGCATTGTGTCAGCGATTTCAGTGCTGACAGGACATTGGCCGAAATCAGTCGTCCAGGCAACGCGCAGACGGCCAAGATCAACCGGGCGATAAGCACTCACCTCCTTCGGATCGAGCGGCTGGGACAGCGGATCGCGATCATCGAAGCCGATCTGTGATGCGAACAGAAGGCGCGTGTCAGCAACATCGCGCCCCATCGGCCCAAGCACTGAGATGGGTGTCCAGCCGAGGCCACGCGCATCCATTGGAACAAGGCCCGGCGACGGCCGGAAGCCAACGACACCGCACACCGCAGCCGGAATCCGCAAAGATCCGCCAGTATCGGAGCCAGTGCAGATCGGCAGCATGTCGGTAGCGAGCGCCACCGCCGAGCCCCCCGATGACCCACCTGCGATGAGACTTGGATTGAACGGGTTTCCCGTGGCGCCCCAAACTGGATTACGCGTGTTCGCCCCCGCACCGAACTCCGGCACATTGGTCTTCGCAACAACGATCGCGCCGGCCTTGCGCACGAGAGCTACTGAAGCCGTATCTGCCTTTGGCACGTGGTCCCGGTAGAGCGGCGAACCGTGCGTGGTGAGCAACCCCTCGGTATCCTGAAGATCCTTTACGCCAATCGGCAGTCCGTGGAGCGGCCCCAATTCGTCGCCGCGCAGAACGGCTGCTTCGGCAGCTCTTGCCTCCGCACGCGCTCGCTTATAGGCTTTCGCACAAATGGCGTTAACGGCTGGATTGATAGATTCGATCCGCTCAATGCAGGCATCGAGAAGTTCAACGGGTGAAATCTCTTTGGTGCCGATCCGGCGTCTGAGCTCTACGGCAGAAAGTTCGGTGAGTGACGCCATTCTGTTCCTTTCTCTCAAATTGTTTTCGTAAGTGGCACCGGCTCGCTCTCGGGAGGCCGGCGAATGCAGGCCACATGGTGGCCCGGCGACACTTCCTGCAACGTCGGGACGACCTCGCGGCAAGCTGGGATCGCGAACGGACAACGGGGATGGAAATGGCATCCCGATGGCGGCTTCGCCGGACTCGGCACGTCGCCCTGGATTATCAAACGTTCCCGCTTCTTTTTTGGATTGGGCAACGGAGCCGCTGCCAGAAGCGCCTCGGTGTAAGGATGCAGCGGCATCGTGAAAAGCCGGCGCTTATCAGCAAGCTCGACGACCCGCCCCAGGTACATCACCGCGATGCGATGACTGATATGGCGCATCACTGCGAGATCGTGGCTGATGAACAGGTAGGCGAGCTTGTGCTCCTCCTGCAAGTCAATCAGCAAATTGAGAACCTGCGCCTGTACGGAAACGTCAAGCGCGGACACGGGCTCATCGGCGACAATGACGTCAGGATTAACTGCCAGCGCCTTTGCAATACCTAACCGCTGACGTTGGCCGCCGGAAAATTCGTGCGCGTATTTGCGCATGTTCTCGGGCCGCAATCCAACCCGCTGAAAGAGTTGCGCCACCCTCTCCTCTTTTTCAGAGCCACGCGCAATACCGAAATTCTCAAGCGGTTCACCGACGATCGATCCCGCAGTCAGCCGCGGATTCATCGAGGAATACGGGTCCTGAAATACGGTTTGGATTCGCCGGCGATGCGGCCACATTTCCCGTGGCGAAAGATGGGTGATGTCTACGCCGGCAAGGCGGATTGTGCCCGACGTTGGCTCGATGAGTTTCAACACCATCTTGCCTAACGTTGACTTGCCGCAGCCAGATTCACCGACAATGCCAAGCGTTTCTCCGCGTCGGACGCTCAAAGTTACACCGTCTACGGCCTTGACAGACCCTACCTGCCGCCGCAGCAGTCCACCAAAAATCGGGAAATGCTTGACGAGGTTTTCCACCTCAAGGCTCGGCGCGTCAGAATTCTGCGGATTCATGCGGCCATCTCCCGAACGCGGTCGACTTCCCAGCAAGCCGCGACGTGGCCGGGAGTGCTCTCAACATAAGGCGGAGCCTGGGTCCGGCAGCGGTCGGTCGCAAAAGCACAGCGGGGCGCGAAGGCGCAGCCGGGAATTGGCTTTGTCAACACGGGAACCATTCCGGGTATTTCGTGGAGACGGGTACGACGTCCACCCACCTCGGCTTCAATATCGAGCCGTGGAATGGCCGCCATGAGCCCCCGCGTGTAAGGATGCATAGGATTATCGAAAAGATCCTCGATCGGAGCTTCCTCCACCTTGCGCCCGGCGTACATCACGATGACCCGCTGCGCCGTCTCGGCGACGACACCCAGATCATGGGTAATCATGATGATCGCAGCGTTGATTTTCTTTTTCAGTTCGATCATCAGATCGAGAATCTGAGCCTGAATCGTCACGTCGAGAGCCGTTGTCGGCTCATCCGCGATAAGGATTTTCGGGTCGCAGGAGAGAGCGATCGCAATCATCACCCGCTGCCGCATGCCGCCTGAGAGCTGATGCGGATATTCATCCAGACGCCGCTCCGGATCGGCAATCCGCACCAGTTCGAGCATCTCCTTCGCTCGCCGGCGCGCTTCCTCCCAGGAAACTCCTTTGTGGCGCACAACATTTTCGGCAATCTGGGTACCAATGGTGAGCACCGGATTGAGGCTCGTCATTGGCTCCTGGAAAATCATTGAGATCTCGTGCCCACGGATGGAGCGCATCTCCTCTTCCGAGAGCTTCGTCAGATCGCGCCCATTGAACAGGATTTCACCGCCGACAATCCGCCCCGTTTCCTTGGGGATCAGACGCAGAATGGAGAGAGCGGTTACAGACTTTCCGCAACCGGATTCGCCGACCACCGCGACCGTTTCCCCAAGACCAACTTCGAACGACACACCGTCGACGGCGCGCACCACGCCATCCTGCGTGAAGAAGTGCGTTTTCAGATCTCGTACCTGAAGAATGCTCACATTCGCCTCGACAATCTCGGATCCAGACGGTCCCGCAAGCCATCGCCCACCAGGTTCACCGCTAGGATCGTGACGGTCAGGAATGCACCGGGGATCAAAATGCTCCAGGGCGCAATCTGAAAGAATGAACGGCCCTGCGAAATGATATTGCCCCAGCTGGGAATTTCCGGCGGCACACCGGCCCCAAGGAAACTTAGGCTCGCCTCGACCAACATCGCAGAGGCACAAACGTAAGTCGCCTGCACGATGAGAGGCGCGACCGTATTCGGCAGGATATGCTTGAACAGAAGCTTGGCTCCCCGCGTTCCGCCGGCGATTGCGCTCTCGATATACGGTTGTTCCCGAATGGAGAGCACGACAGAGCGCACGAGCCGCACGATTCGTGGCACCTCCGGAATGATAATGGCCACAAGAACGATCGCGAGGCCTGGCCTTGTTAGCGTTATGAGCGCAATGGCAAGCAAGATCGAAGGAATCGCCATAATGCCATCCATGATGCGCATGACGATCCCGTCGACCGAGCGGGAATAACCACAGACAAGGCCAATTACGAGGCCAATGGCGCTCGCTGCCAATGCCACAGTAATTCCGACAATCAATGAAACTCGTGCACCATAAACCGTGCGAGCAAAAACATCGCGACCAAACTGGTCGGTGCCGAACCACCAGGTTTCGGATGGTGGGCGCAGACGTTCCGCCGGAGCCATACGCAATGGGTCACCAGCAATCAACGGCGCGAAAATCGCCATAAGGGCGAGAACCGCAAGCACCAACGAACCGACAAAAATCGTCGGATTACGCCGGATTGCAACCCAGATCGCCCTCGGCTTTCTGGTTTCAGCCGCTGAAAGGGATGCTTCTGCGATTGCCGCCACAGTTCTCGACCCCACTTCAGAAGATCAACCCGGGCTCAGTGTGCTCATCCAGAGGCCAGATCGGTCGCTGGACTTTGGTGAACGGAATTTTGCGATAGTCACGGCTGAGCGGGGCGTCCGAATCCACGTAGATGACCCGTTTCGCAATTGGCCCGAATGCGGCCGCGAAATGGTTGGTGGACTTGCAAACGAGGATTTTGCGCTGCGTCGGTTCGATCCCCACGTTCCGGAAGAGATCGAGCCCGAATGCCTGCGTCCGCTTCGTAATCAACACCGCCTCGACGCCGTTGACCTTCACGGCCGCGCAATCACCAAGCGGCACCCGCGATGGGCCGAAATCCTGCCAGCAGTTTGTCGCAAGCTTTGTCACCTCCACGATGGCGTCGATGGGAATGCCTGATGCTGGGCCGATTTTGCCACCAAAGCGGAGCGGAAAACGCGCTCCCTCGCCAGCATCAAAGCAAAGCGCCACGGCAACAGGGTCCCAGATCGGACCAACGGCAGCACTTTGCGCACCGCGCGCGATAAGCTCTCTCAGAATGGTGGTATTATCGGAAGGCGCACCGCCGCCTGCGTTGTCCGAGGGTTCGGCAATGACGATCGGTCCTTCCGGTGCCTCCATCGCTACGCGGACGCCTTCCTCAACGGTGAAGAACTCGGGCATCGTCTTGCCACGCATGGAAACGAATTCCTCTCCGAGCTTCGTGGCGAGCGCGTCGGCTTTCGCCTTATCACCATCCGCAATTACAAGAATGCGGCCCGATAACTCCGGCACGTCCGCATAAGGGAAGCAATGGGCAACAGAAACCGAGAGAATTCCGTCCTTGCCTTCGAGGGCATATAACTTGTCGACGAAGGCCCGCATCAATGGGAATTGCGTCGGGTAGGAACCGATTTGCCGGCAGTCGTAGACGGACATGACCGGCTTTATCTCACCCCGGACCGTTCGGAGCACCAATGTCAGAAGTTCCTCTGCCCGGTCGACCACATCCGTGTGTGGGAATTCCTTGTACAGCACGATCAAATTTGCATTCCGCAGACGTCTGAGCGTGAGGTGGCAGTGAGGATCGAGCTCAACGCCAATAACGCATTTGTCACCGACGATCTCCCGTGTCCGCTCGAGGATATCGCCTTCAACATCATCATAGCCGTGCGCAACCATGGCGCCGTGGAGGCCCAGAACAACCGCATCGAGTGGCATGGCTGCCCGGATTTGCTCTAGGACCTCGTCGCGCATGAATTCATAGTCCCGCCGGTTTACCGTCCCTGCGGGCGAGGCTGCAAAACAGCTTCCCTCGATTAACGTGAAGCCGTCCCGCTTGGCCCGCTTGCGCGCGACGAAGAGAGGCGCTGTGCACATACGGGGCGCATCATCGGGATGCTCTCCTGGACGGAAGAAGACTTGCTCCTGGAAGGCGCGCAGACTCGTCGGGAGGGGCGAAAAGGTATTCGTTTCTGTTGCTATGGTAGCCGAGAAGATGCGCATGTTTTCATTCCGTTAGTGGAAGCAGCTTGTATGTGCGATGTGGCTCGTTCCAGCGATTTCCGCATCGCCAAAATTGCAATATTGGTGATTGAGAGACGGAGCCGACACAGCTCGTTTGCGGTTCATGTCGCTCCCTCTTTGCAACATTCTTCTCCCTCCCCCTCAGTGACGGATCCGCGGGTCGAGAAATGCGTAAGAGAGATCGATGAGAAGATTGATGATAACCTTCGTTGCCGCGAAGACGAGAATGAGCCCCTGCACGATCGGATAATCCCGTTTCAGCACGGCATCGACGGTCAACCTCCCCAGACCGGGTATGTTGAAGACGGTTTCGGTTATGACGACACCAGAAATCAACAAGGCAATGCCGATGCCGATAACCGTGACGATCGGAACGGAAGCGTTCTTGAGCGCGTGAAGTAAGAGAACGCGGCCCGTCGCCAAGCCCTTTGCATTTGCTGTGCGGATATAGTCCTGCGCCAGCACCTCCAGCATGGAAGCTCGCGTTATCCGCGCGATCAGGGCCACGTAGGTCATGCCCAGCGCGATCGCAGGAAGGATCAGGCTCTGGATGCTTGGCCACAGACCTTGCGAGAGAGGCCGATAGCCCTGAACCGGAAGCCAACGCAGCTGAATGGAAAAGACGTACATCAGCACGTATCCAGCGAGGAACACTGGTACCGCGAAGCCCAGAACTGAAAACAACATGACGACGCGATCGATAGCCGTCCGCGCCTTCCAGGCTGCAATGACTCCTAATGGAATTGCAAGAGAGATGGCTACGATCAGCGTAGCCAGGGTCAACATGAGCGTAGGTTCGAGGCGCTGCGCAATGAGCGTTGTAACCGGCATGTTCGAGAATATCGATTTGCCGAGATCACCACGCAGAATATCCCCCGCCCAAAGGAAAAATTGCTCCCAGATCGGAAGGTTGAGCCCGAGCTTTTGTCGAATTTCCTCGATCTGAGCACTCGTCGCATTATCGCCAGCGATAAGCGCGGCCGGATCACCTGGTGCAAGACGCAGCAACAGGAAGACGAAGATCGCGACGACGGCCATAACGGGAATCGTGGCCAGCAGCCTGCGTATGATGTACGCGGTCATTCGAATTCCTCAGTCAACGCCGGCGACCGCCAATTCGGCCGCCGGTCTCGACGAGTCTTGCTGACTTCTGGATTTTCAATCGATACGCTCGATATTCCAGAACACCGTGGTGCCGGTGACCGGAACGATCCCTTTGATCCTGTCAGCGCGATAGGCCATCGGTTGCGTCCACTGGCCGAAGCTGATGTAGGGAACCACGTACATGGCCCGTTCCTGAATTTTGCGGGCCAATTCCTTGCGCTCCTCATGGGTACGGGCAAATGCGAACGCACCGCGGAGCTTTTCCAGCTCCTCATCACACGGCCAACCCACGTTCGCATTATCACAGTTGGCTCCCAACCAGGTATTGAGCACCGGGTTGGTTGCTGTAGTACCCGACGAAGTCGTCACGAAAATGTGCCAACCGCCCTCTTCCGGCTTGGCGCGGCTTGCACGACGGGAAACGACGGAGCCCCAATCGATGGAGACAGCATTCACGTTGATCCCGGCTTCACGCATGGCCGCCACAAGCACCTGGGCCGCTGGCGTAATCGTGTGATGGTCGGTCGCTGCAAGCACGTAGATCGGCTCGTCCTTGTAGCCAGCAGCCTTCATCAGCTCGTAAGCCTTTTTCGGATTGTAATCCGACATGATCTCCTTGCCGGTCTCATCCGCGTAAGGTGTCCCACAGGTGATGAAGCTGTAGCAGGTGCGGTAATATTCAGGATTTCCGATGACCGCGCGCAGAAAATCTTCCTGATTGACAAGGTGAAAGAGCGCCTGACGCATCTCCGGTTTATCGAACGGAGGATGCAGGTGATTTATCCGAATTGTGCCCCAATGGCTGTCGATTGCGCCAGTGCGGACTACCTTGATATTCGGATCACTCTCGAGGATCGGCAAAAAATCGACCGACGGCTGCTCAAGGAGATCGATCTCGCCCGCGATAAGCGCCTGCATGCGGGTCTGAGGATCATCGATCCAGACCAGCTCGATCCGATCAACCTTAGGGATCTTCGCACCTGCGAAGCGTGAAGGAGTTCCCTCGCGGGGAACGTAGTCGGGGTTCTTGACGTAAACTGTACGGCTGCCGGGCACCCATTCGTCCTTTTTCATCATGAATGGCCCGGAACCGATTGCGTCCGTTACCTGATCGTCACTCCCCTTCTGGGCATCCTGTTCACGCATGATGATTGGCACCATAGAGTCGGTCTTGCCGAGCGTCTCCAGGACAAGGCCATACGGTGCCTTGAATGTCATCGTGAACGTTTTCTCGTCGACAGCATCGATCGACTCAAGGTGGGCGAACATCGCGCGCCCTGCCTGATCTCTCCGTCCCCAGCGTTTTAGGGACGCGATCACATCGGCGGTTGTGACCTTGCTGCCATCATGCCACTTCAAACCATCCCGCAGGGTGAAAGTGTATTTAAGACCGTCGTCGCTGACGGAATAATCACCCACCATTTGCGGATGGGGAACGCCGTCATCATCTACGCCAAAAAGCGTATCGTAAACGAGCATGCCGTGAATGGCAGCGATGGTTTGCGTTGTCCAATGGGGATCGAGCGTACGCACATCTGCGTGCATGGTCGCACGCAATACCGTCTCAGCCGATACTGGCTTTACCGCAGACGCAGCACAAAAAATGGCCGCTGCACCCAACAACAAGAGTTTCTTTTTTGCCATCCCGGGCTCCCTCATACCTGCCAATTCATTCGGCTCTTTATCGAATTTGCGGACCGTAAAGCCAATCGATGGCAAACCGGCAAACGGTTGCCTTTTCGATATCACTAGAAGTCGGATCCGATAATAGTCTTAAATTACACCATGTGTCCTGACCGTTTTCTATGCCCCTTCCTTAAAGATTGCCCAATTTTTCCCACTTTGGCGCACCTCGTCAGCACCCGCTGGATAGCGTATTCCGCCTTCAGCCGGCCTCGAGCTGATTTGGCATTTCACGTTGCTAGGGCGCCACGGAAAATCCTGCCATAACCAGATAAAGCATAAGTTGCGTCGCGAGCCGGTTATTCGCGGTACGCGTCTATGATCCTGTCGGTTTGAGGTCAGCTTCTGCGCAAGTGTGCTGCCACGAAGGTCTGCGCTGGTGAAAAGCGGGAGGCGAGAGTTGTTTATCCGATCAGGGCAGAGTTCTGCGATCTCCCCGAGCGGCGAAAAGGCGTGTAGGCCCACTTCGCTGTTACGCCAGCGGGCAAGGGAAAACGGCCTATCATCGCGCGGTCGTTTCATGTCGGATGATACGATAGTCTAACGCAAAGCTGCTTCGCAACCTCCATCCGCTGTCTGCCGAATGCTGAACATATGTTGTAGAGGGCATTTGACGGTGCCGCCGGCTGACCGAACGGTTTACCTTATCAATGCTGCCGCACCCCTAGGGGCCGCACAAGATTATGTTGCTATACCAACGCTTCTTCCGTGAGCATTCGCAATCGCGGAAATCTGCCACAGCTATCGCTGAGACGATCCCTAGAGGGATCGACGTCTTGCCAAAAAGTCAAATCACAATTGAAAAATTGAAATCAAAAGACAGTTTTCAAAGGAAACCTGCCTTTCCGGGCTATCCACAGCCCTCTACATCCTCATTCTTTGCGAACAAGATAAGAATCGTAATTGCTGAATTAGCGTGTATTGCTAATTGGTCTGAGCGCATCAGCAGCCCACGCGTGGCATCTATCAAGACGAGGTTTGCCGTCTGTCACGAGATTTGGCCGAACCGTCAATCACGCCGCTTGGATACCCGCAGCAGCGCTACATTTTGACTGCGGCAGTTTCTGGGGTGCCGATAAAGTAGGCGATAAAATTAAGGCGGCGTGATTTCTGCGCTACCTCGGCAGCAGAATAAGTTCCCTTCTCAGAGAGCCGACATGGCACGGCTCATTGGCGAATGGCTCCTGAAAAGCTTGCCAATCCCTCTCCCGCTAAAGCAGATTTTCGGCTGGGATGATGCTTCGTCTGAGGCTAGCAGGCCTATGTCAAGGGGACCTTACGCCCTGCGAGTGCGAGCTTTTCACAGTGTTCGCAATGCCCCGCTTGGCACCTCGGGCATTTGACCTGAACGACGTCATCTTCGCTGCCGGCCCCGTTGGTTGTATTAAATCGAATTCGACATCAGCGAGCCGCAGCTGGTAAACCAAGCTCAAGCTGCTCAGGCATCGAGGCGGCCTCGAATTTGGAAATGCCCACGCCAATAAGACGAATACCCAAGGTCACGGGGTAGACAGATCGAACTAACGAAAGGCTGACCTCATGCAATTGTTCGCGCGAGGTAACTAGCGCTGGCAAGGTACGGCTGCGGGTTGCTTGTCGGAAGTCGGCGTATTTGATTTTGACCGTGACTGTGCGACCGAACACTTGATGCTTCTCGCACCAGGCCCAGACGTCGTCGGCCATGGCTTTGACACCAGCCTCAATCTCAGCCGGGTTGGTCAAGTCATCAGAAAACGTAGTTTCTGAGCTTGATGATTTGCGCAGTCGATCTGGCGTTACAGGACGATTATCTTCACCTCGGGCAATGGCGTAATACCACGCGCCGGCTTTGCCAAAATGATCTTGAAGAAAAGCCAGGGAAATCTCGCGTAGGTCGGCGCCCGTGTGGATGCCGAGGGCTTTCATCTTGTTCGCTGTAGCCGGCCCAATGCCGTGAAATTTCTCCACTGCCAGCTGGGCAAGGAAATCGGGTGCCATCTCCGGCGTGATAACAAATTGCCCGTTGGGCTTCCGATAATCCGAGGCCAATTTGGCAAGAAATTTGTTGTAGGAGATGCCCGCAGAAGACGTCAGCCCGGTTTCTGAGAAAATCCTCGCCCGTATTTCCTTGGCTGTAGCCGACGCCGTCGGAATGCCGCGAAGGTTCTCCGTCACATCAAGATAGGCCTCATCGAGCGATAGCGGCTCGACGAACGGAGTATAGTTCGCAAAAATGCGGCGGACGTGTTCGGAAACGGCGCGATAGACGTCAAAGCGCGGCGGCACAAAAATGAGCTCCGGACAAAGCCGAAGAGCCGCCGTCGATGGCATGGCTGAACGCACGCCGAACTTCCGAGCTTCGTAGCTGGCCGTGAGCACGACGCCGCGCTTGGCCGCGCGCCCCACTGCCACTGGTCGGCCTCGAAGCGCCGGATTATCCCGCTGCTCGACCGACGCGTAGAAGGCGTCCATGTCAATGTGGATGATTTTTCGGAGCATCGGCTTGCGCATAGAGGACTGTTACCACAGTCTCGGTTTGGCGAGGCGACACAGTAGAGGCGAACGCAAGCGTGTTGTTGATAGCATTCGCCAACGACGCCTGGGCTGCCCGATCGGCTCCCTTCTAGGTCGGGCGTCCAGAAATCCGGACCAGCGCCCAATTCAGATTTGCCCGTCGCATCGCCAAGAGCCTGCCACCGGATGCGACAGCAGCGCTGGTACGAACCCGGCCCCAATTGCCATCCCAGCACCTCGACGCCATGTGACGCACAGATGGGCGG
>PKEY01000081.1 GCA_002919265.1 Hyphomicrobiaceae bacterium | reverse complement strand
GGGGGTGAGGTGAGTGGCTTTGAGAACGCTAGCCAATGTTCCTCTTCTTTCGCGTTTGATCGCGCGATAGAGCTCCATCTATTTTTGGGATGAGTGTCAGAAAGGCCAAATAACTTAGCTTTAAGATCAAGCTGTCGGCTCTCAGGGAGCTGACCTAGCTCTCATAACGATCTAGGAACTTGGCACGGCATATCTCAAAAAATAGATTGTCGCATACGGAATTTCCGTATATTACGCATACCGCCGAGCGGTAGCGACCTGATCGGCGCATTCGGAACTCACTGGCTCCCTTTCAGGCTCCTCGTTTGAGAGATATGAAAGGGTTTACCTAGAAGGCTGGCGCCGTGTGCCGCCAGCCCTTTGTGATGATTCAGGATGACTCATAAAAAGCGCTAGCCCTTTTGGGGCCGGATCGGATGAGGAACTCGCCACCGAATCAGCCACCGAACTTATAGTTCACGCCGATGCGGAAAGTGTTCATCTCAAAATCAGCTTTTGCCTTATAAGTATCGCCGGGCCCTGGTCCTGTATATGTAATTGTGTAAGTCCTATCGCCCAGGTCAAAATGCAGATATTCTGCGCGCGCTGTCCAGTTTTCTCCGAGCGCGACTTCAACGCCTCCGCCAAGAACCCAGCCAGTGTGGGTTTGCGAATCACTACCTCTCCACGTGGCGTCGATTATTGGATAATAGATGCTCCCGTCAGCTTCAGCTTTCGCCCACGCGAAGCCGCCTGTTAAGTAGGGCAGCACGTGCCCAAGAGCCCAACCAATGCGTCCCCGCACTGTTCCAAACTGATCAACATGTACTTTTCTATGAATGCTGAATTCAACGTCATTTTCTAAGGTGTGGATGTGAATTGATGATGTACTATCGTCCATGCTGGCGCCTTGCCAATCGGCTTCGACGCCTAACACGAGAGGGCCCGTTTGAAAGTTGAATCCGATTTGCCCTCCACCAAACCAACCGTCTGGGTTTAGATCTGTTCTAATCCCTCCCTCAGGAGCGTAAGCCACTTCCTGAAGATTCTCCGGCAAAAAAGATTCGTGATCCGCCCAAGCGTGCCCGACATTGAAACCGACATAGAACCCCGTCCAATTATAGGCAGCAGGAGCGGCGTACCCATCCTTCATGGAGTAGTACCCAGTCGGCCCCTCCAGGTCCGCCGCACTGGCGAGACTTGCGGAAGCAACCAAAGCCAACAGTGATAAGGAAGTTTTTTCAATCATAGGTGAAGTTTTTTCAATCATAGGCGATGGACCCCCAAAAATTCTATCTACCCGCGCACATGCTAGAGCACTGGGGCGTCCAGTTGAATCAGGAAAATCCGTCCACGCCATGTTTCTGAGGAAGCGTGGCATGAATACAACTTTAAGGAGAATTGGTTGGGGGATTACCTCTTTGGTCTTGCGTGAGCAATTGGCAGGCAAAACTCAATCACATGTGGGCAGACAGCTGCTCCAACTTTGCCCGGAGTCGCGTGGCTTCCATGGGGCGCGTGATGCTGTCACCACTCGGAGCCCAATCCACCAAACTTTCGCTGAAATCTTTGGAGGCCACGGCCGGAATCGAACCGGCGTATACGGATTTGCAGTCCGCTGCGTAACCACTCCGCCACGTGGCCTCAGACAGATATATATGGAGTGCAAGGGGCACTCCCGTCGCGGGGATACGTCCCCTGACGCCCGCTCCTCCTAACATGTCGCGACCGAGGCCGCAATGAGGTCGCTGCGGTTGCGGCTTTGCGTCCGGTTGCGCAATAGCTGCAACAAGGGCTCTGGCAGAGCAAGCGCAGCTTCGCTAAGGTCGCGGCGCCCTGCCGCTGATCCTGGCGGGCAGAAGCATTCTCGGATCTCGGGGTAGGAGATGGTGAACTTCGCTGATCAGCGCAAGAACATGGTCGAGAGCCAGGTTCGGCCGACCGACGTCGTCGACCGGCGAATCATTCGCGCTATGCTCGAGGTCCCCAGGGAGATGTTCGTCCGGGAGGATCTGAAGGCGCTGGCCTATATCGACCGGGAGGTCCCGATGAACGCCGAGGGCGGGCGGAACGCTCGCCGGCTGCTGGCCCCGAGTGTCCATGCGCGGCTCATTCAGGCGCTCGAGGTTCTGGAGGGCGAGCTGGCGCTGGAGGTCGGCTGCGGCACCGGGTATGGCAGCGCGATCCTCGCCCGTTTGGCCCAGACCGTCGTGGCCCTGGAGGTCGATCAAGAGCTTGCCAACCGAGCCACCACGATCCTCGGCGAGCTTTCTATCGATAATGTCGCTGTGGTCGTCGGCCCGCTGACCGCAGGCTGGCCAAGCGAGGGGCCGTATGATGTGATTCTCGTCAGTGGCGCGATCACGGAGCCGCCCAAGGCGCTGCTGGACCAACTGAAGGATGGCGGCCGGCTTGCCGCTGTACTGGATGAGGGAGAGATCAGCAGAGCCATGCTGTGGCAGCGCTCCGGCACCACCGTATCATCGCGGGCGCTGTTCGAGGCGGGTGCGCCGATTCTGCCTGGCTTCGAGCGCAAGCCGGAGTTTGTCTTCTAATTCATAAATTCACTTCGAAATTGGCTCTCAGGCCGGTGTGGTCATCAGGCCACGACCGGCTTCCTTTTGCGCGGGCTGCGGCGGATTCCCATTACGCCATCGCCACTCGAATAGGGTACCTAAGGCCGAACGTTGGAACGTCCGGTACAGACTAAGTCCGGCCACAGACTAGGTTCGGGTGCAGACCACGACGGAATCAGTTAACTCTGAGTTCCATAGTCAATGCGGTCCACCCTTTGTTGCGTCAGGGCCGGCTTGCGAATTCCGAGGAACCCGCATGTACGAGCGCAATAAGCGAGGTGTACCGAGAGGCGCCGCGGTCGCTGCATTGGCTGCGCTGCTGGCGTTGCATCCTGGCTCCGAGGTTTCGGCTGAAACACTGCAGCAGGCTCTAACAGCAGCGTACAGGTACAATCCTCGGCTAGACGCAGAGCGCGCTCGGTTGCGTGCAACAGACGAAGAGGTGCCGCGCGCCCTCTCCGGTTATCGCCCACAAATCTTTGGTTCGGGGGACGTCGGCTATCAGAAGACAAAGACGCACGCCGGTGCCGGCAGCGACACAAGAGTGACGAACCCGCGAGGCTACGGGGTCGACATTTCGCAGCCGATTTTTCGCGGTTTCCGCACCCTGAATTCGGTGCGCGAGGCCGAGGCGACGGTGCGGGCGGCGCGCGCCAATCTGAAGATCGTTGAGCAGGACGTGCTGCTTGAAGCCGTCATCGCTTATGCGGACGTGGTTCGCGATCAGGCAGTGGTTCGGTTGCGCGAGAACAACGTCAATGTGCTTACCCGCGAGTGGCGGGCCACCCAGGACCGATTTGCGGTCGGCGAAGTGACCCGCACGGACGTTGCGCAAGCCGAAGCGCGCCGGGCTGGTGCCGTGTCGGCCCTTGATTTCGCCCGGGCGAATCTGCGCGCGAGCCGGGCAGCTTACGAACGGGTTATCGGGCATCCGCCGAGCAATCTAGTCGAGCTTACGGTGCCTGAGCATTTGCTGCCCAAGTCCCAAGAGGAAGCGCTGGCTATCGCCCAGCAGGAAAATCCGAGCATCGTTGCCGCGCTCTACCGAGAACAAGCGGCGCGGCACGTCGTCGACCGGATCTGGGGCGAGCTGTTGCCGGAAGTGTCCGTTGATGCCAGCTACGATCGCCGTTGGGGTCTCGCCAACGAGAATATCGATTCAACAGAGACGACGAGCGTAACAGGCCGTGTCGTCGTGCCGATCTATCAGGGTGGCGAGGTCTCCGCACGGGTCCGGCAGGCCAAGCACACCCACGTCAGCCGGCTGCAGGAGGTCGAGCAGTTCCGCACCGAGGCTCTCGCCGATGTCGTTTCGGCCTGGTCGCGGCTTCAGGCCGCGCGGGCACAGCTGGTTTCGGATCAGGCTCAAGTCCAGGCCAACCGCATAGCCTTGGCGGGTGTTCGCGAAGAAGAGCGGGTGGGCCAGAGAACGCTCCTCGACGTTCTCAACGCCGAGCAGGAGCTCCTGAACTCCGAGGTCAACCTCGTCACCACCAAGCGTGACATCGTGGTGAGCGCCTATACGCTTCTGGCCGCTATCGGCCGGTTGGACGCTGAGCATCTTGGGCTGGGTTCGGCCGTGTATGATCCTGAAGCGCACTATCACGAGGTCCGCCGGAAGTGGTGGGGTATCGATATCACCCATGCTGACGGCCGTCGGGAGCACCTGGATCTCTGGAACACCCAGGTTCAACCCTCCAAGTAACTCCATATTTTCGCGCCGATACAGACTAGGTTTTGGAGGTAGCGCCCCATGGGCGCTACGAACATTTGGGCATTTCCGCAATGCCGCGGCCCCGGGAGGCAATCGTATTTAGCCGAATTATCCGTATACGCCGCTATGGCGCGCGCTCCCATGCGACACTCTGCATGGCGCAAGCCCCAGAAAACGCACAATCGCTCTGATGCTAATCCATTGATGCCATCGGGTGCACATTGTACGAGAAAAGAGTTCCGCTTGGGGTTAGGCGCGCGAGGCACTCAGCAGGGGCAACCTGGGTCGCCATCGAGCAGTGAGGGTGGGGATGCATAAATCGGACAAGGCTCCGGAGCCGACTATGGAAGAAATCTTGGCGTCGATCCGCAAGATCATTGCCGAGGAGCCCATAGGGTCGCGCCCCGGACCATCTCCGAGCAGTGGTGACGGATCGGAAACAGCGGTTAGCGAGTCCAAGGGCTTGGGTCGAGGTAGCGATCCTGTCCTTCCGCTTCCTTCCCGTAACGATGATCCATCCGATGATCGCGCCTACAGCGTCGAGGAAGCCCTTTCCGAGCTGATGGATGGTACACCTCAGCGCCGGGCAGCTGCAGGCCGAGAGGAGCCGGCGGTGAAGCCGCCAGCCGAAGAGGAAAAGCGTGGCAGCTGGCTGTTCGGGCGGCAACCCAGCCCGCCATCGGGCACACAGCAGCAGTCGTCGTCTGGCGGCTCCGGTCTTCTGGGAGGTGGTCTCCTCGGCCAACTGGGAGGTGGGCGCCAGGCACCGGAACGAAATGCCAGCGAACGCGGCGCGGACAGCCCGCGTGCCGAAAGTCCTTCGGCTCCGGCATCGCAGCCCGCGGGCACACACCCATCAGCCGAAAGGTCGCGGGATGCCGGCCGCTCCGGCTTGGCTGACTTCCTCTCGCGTCCGTTTGGGCAGGCGAACGAGATCCCAAAACCTTCCGCGCCCCGCTTCCCCGCGCCGGAGAGCGAGGCAAACGCAGCCAATCCGGCAGGACAGGCTCCCTCGTCGGTAGCGACACCACGGCCTGGGGCGCCTGCCGACGTGCACCGTCCTGCCGCTTCACCGCTCGGTACTGCGTTGCCGGCTGGGCAGCGGCCTGACACGATGGGAGCTTTAGGCTTGGGCACCTCTCGACCAGCGCCATCTCCGGAGAGTGACAGATCCGAAAAGGTTGTGCGCGCGAGTGAGGCTCCGCGGGTCAAGGAAGTTGCCCCGGGCGAACCGTCTCCCGAGCCTGCTCGCGCCTCTGGATCCGCGGCTACAACGCCGGTTCAATCACCTGCGGCGTCCACTTCTCAGCCGCGCACGCTAGAAGACGCCGTGGCGGACCTCCTTCGGCCGATGCTGCGCGAGTGGCTCGACTCCAATCTGCCGCGCATCGTAGAAAGGGCGCTCCGGGCGGAGATGGCTGAGCGGGCGAAGGCTCAGAACTCGGGCGGGAACACGAGGTCCTGAGTTCCAGTCGGGCTTGCGCCCAGATCACCCCCGCGCTTGCGTTGCTTGCTGCGGCCCCTTCTTGCGGGAGGGCCGCGAAGCCTCTTGAAAAACGTTTGAACTCAGCCCCCGTGTTGACAGGCAACGAATGCGGGGCGTAGGACCCGTGCGAATTTTCACGAATTGCGAACCGGGCCAGGCTCACCCATGCTCCAGAAGACATATCAGCCAGCCGACATCGAGAAGCGGATCTATCAGGAATGGGAACAGGCGGGGGTGTTCCGCTGCGGCCGACCGGAGCGGGTAAACGCCGAGCCCTACTGCATCGTCATTCCGCCACCCAACGTCACCGGGTCGCTCCATATGGGGCATGCGCTCAACAACACGTTGCAGGACATCCTGTGCCGTTTCGAGCGCATGCGCGGCAAGGACGTGCTTTGGCAGCCAGGCACGGACCATGCGGGAATTGCTACGCAGATGGTCGTCGAACGCCAGCTCGCCGAGCGTCAGATCCAGCGGCGAGACCTTGGGCGCGAGAAGTTCATCGAGAAGGTCTGGGAGTGGAAAGAACAGTCCGGCGGAATGATCATCAACCAACTCAAGCGGCTGGGCGCGTCGTGCGACTGGTCGCGCGAGCGGTTTACGATGGACGAGGGGCTGAGCCGGGCGGTCCTCAAGGTCTTCGTGGAGCTCTACAAGCGCGGCCTCATCTACAAGGATAAGCGGCTCGTCAATTGGGACCCGCGGTTCCAGTCAGCCATCTCCGACCTCGAGGTGATCCAGGTCGAGGTGAAGGGCAACCTCTGGCATCTGCGCTATCCGCTCAAGGACGATCCCTCCCGCTACATCGTCGTTGCTACAACCCGTCCGGAAACGATGCTCGGCGACACCGCCGTCGCCGTCCACCCGAACGACGAGCGCTACAAGGATCTCGTCGGCAAGACGGTTGTGCTGCCGCTGGTTGGCCGCGAGATTCCGATTGTTGCGGACGAGTATTCGGATCCGGAGAAGGGGTCCGGCGCTGTCAAGATCACGCCGGCCCACGACTTCAACGACTTCGAGGTCGGCCGCCGGCACAACCTGCCGATGATCAACATCTTAGACGCCGAGGCGCGCATCAACGAGAATGCGCCGGAGGCCTATCGCGGGCTCGACCGTTTCGAGGCGAGAAAGCGCGTCATTGCCGACCTCGAGGCGCAAGGGCTGCTCGAGAAGATCGAGCCGCACACGCACATGGTCCCGCACGGCGACCGCTCCGGCGTGCCGATCGAGCCGTGGCTGACAGACCAGTGGTACGTGAACGCGGCCGAGCTGGCGAAAGAGGCCATCAAGGCCGTCGAGGATGGCCGCACGAAGTTCGTTCCCAAGAATTGGGAGAAGACCTACTTCGAGTGGATGCGGAACATCCAGCCGTGGTGCATCTCGCGCCAGCTGTGGTGGGGGCATCAGATTCCGGCCTGGTACGGCCCGGATGGGGAGATCTTTGTCGAGGAGACGGAGAACCTGGCGCTCGCAGCCGCGCAGCGTCACTACGGCACGCGGGTCAATCTCGTTCGCGATCCGGACGTTCTCGACACCTGGTTCTCGTCGGCTTTGTGGCCGTTCTCCACCCTCGGCTGGCCCGACGAGACGCCGGAGCTCAAGCGGTACTATCCGACGAACACCCTCGTGACCGGCTTCGACATCATCTTCTTCTGGGTCGCCCGGATGATGATGATGGGCCTTTATTTCATGAAGGAGGTGCCGTTCCACGACGTCTACATCCACGCCCTCGTCCGCGACGAGAGAGGGCAGAAGATGTCGAAGTCGAAGGGGAACGTGATCGACCCCTTGGAGCTCATCGACACATACGGCGCCGACGCGCTGCGCTTCACGCTGGCGGCGATGGCGGCACAGGGCCGCGACATCAAGCTGGCCCGCTCGCGGGTCGAGGGCTACCGGAATTTCGCGACCAAGCTCTGGAACGCGGCCCGCTTTGCCGAGATGAACGAGTGCTTCCCGGTCGCGGGTTTCGATCCTTCGTCCGTGCGGTTGACGCTCAATCGCTGGATTGCGGGTGAGACGGAGCGGACCGCCAAGGCCGTGACGACCGCGCTCGTCGAATACAAGTTCAACGAAGCTGCGAGCGCGATCTACGAGTTCACCTGGGGCATCTTCTGCGACTGGTATCTCGAGTTCGTGAAGCCCGTCCTCAACGGGAGCGATGCCGAGGCGAAGGTCGAGACGCGGGCCATGGTGGCCTGGACCTTGGACCAGGTGCTGAAGCTTCTCCATCCATTCATGCCTTTCGTCACCGAGGAGCTTTGGCAGCATATGGCTGGTCCCGGCGCCAAGCGTGACGACTACCTTGCGCTCACCCCATGGCCGCAGCTCAATGGCTTGGCGGATGAGAAGGCGGATGAAGAGCTGGGCTGGGTCGTCAAGCTCATCAGCGAAGTGCGTTCCGTCCGGTCGGAGATGAACGTGCCGCCGGGTGCCAAGGTGCCTTTGGCGATCGTTGCCCCCACGGACGCCATTCGCGAGCGTGCGGAGCGTCACCGCGAAACTATCGGGCGGTTGGCGCGTCTGAGCTCGATGGAGTTCGAGGATGCGCCGCCGAAGGGCGCAGCCGTCATCGCATTTGCCGACACGACTGCAGCGCTCCCGTTGGCCGGCATCATCGACATGGCCGCTGAGCGCGCGCGACTGAAACGCGAAATCGAGAAGGCAGCCGCTGACATCAGCAAGATCGATGCAAAGCTCGCCAATCCGCAGTTCATCGCGAAGGCGCCGGAAGAGGTCGTCGAGGAGCAGCGGGAGCGGAAGGCCGAGCTTGTGGCGCTTTCCGAGAGGCTCACAGTGGCACTCAAGCGGCTGGAAGGCTGATCGTCACCACTACGACGGACGGTGAAAAAAGGGGCAGTCGCGCTTCATGGCGGCTGCCCCTTTTGCGTTCTGTCTGTCTGCTCTCTGCAACCGTCCTCTAACAATTGCATTAGTCCGGTAACCACCCGTTCACCACTGTGGCAGCGAGGCAACGAAAATCGGGGTCATCGCCTCTTTTGAGCCACAATGGCCGACCACGATGCTTCTACATCAAAAGCATGCGGCAACCGATCGCTCGAAAGTCGCTAAACTCGTGAGATGGGTGTTTCGACCGGCAGGTTGAGCAGCTGAGGGCAATTATCTGGCAGTCGTGCGCATGGGTTCGTGCGTACGCGGAATACTTCAATGCGGGGTCCGGCTTCGATGTACGCCAGGGCGTTCGACAGATCTCCGCGGCCGCGCCAACGGCTTCAGGAGTCTTTCACGCGAACCAGGCTTGGCGCGAACGATATTCGGACGTTCGCCGCCGTGCGGCAGCGCAGTGCGGATCGCAGCAATGCTGTGCGTGAAGCATTGCAACGCCAGGGTGGCAGGAATGCCATACAAGGCGAAAAAGCAATTTTCGCCGCGTTCTCGACGAATCTCGGCTCGAATCTGCCTGTAGAGCGTCGGCTCGAACCGCGGAACCTTGTCAGAGCGGCGTGCTAGGGATGTGTGCGGATCAGGTCAGGGCGGCATAGGTGCGGACGTTGCTGCTCGTCCTGGCGGAAAGGCGAAAGTTGTCTGTTCGGCGAATACTCAGGTCTCTAGTAGGTGTGGCGCTGGTCTCGGCACTGGCTACCACCTCGACCCAGGCGGCAAAGAACGCTCAGTACGCGTCTCCGCAGGCGGCGTTTGAGCAGGGCATCAACGCATTACGTGCCGGTCGGCCGGATATCGCTCTGCCAGCCCTTGAGCACGCGGCGAGCCAAGGTCTCTTCTTCGGCGAGTTCTATCTGGCGCGGCTGTTCGCGGATCCGACAGGCCCGTTCACCGACCACGCGAAGGCCTACATCCTTTACCAGCGCCTCGCTGATGCCCATGCCGACATCGATCCGGATGACGATCAACGGGCTCCGTTTGTGGCAAAGGCGTTTACCGCTCTGGCGCGTTATCTGACGCGCGGCGTACCGGAGCTCAACGTTGCGCCAAATCCTGCCCGCGCGGCTGAGTACCTCCATCACGCGGCGACGTTCTTCAACGACAAGGACGCACAGTATGAGCTGGCGAAGCTCTACCTGAAGGGTGAAGGAGTTCCAGTCGACATTCGGCAGGCGCTGCACTGGCTCGCGGTGCTGACGGAGCAGGGTCACGCGAGCGCGCAGGCCTTCCTCGCCGACCTCTACTGGCGCGGCGAGTACGTCGAGAAAAGCCCGCTGCGGGCCTTTGCGCTGGTGACGGTTGCGGTCGAGAACGCGCCTGCCCACGAGCGGATCTGGATCGAGGACATCTACCAGAACATCTACTGTGGTTTGCCGGATGACGAGCGCGAGAGCGCGAAGGGGCTGATCCAGTTCTGGCGGAAGCAATACGGTCGCGCGCCGGAGATCGACACCATCGGCCTGTCGCGCTTGCAGATTGGGCCCATCCGCACCTGCAGCAATGGCGAGCTGGTGCAGGCCCCGGGACAGCCCACGCAGACCACGAGGACTCACGCGAGCGCGACCGTGGACTCCGTAACGACGTCATCCTTCGGCCGGACCGAGCCCGAGGTCGGCGCGCCGCCTGCGCAACCCAATCTTGCCTCCGGGAACGCGCCGGCCGTTGTCCAGGGAAATATGGCAGGGGTCGCGCTGCGGGAGGTCGGGGATACGACGCCCACGCAGTAACGATGAGTTCAGCGCTGCGCCGAATTACCCGAGGTCAAGCTCGATCCACACCGGCACATGGTCCGAAGGCTTTTCCCATCCTCGGGTATGGCGATCAATTCCTGACGCGATGAGCCGATCCGCGGCCTGCGGCGACAGCAGCATGTGATCGATCCTGATGCCGTCGTTTTTCTGCCAGGCTCCAGCCTGGTAATCCCAGAACGAGAAGACGTTTGGGCCCGGGTGGCAGGTGCGAATGGCGTCTGTGAACCCGCAATTCAGCAGCGTGCGAAAACGCGTCCGTGTCTCGGATTGATAAAGCGCATCATTCACCCAATTCTCAGGGTTCTTCGCATCGAGAGGCTCGGGAATGACGTTGTAGTCACCCGCGAGGACCAGCGGCTGCTCCTCCGCCAACAGGGCGCGGGCGCGATCTTGGAACCGGTCCATCCACGCGAGCTTGTAGGCAAACTTTTCAGTGCCGATCGGATTGCCGTTCGGCAGATAGATCGACGCAACCGTTACCACTCCCGAGGGCACCGTAAGGGTCGCCTCGATATAGCGCGCCTGGGCATCCTCCGGCGCGCCGGGCAACCCCGGCCGCACATCATCAAAGCGCAACTTGGAGAGGATCGCGACCCCGTTGAACCCCTTCTGTCCGTGTACGGCGATGTTGTAGCCGAGGCTTTCGAAGGGCGCCGCCGGGAAAGCCTCGTCGACGCACTTGATTTCCTGCAGGCACAAGACGTCAGGCTTCGCATCGGCGACCCACGTCAGCGCCGTATCCAGCCGAGCCTTGATTCCGTTGATGTTCCAAGTTGCGATTTTCATGCCTCGTCCCAGCGTGCCTTGCTTCTGCTCAAGGCGAAGCAACGGTGCGATCCCTGCATTTACGATACATCTTCACCGCCGATTAGCAGCTTTCGGCTTACAACACTAACCTGCAATGAGTGCTCCGGGGGGCGCTATTCATGAGCCTGTCCCTCTACGAGGGGAAGCGGCGTGACTTGACGCCATTGAAGCTGTTGGTCACAGCCAACGTCGTCCTTGGCCTGTGCGCGGTGCTTTTCTGGGAGCCGATGTCCGTCCTGATTGCCGAGCCCATTTTGTGGGCCACGGGGCAGGGGATCGGTATGTCGCCGGAGCTCCTGGATTATCCCTTCGTCCTGATCTGGTTTCTTCCCATCGCGTGCGCGTGTGTCGCCTGGATTGCCGGCAAGGTTGGATGGACGAAGCTCGCCTACTTTGCGGCATTCTATCCGCTTCTCTACTTAGGGTTGGTGTTTGGCTGGTATCACCTCACCCCTGCGCAGTGGCACTGATAGTGTCCCGCCACTTGATAAGCGGCGCTTCACTTCCACTCGTGGATGAGACGAGATGGCCGCTACGAATCGGGACTGCTCGGTGTAATCTGCAGGCCCAT
>PKEY01000101.1 GCA_002919265.1 Hyphomicrobiaceae bacterium | reverse complement strand
GTCGGCAGAATGACCATGTCGCAATTGCCGAAGGTCTCCGTCAGCACGCGCGAGAGAATGGTGCCGCGGGCGCGCAGGGCGGTCACGTAATCCGAGCCCGGAATGAAATGCCCGAACTCCATGCGCGCGCGGACCTGCGGGCCATAGTCGGCGCCGCGCTTGCGCAAGTATGGTCCGTGCTCGGAGGCGACCTCACACAGCTGCAGGATCTGCCCCATATGGTCGAGCGCCCTCCAGTCCTGGAAGCGGACGGAAACGCGCTTCGCGCCCGCGCGCTCCAGAATTTTCATCGCGCCTTCGAGCCGCTGCTGCACCTCCGGGTGCGCCTCGCCGATGAGCCGCTCGTCGACGCCGATGCGTATGCCGTCCACCGGCTGGTCGATGAGGCCGAGGTAATCGGGCACGGGACGGCGCGAGCTCGAGCCGTCGCGCGGATCATGGCCGGCGATGAGGCTCATGATCAGCGCCAGATCGCGCACGTCGCGCGCGATGGGGCCGACGCAATCAAGCGAGGGCGAAAGCGGCATGGCGCCCGCGCGCGAAACTCGGCTCCAGGTCGGCTTGAGCGAGGTGACGTTGCACGCGGCGGCCGGCAGGCGCAGCGAGCCCGCGGTGTCGGAGCCGAGCGCGGCCGGCACCACGCCAGCGGCCACGCAAATGGCCGATCCGCTGGATGAGCCGCCGGGAATACGCGACAGGTCCCACGGATTGCGTGCGTGGCCGATGACGTAGTTGTGCCCCGTCGGCCCGAACGCGAACTCGGTCATGTGCAGCGCCGCGATCTGGATGCTGCCCGCTGCCTTTAGACGCGCGAGCAGCGGGTTGTCCTCGTTGCACGGCTTTTCGCGGCGGATGCGGGCACCCCAGCTCGGAATCTTGCCCGCGCGGTCGAACATGTCCTTGTGGGCAAGTGGCACTCCGGCGAGCGGGCCAACTTGCGCGCCACTGGCAATGGCCGCATCGACTTCCTTGGCGGCGGCGAGCGCTTCTTCCGTGTCGGTGGAGACGACGGCGTTGCACTTTTCGTGCACGGCCTTCAGTCGATTGAGGGCATCCTGCACGACCTCAACGCTCGAAACCTTCCGGGTCCGGATGGCCTCGGCGAGCTCGATGGCGGACAGGGTTTTGAGGTCCATGGCGCTTACTCCCCCTCGCTTTCGAGCACGCGGACAAAGTCCGCGGGATCGGCTTCGAGCGGCAGCGTGTCGCCAATCCTCACAGCCGTCTCGGACAACATGCTGACGAAGGGGAGAACGACGTCGAGCCGCTCTTTCGGGATCGTGTGCCCTTCGAGGCTCTTCGGCAGCTTGGGGGCCTCTGTGCCGCTTTCCACCATGGTTCCTCCGGTGAAACGTACTGCGCGTTTTTTGGTGGCCAGCATGCCGGGATTGCCGGTGGTCCGCAACTGTGGCGGAGAAAGTCGATGGGGACAGCCAGCGCCCTGATTGGGCGTTGTCGGGAGGGCGCTCACCTTGACGTGAAACCGGCCTGTGCCAAAGATCGCGCGGTCGAACGGCCGGCTGACGCTTCGCGTTGAGCTGGTGACGCAAACAGCTTCGAAAATAAAGGGCAGCAGAGAATGCGCGAGACTTTGGCCGGACAGGTCGCAATCGTAACGGGGGCAGCGCGGGGCATCGGCCGCGGTATCGCGGAGCGTCTGACGGCTGAAGGTGCGAAAGTGATCGTTTGGGATCGCGATCTGAGCCCCCTCAATCAAGCCTCATTCAGGCCGGCTGCAGCCGAGGTCGTCGATGTTACCGACTATCAGGCCATCGAGCGCGGGTTCGCCGATGCCGTGGCGCGGTTCGGAAAGGTCGAGATCTTCGTCAACAACGCCGGCATCAACGGTCCCGTCGCGCCGACCTGGGAGTATTCCCTCGAAGACTGGGATCGCGTCGTCGCGATCGATATGACCTCGGTATTCTATTGCTGCCGGGTCGCGGCCAACCACATGCGCGAGCGCAAATATGGGCGCATTGTCAACGTCGCCTCGATCGCGGGCAAGGAGGGCGTGCCGTACATCGCGGCCTATTCGGCGGCAAAGGCCGGCGTGATCGGGTTTTCCAAAGCCCTCGCGAAAGAGCTGTGCGATGTCGGTGTGACCGTCAATTGCATTGCGCCGGCCCTGACCGAAACCGACCTGATGCGCGAGATGACGCCCGATCACATCGAGCGGATGCGCGCGAAGATTCCCATGGGGCGTCTTGCCAAGATCGAAGAGATCGCCGCGATGTGCGCGTTCATTGCCAGCCCGGACTGCAGCTTTACGACGGGCTTCGTGTTCGACGTGACAGGCGGGCGGGCGACGTACTGAACCGTCGAGCTTAGTAATTTCTCGAAGGCGCAAGGCGAGTATCTTCGCACACTTCGTTGCCGACATCCGGCTCCCTTTGGCCGAATCCATTCCTCATTTTCACACAATTGTAACCCGCGATGAGCTTTCGCCGGGCGGGAGCTTGTTTTTATTTTCATGAACTGCGTCGACGAATGGCGACATCCGGTGAAGCGGTTCAGGTCGAGGAAGCGAGGGAGCGGCAGGCATGACGGGCATCGATCGTCGTGAATTCACCAAGCTCGCAGGTGGGGTCGGTATTACAAGCCTTGCCTCATCGACTTTCGGGACGTTCGCCATCGCCCAGGGTGCCGCGAAGGTCGTCATCGTCGGAGGTGGCGCGGGTGGCGCGACGGTCGCTCACTATTTGAAGCGAGAAGAGCCGAAACTCGAGGTCACGCTAATCGAAGCAAATCCGATTTATAGCTCGTCCTTCTTTTCAAATCTCTACCTCGGCGGATTTCGCAGCTTCGAATCCCTGAACCACGACTATTCCGGCCTTGAGCAAGTCGGCGTCCAGTTTGTTCGTGACTACGCCACGAATGTCGATCCGGTTGCCAGAACCGTGAAAACACAGAGTGGCGGCACATTTGCGTATGACCGGTTGGTCCTCTCGCCCGGCATTGACATGAAGTATGACGCTGTCGAGGGCTACTCTCGGGAAGCGGCAGTAATGATGCCCCACGCCTACAATACCGATGGCGAGCAGAAGCGGCTTCTCAAGAGCCAGCTCGAAGCCATGCCCGAAGGCGGAACCGTCCTCATTCTGCCGCCAGACAATCCCTTCCGTTGTCCGCCGGGGCCCTACGAGCGGGTCTGCATGATCGCGCACTTCCTGAAGACCCGGAAGCCGCGATCGAAGCTCATTGTCCTCGATCCCAAGAAGGCCTTCTCGAAGCAGGCGGTGATCATGGAGGCGATCGAGCGGTATTATGCGGACATTGTCGAAATGAACCTGTCGAACGAAATCGACAGCTTCGCCGTCGTGCGTGTCGACCCAAAGACGCGGGAGGTCGAAACGAGGGATGGCCAGAAATGGAAGGGCGACGTCGTCAATCTCATTCCGCCGCAACGCGCCGGCGAAATTGCGATTAAAGCGGGGTGTGCTGAGGGAGATTGGTGCCCGATTAAGCCTGAGAGCTTCCGCTCCGCGAAGGTCGAGAACATCTATGTCATTGGCGACGCGTCGATTGCCGTCGATATGCCGAAATCGGCCTTTTCGGCGAATAGTCAGGCCAAGGTCGTTGTCGCAGATATTCTGGCGGATCTCGCGGGTCGTGAAAAATTCCCTCCGCGCTTCCGGAATACATGCTGGTCGATGGTCGGCCCGGATAACTCGGTCAAGATCGGGGCCAATTATACGCCGCAGGACGGCAAGCTGGTGGCGTCCGGCGCCTTCATCTCGCAGCCGGGTGAGGGGGATGAGGTGCGGAAGCAGAATCTCGCCGAAAGCATCGCCTGGTACGACAGCATTACGGCGGACATGTTCGCCAAGAGGGCGATGTAGCCCGGGCGAGTTTCGGCGTGTGCGCAAGAGAGGGCGGGGATTGAATGTGCCCCCCTTTCTTCTTGAATTGCCTGCTTCGACAAATGCGACTCGTTTTGCTCGCGCTTTCCCGCGGAATGCTGCGGGTTCATGAAACGCTCGCCAGCAACTGCCCAAACGCGCACCTAATATTCCACGGACGAAAGCTGGCCTGCTTATCTGAAATTTTGTGATTACGTGCGACAAACGGGTGTTGTGAAGGAGCGCCTTGGCAAAGGAACCGATTTGGTTACCAGCACGTTTGGCGGGTGTCTTGGATTGCTAGGGGCGAACAAGCCATGACATCTCCCAACCAGTTGAATCACCACTCCAATGCGCCCATCAGCGATCGGCGCCCGCTCATTGATCTCAACACGGCTGCCGAGCACGAGCTCGCGGCCCTGACGTCGGTGGGGCCCGCGCGAATTCAGGCCCTTGTTCATCGTCGGCCATTTCGAAGCTGGGATGATGTCGCTCGTGTGCCGGGCATCAGCCCAATTATCATCGCGCGGCTCAAAAGGAGCGGGGCGGAGCTGCTGTCGTAAAAGACCGCGAACCAATCCTCATCCGCCAGTCAGACGGTCGCCGGTTCAACGAACCGTGAAGCGCAAAATGCACGCTGTGATTGAGATTCGCGGCGCTGAGCACGCACAATGTGATATGCTGTTTTTTGCCCGGCTTGAGCCCGGGCAAATCCCACAACCTACAAAATCAGGGAGGATTGACCGTGACCAGCGCCATATCAATTCACCCGTCGGTTGATGGCGGAATCCGGAGCGTCCAAGTCGAGAACTTTTCCGGCGGTACCCTCACCTGCAAGTGCGCCACCAACCCCGTGCAGGTGCAGGTAAGCTCCCAGTGCGCGCACAATCACGTTTGCGGCTGCACGAAGTGTTGGAAGCCTGAAGGAGCGCTCTTTTCGATGGTCGCTGTCGTCCCGCGGGACAAGCTCAGCGTCGTGGCAAATGGCGACAAGCTGCGCGTGGTCGATCCCAACGCTGTCATTCAGCGGTATGCTTGCCGCGATTGCGGCGTCCATATGTACGGCCGCATCGAGAACCAGAACCATCCATTCTACGGCTTCGATTTCATCCATCCCGAGCTTTCGAAAGAGGAGGGGTGGGCGCCACCTGAGTTCGCAGCATTCGTATCTTCTGTGATCGAGTCGGGGACTGATCCGGCGCAGATGCCGGCGATCCGCGCTCGTCTGAAAGAGCTCGGCCTGGAGCCTTACGATTGCCTGTCACCGCCGCTGATGGATGCCATCGCGACGCATAACGCGAAAATGTCCGGTGTCTTGAAGAGCTGAGAGCTTGATCCGCTGTTCCCCTCGCTCTTCGTCGGCTCAGCCGCACCGGCCCCGGTGCGGCTTTTGCTTTCGCGCGCCACCGTCGGCGAGCCAAAGTGTGCGATTTGTTTTCCCAGGACGCTTCAAAGCGAGAAATGGAAATGGGCGGCGCGAGAGCTGACGTCGCAACCATGATCTGATTTCTTAATCCAAACACGGAATTATTTTTCTTTTTTTGGTGCGTATCTAGCGATTTGGAAAAAAACATTCTATTGAATGCAGCTACCGCCGACACCCATGCGGGAATGTCCATTTCACAGCGGGAGCTGCCCATGATCACTGCGATAGTTCGTTACCCGCTACCGCCTCACATTGGGCGCGCCGAGTGCCTTGCCCACTACAAGCGGATCGCGCCTGACTTCGGCCCCGTGCCCGGGCTGATCCGCAAGCAGTTCATCTGGGGTGAGCACGGTCTCGCGGGCGGCGTCTATCAATGGACCGACATCGAGTCCGCTCGTCACTTCTATTCTGGCCCGTGGCTCGATGGCATTCGCGCTCGCTACGGCGCTGATCCCGAGATCGAGTACTTCGAGACGCTCGTCATCACCGAAAACCCCGGCGGCTTCGTTACTGTGCCGGGCGAAGACGCGCCGACTGCGGCCTTTGCGGCCGTCCCCGCCCTCTGACCGTCACAGCTTCCGACAGACAGGAGCTTGCCATGACCACTTCGTTTTCCACGCTTTCGCGCCGTCAGCTGCTCGCCGGAGCCGCGGGAACGCTTGCTGCCGCTCCGCTCATTGCGGGTGGACTCGGGTTGGCCCGTGCTCAAACTGCTGCGAAGCCCGTCAGAATTGCCTGGAACGCGGGCGCTGTCTGCTCGGCACCCGTGGGCTACGCCATCGACAAAGGCATTTTGGCGAAGCACGGCCTCGCCGGCGAAACAGTCAATTTCGCCGGCTCCACGGAGCAACTTCTCGAGGCCATCGCTACCGGCAAGGCTGATGCCGGTGTCGGCATGGCGCTGCGCTGGCTGAAGCCGCTGGAGCAAGGCTTTGATGTGAAGGTGGTGGCCGGTACGCATGGCGGCTGCATTCGTCTGCTGGGCTCAAAATCTGCCGGTGCCACCAAACTCGAGGATCTCAAGGGCAAGACGATTGCCGTCAGCGATCTTGCGAGCCCCGGCAAGAGCTTTTTCTCGGTTCTGCTGCAGCGCGCGGGGATCGATCCGAACACGGAGGTTGACTGGCGCGTCTTCCCCGCTGACCTCCTCGCGCTCGCCGTGGAGAAGGGAGAGGCGCAGGCACTGGCGCATTGGGACCCCGACGCCTGGCGCTTTCTCAAAAACGACGATCTCGTCGAGATCGCGAACAATCTTACCGGCGAGTTCGCGAACCGCACCTGCTGCGTGATTGCTGTGCGCGGGAGCTGGTTCCGGGAGGACAAGGCGGCCGTGAAGGCGCTGGTGACCGGCCTCCTGGAGGCGTCGACGCTGGCCGCCAACGATCCCCTCACGACGGCACAGGTCTACTACGACACCTATAGGCCGAAGAGCAGCGTCGAGGACTTGGTCGCCATGCTCAAGAGCCATACGCATCACCATCATCCGCTGGGTGATGCGCTGAAGCGTGAGCTTGCGCTGTATGCGGAAGAGCTGAAGTCGGTGCAGGTGCTGAAGCGCTCCACCGATCCCGTCCAATTTGCCGAGCGCATTTACGGCGACGTGTTCAGCTGAGGGTAAGATGACAGTCGCGATCAACGACTCCGCATCGGGTGAGGCCCCCTTTGGGGCTCTCGCCCGGACACGCGCCAGCCGGCCAAGCATCCGCTGGGCGGCGATCATCCCACCCGCGGCTTGGGCGGCTCTTGCCGCCATAACGGCCTACTGGCCACAGGCTCAGGACTGGCCACGGACGAATGAGCTTGTGGGCATCGCGGCCGCGATTGCCGTCGTGCTCGTCGTGTCTGCCGTGCTCAATGGGCATCTCGGGGCCTTTGGCGTCCGCCTGCGGCACTGGGAGCCGTGGTTCACGGCCCTCGCTGTGCTGGCCACTGTCTGGGAGCTCGTGACAGCGAAGCTTGAGCTGTTGCCGACTCCATTCTTCATGCCTCCGCAGGCGATTCTCGAGGTCTACCTTGAGGAAGGCGACAAGCTGCTCGAGTGCATCGCCTACTCGGCGTTGTTGCTGGCGAAGGGCGTGGTCATTGGCGCAAGCGTCGGGTTCGTTTTGGGCGTGGCGCTCGGTTGGTCGCCCCGGGTCTCGTATTGGGGCCATCCGATCCTGCGCGTCATCGGCCCGCTGCCGGCCACGGCCTGGCTTCCATTTGCCTTCTTCGTGTTTCCGACCAGCTCCAGTGCTAGCGTCTTCCTGATTGCTCTTGCTGCGGGCATCCCGGTCACGATCCTGACCTGGTCGGGCATATCGTCCGTGAGCAGCGCGTACTACGACATTGCCCGCACGCTGGGTGCGAGCAAGTCGTTTCTGGTGTTGAAGGTCGCGATCCCAGCAGCCATGCCGCACGTGTTTGTCGGGCTGTTCATGGGGCTCGCGGCGTCCTTCGCCGTGCTGGTCGTTGCCGAGATGATGGGCGTCAAGGCTGGCCTCGGCTGGTACCTGCAATGGGCGCAGGGTTGGGGCGCCTACGCCAACATGTACGCTGCGCTTTTCGTGCTGGCTTTGGTCTGCGCCAGCCTCGTCGCTCTGCTGTTCAAGGTTCGTGACCACTTGCTAGCCTGGCAGAAGGGACTGCTCAGATGGTAGCGCACGCAACTCGCATCGAGCCGTCCGCTGTGTCCGGCATGGCGATTTCGATCTCGGGAGTTTCACATGCCTTTAGCCTGGAGGGCGGGACGCTGCCCGTCCTCAAGGATGTGAACCTGGAGGTCGAGGCTGGAAGCTTCGTCGCCATCCTCGGGCCGTCGGGTTGCGGGAAGTCGACGCTCTTGCGGCTCATTGCCGGGCTCGACCAGCCCCGCGCCGGGGAAATCCTCGCGGACGGAGAGCCGATCACGGGGCCCGACCCGTCACGGGTCGTGGTCTTCCAGGATCCCACGCTCTATCCCTGGCGGACTGTAGAGCGGAATGTAGCGCTGGGACTGGAGGCACGAGGCCTCCTCAAGACGCGACGGGATCGGATCGGTGCAGCGCTGCGACTGGTTGGGCTCCAGGAGTTCGCGTCCGCCTATCCGCACCAGCTTTCGGGTGGCATGGCGCAGCGCGCCGCGTTGGCCCGAGCGCTGGTGAATGATCCGCGGTTGCTGATCCTCGACGAGCCGCTGGGCAAGCTCGACCATCTCACGCGCTTGACGATGCAAAGCGAGATCGTCTCGTTATGGCGCAATGCGGGCTTCACGAGCCTGATGGTGACGCATGACGTCGAGGAGGCTCTGCTGATGGCCGAGCGCGTCGTCGTGATGAGCCCGCGCCCCGCGACGATCGTCGAGATCATCGACGTGGATCTGCCATATCCCCGTCATCGCGCCGACCCGAAGCTCGCAGAACTGCGCCATCGCGCACTGGAGCTGTTGGGTCTCGGGGCGGAGCTCTAGCGTTCGTCCGATGCCGCGGATCACCCAAAACCTCTTCCGGCGTGCCCCCGCCATCCTGCTGGGGATCGGCGCGGTGACACTTGTCATCGCGCTGATCTGGTGGGCGCTCGTGTTCAGCGTTGTGCTGGAAGCCGAGGTGTTAACGCCACGCGAGGCTGGAATCTGCCTCTTCGACACATCCGGGCTCTGCCAGGCCATTGCGTCGCTCTGCTCGCGGGACCACGTTCTCAACATCCGCGTCTACGAGCCGGAAGCCTTCTGGCTTGCCGTTGGCCTGATTGGAGCAGGCACGGTCGCTGCCTTTGCCCGGTGGCTCAGACCGCGCAGCGCCGCGTGACCTTCCGTCGGAGGGTCTTGCTCAGGCTCGAACTTTTGCTAAATGCGGCTTACAAGAGGCAGCCAGCTGTGCTACTTGCCTCGCTTCCTTCCATAGCGGACGGGTGGCCGAGTGGTTGAAGGCACCGGTCTTGAAAACCGGCAGGCTCGCAAGGGTCTCGGGGGTTCGAATCCCTCCCCGTCCGCCAGTTTATACCCACTCACCCACCGATATCGGAACCCTCACAACCACAACACCTTCCGCCGCAGGTCTAGGTCGTCGCGAAGATCCTTGGATGGACCCGTATGAATTACGCGGCCGCGTTCAAGGGCGATGGTGCGGTCGGAGAGGGCGAGTGCGAGGTCAAGGTTGTGGTCGACGATGATGATCGACACCTCGCGCCGGAGTCGGTCGAAGCTCTCGAACAGCTGCTCGACGATGGCCGGCGCCAATCCCTCGAAAGGCTCGTCCAGAAGCAGCACTTTCACATTGCCGGAAAGCGCGCGGGCAACGGCCACCATCTGCTGCTCGCCGCCGGAAAGAAGATCAGCCGGCGTGTCGAGGCGTTCGCGAATTCGCGGGAAATACTCGAAAATCCGCTCAAGATCCCATTTCATGCCGTCGCCTTTTTGGCGGTAGAGACGCCCGAGCTCCAAATTCTGCGCCACCGTCATACCGGCGAAGAGTCCGCGCCCCTGCGGAACATAACCGATGCCGCGCTGCGCGATTTGGGCCGAGGACAAGCCCGCAATTTCCTGCCCGGCAAGACGAATTGAACCGGACGCCGGCGGAGCAATGCCTATGAGGGTCTTGAGCAGCGTCGACTTGCCGGCGCCATTGCGGCCAAGAAGCGCGACGATCTCGTTCTGATGAACGTCGAACGAGACGTCCGCAAGGATGTGGCTCTTGCGGTAGAAGGTATTGACGTTCTCGATTGACAGCAGCGCCTCGGGCTGGGCAGCGCTTTGTCTTGGCTTTGCTGCGACACTCGCTGCGCCGGAGCCGATATAAACCTGCTGAACTTCGGGGCTGGTGCGCGCATCTTCTACGGTGCCGTCGACGAGCACCTTGCCCTCGTTCATCACCGTGACGGCATCAGCAATCTGGAAAACGCGATCGATGTCGTGCTCGACGAGGAGCACTGGCACATCGGCCGAGATGCGCTTGATAATATCGCCAATGCGCTGACGCTCCGCAGCGGAAAGGCCGGCTAACGGTTCGTCAAGAAGGAGAAGGCGCGGTTTTGTGGCCAGCGCTAGCCCCATATCGAGCAAACGCTGTCCACCGTAGGAGAGAGCGCCAGCTTCTGCCAGCTCGATGCCCGCGACACCGAGATAACGAATAATCGCTTTTGTTTCGTCTTCGATTTCCGAAATGGAGCGCGCCGTCGTCCAGGGATCCATGCGCCGTGGATGACGGGCCTGAACGGCGAGACGCAGGTTTTCCTCGACAGTCAGACCTGGGAAAAGATTGGTGATCTGGAAAGATCGACCAATTCCGGCGGCGGTAATGGCTTCCGGCGCAAGTCCGGCGATCGACTGACCACGGAGCAGAATGCTCCCCTCATCGGGCGGGAACTTTCCGGAGATCAGATTGAAAGCCGTCGTCTTGCCAGCGCCGTTCGGGCCGATGAGAGCGTGCAAGGACCGATCGCGCACATCAAAACTGACGCCCTGCACGGCGCGAATGCCGCCGAAACTCTTGGCAATGCCGCGCACTTCGAGGATCGCGCCGTCATGGTGCTCCTGAGGGAGCAGGAACGCTGGCAGCGGTTCGTCGGAAAGCGTTCGCCTTGCCATGGCGGCTTCCTCAACGATCCGCTTGCGGAACGGGGCGATAAGCCGTCCGGCAACGCCGACGAGGCCAGTCGGCGAGAACATGATGAAGAAGACAAACAGGATGCCGAAGAACAGTAACCAGTGCGGCGTCCAGATCGAAAGGAACTCGCGAAATAGAATGAAGAATAGCGCGCCGAGTGCCGGCCCCAGAAAACTGCGCATGCCGCCGATCACTACCATGGCAATCAGCTCGCCGGAGAAGGCGACGGCCAATGGTTCGGCGGAAGCAAAACGGTGGTTGAAAACGGACAGCACGCCAGCAACGGCAACGACGGCAGCAGAAATGACGAAGCCCAAAAGCTTGTAGCGGTTCGTCGGATAGCCGATGAAACGGGCGCGCTCTTCATTCTCACGAATTGCAACGAGGACTGTGCCAGCCGGTGATCGGTGGAAGCGCCAGAGCGCATAGGTCACGCCCAGTCCGATCGCCGCGACGACCCAGTAGTAGATGCGGTCGTTTTCGAGATCGAGCCCGAGCACCGTTGCGCGGGTCACGCCACCAAAGCCGCTTTCGCCGCCCGTGAACTCGGTCCAACGGTAGGCAATTGCGAAGAGCAGGGCGGTCAGCGCCAGTGTGAGCAGCGAGAAATAAACGCCACGCCGCCGGAGAATGAGAGCACCGAGCAGCGTCGCCGACATAGTCACGAAGGCAATTGCAAAAAGGCCCGGAAGAATGACGTCTCCGGGAAACCAATGTCTCTGGCTCAAAGCGGCCGCGTAGGCTGCGAGGCCGAACCAGGCGCCGTGGCCGAATGAGACAAGTCCTGTGTGCCCAACGAGCACATTGAGGCCCATACAAGCGATCGCGAATACCACCACGTCGATGGATGACCGCAAAGGCAGACCGACGGCATCCAGCGCGAACGGCAGAATCGCGAGAGCAGCCGCGGCAATAATAGGAGGCCAGCGATCGCGGAAGAGAGAATTGCGGATCATAGGCTACTCAAATCTCTGGATGCGT
>PKEY01000097.1 GCA_002919265.1 Hyphomicrobiaceae bacterium | reverse complement strand
CTTACGTCGGGCTCTTTGCGACGCGCGAGAAGTTCATCCGCCAGATGCCTGGCCGCCTCGCGGGCGAAACCGTGGATGCGGAGGGGCGGCGCGGATTCGTGCTTACGCTCTCGACGCGCGAGCAGCACATTCGCCGCGAAAAAGCGACCTCGAACATCTGTACGAATTCGGGCCTGTGCGCGCTGGCATTCACCATCCACCTGACGCTGCTCGGAGAGGCTGGGCTCAAGAAGCTGGCACGGATCAATCACGCCAATGCCGTTGCGCTTGCCGACGCACTCAGCAAGGTTGGCGGCGTCGAGGTGATCTCGCCGAGCTTCTTCAACGAGTTCACCATCCGCGTTCCCGGCGATGCTCGCAAGGTCATCGATGCGCTGGCTGAGAAGGGCGTGATGGGCGGTGTGCCGGTTTCGCGGCTGGAGCCCAAGCGCAGCGAGCTCCGTGATCTGATCATCGTCGCATCCACCGAGATCAACACCGACGAGGACCGCGCGGCCTACGTCAAGGCGCTGCAGGAGGTGCTCTGATGGGTATGAATACTCAAGGTCGCCCTACAACTCCGGGCGCAGTTTCTCCGGCTACCGAAGGCCGTACGTTCACGGGCCACAGGGGCCTCGACCATGAGGAGCCGCTGATCTTCGAGGCCGGCAGCCTGTCGAAGAGCGGTGTCGATCTTCCGGAGCCGAAGCCGGTAGCGTCACGTCTTAACGGTCTGGAACGCCAAGGGCCGATCGGCCTGCCGGGACTGACCGAGCCGGAGGCCATGCGCCATTACGTGCGCCTGTCCCAGCGGAATTACGCGATCGACACGGGACTGTACCCGCTCGGTTCCTGCACGATGAAACACAACCCGCGTCTCAACGAGAAAATGGCGCGGCTGCCGGGCTTCAGCGATATCCATCCGCTGCAGCCGCAGCAGACGGTGCAGGGGGCGCTGCAACTCATGGAGATGCTGGCGGCCTACCTGCTCGAGCTCACGGGCATGAAGGCGGTCGCCCTTTCACCGAAGGCGGGCGCTCACGGCGAGCTTTGTGGGATGCTCGCCATCAAGGCGGCGCACGAAGCAGCCGGCTCGAAGCGCGACGTCGTGCTGGTCCCGGACTCGGCGCACGGCACCAACCCGGCGACGGCTGCTTTCATGGGCTACTCGGTGCGCTCCATTCCGGCGCGGGAAGATGGCACTGTCTCCGTCGAAGCCGTCCGCGCGGCGCTGGGCCCGGACGTTGCGGCCATCATGCTGACCAATCCGAATACTTGCGGCCTGTTCGAGCCGGAGGTGGTCGAGATTGCGAAGGCGGTGCATGAGGCCGGCGCGTACTTCTACTGCGACGGCGCCAACTTCAACGCCATCGTCGGCAAGGTTCGCCCAGGTGAGCTTGGCGTCGATGCCATGCACATCAACCTGCACAAGACCTTCTCGACGCCGCACGGTGGCGGCGGACCGGGGGCCGGACCGGTGGTGCTATCTGAGGCGCTGGCGAAGTACGCGCCGGTGCCGTTCATCGTCCGCGACGGTGACACTCTGCGCCTCGTCGAAGATGCGGCGGATGCAGAAGGCCAGGGCAAGACTCCGTTCGGCCGGCTGACGGCATTCCACGGCCAGATGGGCATGTTCGTCCGTGCCCTGACATACATGATGTCCCACGGCGCGGACGGGATGAGGCAGGCGTCCGAGGACGCGGTGCTCGCGGCGAATTATGTCCGCGTTGGACTGCGCGACCTGTTCAGCCAGCCCTTTGGCGACAAGCCCTGCATGCACGAGGTGCTGTTCGACGACAAGTTCCTGAAGGACACCGGGGTCACGACGCTCGATTTTGCCAAGGCGATGATCGACGAGGGCTATCACCCGATGACGGTGTACTTCCCGCTCGTCGTCCACGGCGCCATGCTGGTGGAGCCGACGGAATCCGAGTCGAAGGAAAGCCTCGATCTCTTCATCGCCACGCTACGTGATCTCGCTGAGGCCGCCAAGCGCGGCGACATCGAGCGCTTCAAGCAGGCGCCACGCTTCGCTCCGCGGCGGCGCCTCGACGAGACTAAGGCGGCGCGCGAGCCGAAGCTCCGTTGGCGTCCCGAGGCCGTGCAGAAGGAGGCCGCGGAATAACGCTGTCTCGGGAGGGGCATCGGCCCCTCCACGTTTGCCAGCTATTTCGACTGTTTTGGCCCCAGCAGGAACCATGTTTCTTGCTGGCCTACGCCCTTGATGTCCGTGATTCCACGAGACTGAATTTCGAACGCGTGTTGCAGACGCTCGCGGCACAACGGGCAAATGTGGATGCGTCCGGGCTCTCCGAGGTTTTCCAGTCGCGCGGCGAGATTTACGGTGTCGCCCCACACATCATAGCTGAATTTCCGCGTTCCGATCACTCCGGCCAGCACTGGTCCTGCCGCCATTCCGATGCGCATTTGCAGCGCGAGACCGGTTTCGGCGCGCACCCGTTCGACAGTAGCCAGCATATCGAGGGCCATGCGCGCCAGCCTCTCGGCATGGTCCTCTGCCGGCTCGGGAAGCCCGGCCACGGCCATGTAGGCGTCCCCGATGGTCTTGATCTTTTCGACGCCGTGGCGGACCGCCAGACGGTCGAACTCGCTCACGATCTCGTTTAGGAGGTTAACCACCTTCGCTGCGCCCAGGCTTCGTGCCAACGCAACAAAGCCCGAGATGTCCGCGAACAGTACGCTCACCTCTTCGTGGCTGTCGGCGATCGGCTCGCCAGGGCGTGATTTCAGGCGGTCGGCGACGATGTCCGGCAGGATGTTTCGAAGCAGACTGTCGGTTTCCGCCCGTGCGCGCTCGACGAGACGGAAAGCGTACCAGACAGAGGCGGCTATCAGGCCGAACGTCGTAATGGCGGCCTGTATGTAAAGCGCGTCAAGAAACTCCTGATCCGCGCGTATGAGGGCGGCTTCGCTCGGAAACTCGAACCAGGCCACGAGGTGAAGAATGAGCCCGAGAATAACCACCGTGGCTACAAGCTTGATGCGTTCGAGGCCGAACACCACGAACGGCGCGGCGGCGGCGACAAGAAATTGCAAATGAACGCCTCCCGACCGACCCAACAGAGCCGAGATCGTCATCATGGCGATATATTCGCTGACGACGATCAGCATTCCTCCAGCGATGGGACTGAACCGGTGCATGCCAGGCACCGTCAGCGCCATCACTACAAGCCCAATATTGATGAGGATCAGCGGCCTGTATTTGACGGGGTCGAGCTGAATGTATTGTAGGGTGTATTCAGCCGTGCTGATCGCGATCAGGTAGGCAATGAGATTGACGATCAGCAGCCGGCGTCGGATCTCGGGATTGTACCCTGCGGTGCCGAGCTCTCCCAACCATCTGATCCAGGATCCGACCTTCCGCACAGCCGGGTGGTGAGCCAAATCTGCCAGGAATGCGCTCAGACAGCTTCGAGGAACAGGGCTGTCATCGGATAGTTCCTCACTGCGGACTGCCGAGTCTCCCGGAGTTGCGGCCAAGTCCACCCGAGTTTCGCCGGTGCTCTCCGTTGGCCCGATAGCAGGAGACCCCGGCCTTGAAACTTCAGCCACAGCCGCTTCTCGGTCTCCACTGCGAGGCACTGATGTCTCCGCGCGTCGCTGGCTCAGTCCAGCTCAGCCATGTTCTTGAGTTCTTCAACGTTGCATTCGACGACTGTATCGCGCCGCCGAATTGCTTCCATGTCCTCGAGCAGCATGAGCGCAGCGTTGACCTTCGGGCGGCTCGCGCCGAGCAGCAAGGCAAGCTCCCCTTGGGACATACCGAGGTCGATGGTCACTCGGCCGGAAACGTCCGGCCCATGCCGTTGGCGCAGCATACCGAGAAGGAATCGGGCCAGACGCACCTCGATTCGGTGAAGGGCAACGCCTTCCAGCTGGAGGTCGGTCTCTCGGATACGGTTGCACAAGAAGGATATGGCCGCCTGGGCAAATTCCGGCGACGTCTCCAGCAGGCGGGTAACAGCTGTATGAGAGAGCGTCATGGTCTTCACGGCCGTCACCGCAGTCGCATCCGCTGTGCGTGGCCCGCCATCCAGGGCCGCGATCTCGCCGAAGACGTCACCCCGGGATGCATGGGTGAAGGATAGCTCCCGGCCTTCGCTTGAGAGAACCGACAGCCGCACGCGACCATCAAGCACCAAGTAGATGTCCTTCCCTGTGTCCCCCCGGGAGAAGATCGACTGGCCGGAACTGAAGCACGCCTCGCGCATCTGCTTCGCGATTTCCAGCCGGCTCGCCTCATCGAGCTTGCCGAACAGCTTTGTGGCACCAAGCATCTCGGCGATACTCGCGAGTGACGACGACATGGCGATCTCCCTCCACAGGTCCTGATCCGTCCACAAGATAACCGACCAACTGCGAGAGTGCGAGTTTATGCCGCAGGCTGAGCGGCCAAGGGTGGGGTTCGGGTGGCTGGCCAGCACTTGGGAGGGGGCTCTTGCTTAGAAGGGCGGGTCTGCAGCATTCTTCCGCTGGTTGCAATTTTTTGATGAATGATTGGGAGACTCCGAGTTCTGCCCATTCATTCCCGTCACGATCTCTCACCCCTGCCGCTAACCACCATCGAGTCTAGGGATGATCTCATCTACAATCGCCCGGCTAACGGGCTTCGGCCTCTCCGACAAACCCGGGCGTAACACTCTGCGGCGCCAGCTTGCGAAATCGCGGGATGGCAGCCGCGACAAGTCTCCCGAGCGGCCGAAACTGGTGCTGGCGAGCGCCTCGCCGCGCCGCCTGATGCTGCTTTCGCAGGTCGGCATCACGCCCGACGCGCTGCGGCCCACTTCGATTGACGAGACGCCACGGCGGGGAGAAATGCCGCGCTCTCTCGCAAACCGACTCGCCCGGGCGAAGGCGCAGGAGGCCCGCGACCAGATTGCCAACGATCGCGATCTGGCCGATGCCTTCGTCCTGGCCGCGGATACAGTTGTGGCGGTGGGTCGGCGAACCGTGTTGAAGCCCGAGACGGTCGACGAAGCAGTTGCCGCGCTGCAGCTCCTTTCCGGTCGCGCCCATCGGGTGCTGACTGCGGTCTGCCTCATCACCCCTGACGATCGCGAGCGCGTGAAGCTCGTCGACACGCGGGTGCGGTTCAAACGCCTTTCACGGGAAGAGATCGAGGCCTATATCGCCTCAAGGGAGTGGCGGGGGAAAGCCGGCGGCTATGCCATTCAGGGCCTTGCAGGCTGCTTCGTTCAGAAGATCGTTGGGTCCTATACCAGCGTCGTAGGCCTGCCGTTGACGGAGACGGTGAACTTGCTGGTGGGCGAGGGCTACCCTGTGCACTTTTCGTGGGTGAAAGCCGCCGATACGGAGATCGACTGACAGCCAGCCGTTGAGGTTTTATGGGAAGCGAGTCTGACAGCAAGAGCACGGCACGCGGTCATTGTCCCATCTGCGGCGCCCCGACGGTGCATGAGTACCGGCCGTTCTGCTCGCGCCGCTGTGCCGATGTGGACCTCTCGCGTTGGCTCCGGGGCGCCTACGTGATCCCGGCGCAATCGGCGGACGATGAAGAGGACGAGATGGGCGTTGGGGAGGGTGAAGCTATTTCCAGTCAAGGCGCTAGACAGCGGGACAACGAGGAACTATAACGCCCCCACCTCAACCGCCTCTCTGGCGGACGCAAGGTTCAAGCCCAGGTAGCTCAGTTGGTAGAGCACGTGACTGAAAATCACGGTGTCGGTGGTTCGATTCCGCCCCTGGGCACCACGGACGCGTCTCAGCCTATCTCATCGCGTTCCAGCGCACCTCGCAAGTAAGTGAAAATCAAGAGAAATTCCCCAAACGCAGTCTCGGGCTGTCCAAGCTCGTGTCAGGGCAGCGCAGAATTCTGTTGGTATTGGTGTTGGTATCGGAGGCGGGGGATGGTGCTGACGACACTCGAATCCGTAGCGCCAAGCCCGCAGACAAGGCGTACAAGAAAGGCGTACAAGATCAGCGAAGCACGTTGGCTCTATCTGGTGGTTCAGCCAACCGCTAGAAGCTCAACTCTTGAGAAGTGTGCTGCTTGCCAATCTCAGAGGGCTTTAAATTCCAGCTGAACTCCTGTGCGGGCCGCGAATTCACGCTGGGCCGCTCACATGAATCTCCAAGGCTTCCAGCCATATTTGGAAGTCCGCAAAGTTGGAGAGCCGGGTCAGCGGTTACCGCTGGCTCGGAGATCCACTTCGAGCCTCTGGCTGAAACGGGACATCGTGAAACAAATCACGAAGTAGATAAGGCCGCAGAAGAGGAATGCCTCGATCGCGAAGCCCTGCCAGGCAGGCTCCATCGCAGACATCTTTCCTGCACCCAGCAGGTCGAAGAGGCCGATAACCAGGACCAGGCTGGTATCTTTGACGATGGCGATAAAAGTGTTCACGAGCGGCGCGATAACGATGCGCAGGGCCTGTGGCAGGATGATTAGCCCCATCTTTTGCCAATAGCTCAAACCCAGGGCATCGGCGGCTTCGTACTGCCCTTTTGGGATTGCCTGCAGTCCACCGCGCACAACCTCCGCAAGATAGGCGGCGGCGAAAAGGGTTATGGCAATCTGCGCCCTTAGCAATTTGTCGAGCGTCATGCCGTCAGGAAGGAAGAGCGGCAGCACCACGCTGGCCATGAAAAGCAGCGAGATGAGTGGCACGCCGCGGATGAATTCGACATACACGACGCAGAGAACACGGATTGCGGGAAGTCTCGAACGTCTGCCCAGCGCGACGAGGATGGCCAGCGGGAACGCGGACACTAGACCGAAGGTGGCAAGGATCAGTGTGATGGCCAGCCCGCCCCAGCGTTCGGTTGGGATCAGGGGGAGGCCGCCGATGCCGCCCCACATCAGCAGGCCGATTGCGATCGCGCCGACGACCCAGGTAAGAGCCAGGGTCCTCCCCCACATACGGCGCCAGGTCGTGGCTGCGTAGAGCGCAGCAAAGATGAGAATGCAAAGCGCCGGGCGCCAGTGCTGCTCGTAGGGATACGTGCCGAAGAGAATGAAACGGTACTTTTCGGCGACAATAGCCCAGCACGCGCCAGCTTCCGGCGCGCGGCAGGCGCTAGTATCGGCACCGCCGGCACCTGAGGGCACGAGCCAGACCGCGTTCGCGAAGGCCCAGTCGACCAGGGCGAGGCCAATGCGGGCGACTACGTAGCAGAGGGCGAGCGTGATCGCCGTGGACGGCCAAGAATAAAAGAGGTTCTCGCGTAACCAAGTCAGCGAGGCGGCAAGCCGTTTCTTGACGGTCCATTCGGTGGCGAACCGACTTTCAGCGGCCAGCGTAGCAGTGTCTTCGGAAGGAGGAGGGGCCATCTTCAGCGCTCTCCCCAAGCGGTACGCCTGTCGTACCAGTTCATGAAGAGGCTGATTGAGAGGCTGATCGTCAGATAGACCGCCATAATGATCGCGATCCCCTCGATGGCCTGTCCGGTTTGGTTGATCGTCGTGTTAGCAACAGAGACGATATCCTGATAGCCGATCGCCACCGCGAGCGAAGAGTTCTTCGTGAGATTGAGGTATTGGTTGATGAGGGGCGGAATGATCATCCGCAGCGCTTGGGGCAACACAATCTTGCGGAGGATCAAGCCTTTGGGGAGGCCGAGAGCCTGAGCGGCCTCCCATTGTCCCTTGTGCACCGAAAGCACGCCAGCGCGCACGATCTCGGCAATGAAGGCGGCCGTGTAGAGCACCAAGCCGAGCAGCAGGGCAAAGTATTCGGGCGACAGACTAGTGCCGCCGCGGAAGTTGAATCCACGAAGCTCAGGCCACACGATCGAGAGAGGGGCCTCCGTCAAGATCGCAGCCAAAGTTGGGAGACCTACGATCAGGACGAGAGCTACCGGAGCCACGCGGCGTGGCTGGCCATCCTTCGCTTGTCGCCATCGTGTCCAGCGGCCGTAAACCAGTGTGCCCGCTACACCCAGCGCCAGCGCCGCCAGGCACCAGTTATGGGCAGGCGACCATTCGAGAATCGGCAGCACCAATCCGCGATTTGAAAGATAGACGCCAGGGAGCGGGGTGAGCGCCGCGCGCGGCGGAGGTAGCGCCTGCAACAATGCGTAGATCAGGAGCAAGTGCAGGAGCAGCGGCAGGTTGCGGAATACCTCGACATAGAGGGCCGTGAGCTTCGCCAGTAACCAGTGTCGTGACAGCCGAGCAAGGCCGATCGCTATGCCGAGAACGGTGGCCAGCACGATGCCCATAACTGCGACGCGCAACGTGTTTAGTGCGCCGACCAGCAGAGCACGGAAATACGTATCGGTAGGGCTATAGCTGATCAGATGCTCCCCGATGGGCAGACCGGACTCGCTGAAGAGAAAATCGAAGCCGCTCGCGATGCGGCGACTTACAAGGTTCTGATACGTATTGAGTGCAAGCCAGCCGACGACAGCCAGGACAGCGCCGACTACGAGAACCTGCCACACAAGGCCGCGTACGGCTGGATTGCTCCAGGACAAGCGTTTCGCGAGAGCATCTGTGGTCTGATCGCGGAGCCTAGTGGCGGTCATGTAAGCCTCGCGGTCGTTTCCACGGGCACGCGAGCCGCGCTCATGGGGCGCCAAGCGCGGCTGTCCCGGTCTCTTCTGCCTCGGCGGTCAATCCCAGCGCTGCAGGATAGGCGAAGAGGCCTGCGCTTCCACCAGTATGCCAGAAGACGATGTTGCGCGAGGCAGCATGACGACCTGCTCGTATTCTGGCAATGAGACCGGCCATTGCTTTGCCCGTGTAGACGGGATCAAGCAGGAGCCCCTCGCAACGCGCAACCAGCTTGACCGCCTCAGCCATTGCTTCGGTCGGAAGACCATAGCCGTCACCGACGTAGTCAGAGTCGACATGCACGGTTTGCGGATCGACGGTCACCTCGGGCAAAGCATTAGCGGCCGTTTCCTGCGCAATGGCCAGCACGATCGCTTCCAATTCCTGTCGTGGCTTGCCCACGCTCACGCCCAGCACGGGCACGAGGTGCTTGCGCGCCGCCAAACCGAGCAGCAGCCCCGCCTGTGTGCCTCCGCTCCCGGTCGGATGGACGATCTCATCAATGGTGAGGTTCATCGCCGCCGCTTGATCAAGCAACTCGGCTGCAGCCTCTACGTAGCCGAGGGCGCCGATCGAGTTCGAACCACCGGTCGGGATGACGTATGGTCGGCGCCCGGCGGCGCGAAGCTCCTCCGCGGTCGTTGTACTGAGTGCGCGCATGTCGGTTCCGGCCGGCACGATTCTCGTTTGCGCGGCGAAGAGCCGGTCGAGGAACAGGTTACCGCTACGCTTGAATGTCGGATCGTTGGCGCCGCGATCTTCGAGGAGCGCTACCAGCTCAAGGCCGAGTTTCGCGCAAAACGCAGCGGTCTGACGCACATGGTTCGATTGGACAGCGCCCGTGGTGATCACGACATCGGCCTTAGCCCGCAGGGCATCGGCGAGGAGAAACTCCAGTTTCCTCACCTTGTTGCCCCCCGTTGCGAGGCCGGTGCAGTCATCCCGCTTGATCCAGATGCGCGGGCCGCCAAGCAAAGCACTGAGCCGGTCCAAGGGTTCAAGCGGCGTAGGCAGATGGGCAACACGCAGCCGGGGAAATCGGTCGCTAATCATGCTCACTTTCTTGCCCGGAAGGTCCGGCGGGAACGAGGTATGGTGTCGAGCCTATTGGAAGTTTGCGGCCGACTGAGACTGTCAGCCGCCTTTCCTCCGAGGTCTACCGCATCGGCAAAGCGTAGATCAGGCCGCCCTTGGTCCACTGTTCATTGAGGCCGCGGGACAGGCCCAGCGGGCTATCGCGTCCAAGATTCCGCTCGAATATTTCGCCGTAGTTGCCGACTGCTTTGATCGCGTTAACCACCCACTTCGGGTCCAATTTCAGCGCCTTGCCGAGCTCTGGCGTCACGCCCAGCAGCCGGCGGAGATCGGCGTCGTTGGTGGTTGCCGCAATCTCCTCGACATTCGCTGCGGTAATGCCGCTTTCCTCCGCCTGAAAAAGAGCGTTCACGTACCAGCGGACCACGTCATACCATTCATCATCTCCTCGGCGCACGAAGGGGCCGTAGGGCTCCTTGGACAGGCGCTCGTCCAAAATCTTCCACGCGCTGGGATCTTCCATCGAGAGCCTTACCGCCGCCAGGTTGCCGGCGTCCGAACCGAAACTGTCACAGCGGCCGGCCTTTAACGCGTCGCGCGCCTGTTCGGAGCGCTCGAACACCACTGGCGTGAAGCTGAGATTGTGGCGGCGGAAGAAGTCAGCAGTGATCTGCTCGTTGGTGGTTCCCTGAAGCAAGCAGATGGTGGCGCCGTCCAGCTCGACAGCTTTGTTGATGCCAGAGCTGGCCGCAACCATGAAGCTGTGGCCATCGTAGAAGTAAGGCGTGATCGCTCTCAGCCCCAAGGTGACGTCCCGCAGCATGGTCTCGGTGCTGTTGCGGAACAGCACGTCGACCTCACCTGAGGTGACCGCCGTAAATCGCGTGGAAGGTGTCAGCGGCACGAACCTGACTTTATTCGGGTCGCCGAAGAGCGCCGCGGCAAGGCCGCGGCAGAGATCGACGTCCAGACCTTTCCACTCACCGCGCTCGTTTGGATAGCTGAAGCCGATGAAGCCGGTATTGATACCGCAGACGAGCTCGCCCCGTGCGAGAACCGCATCCATCGTGGCACCGGCTCGGGTCGGCGGTGCGGTCCAGAGAAACGTGAAAACAACCGTGGCAACAGCCGAAATTGCGCGCCTGAACATTGATTGCCGCTCCCTGCAGTTTCAAGCCATCGACCGGGACGGAGGCTTCCTGCCCTGGCGTTGCCTGCTCTTATCTTTCGGGCCATCGGCGCCTCGCCCTGAGTCAGCCTATAATGCCTCCCGGACGGCCACACTGGATTGTTAGACACCGGCAAAACAGGAAAAAGCGATTGATTCTCATTTCATTCTTAAGCAAATTTCACAAATAGTGTGGGGAGATGCGATGAGGGGAATCGGCTCGCTCTCTCAGTTGATAGCCTTCGCCAAGATCGTAGAGACGGGCAGCCTGACGAAGGCGGCGCGCGAGCTGAACGTGACACCCTCAGCGGTCAGCAAATCGCTTTCGCAGCTTGAAGATCGTCTCGGCATCTTGCTGGTGAAGCGCACGACACGCAGCCTGTCGCTGACGGAACAGGGATACGCTTTTTTCGAACATGCCCGCACGCTGCTGGAAGAGATCGAGCGGGCGGTTGACGAGATAAACCGCTTCAGGACGCGACTCGAAGGGACGCTGCGCATTACCAGTTCCATTGCCTTCGGTCTGTCTCAGCTTCAGCCGCTGATCGCACGCTATATGGAGGCCCACCCTCACGTGACGATTGTGCTGTCGCTAGACGACCGCTTTGTGAATCTCGCCGAAGAACAATTCGACGTCGCGGTACGCGTGACTGCCACCAGCGACTGGGGCTATGCAGCTCGACACCTTGGCCCTATCCGTTGGGTTTACTGCGCATCCCCGCGCTATCTGAAGACCCGCGGAGAGCCACTGCGACCAAGCGATCTCGTGAACCATCGGTGTCTTGCCTATCCGGCAATGATGCCCAACGGGCTATGGTCGTTCCGCCGCGATGGCCAGGTGGAAGAGATCAAAATCAGCCCAGTGATGATTTGCAACAGTAGCTCGGCGATCTTGCAAGCCGTGCTCAGTGACCAGGGCATTGCCTGCCTACCAACTTACGTGGCCTCCAAGAGCATCGTTGCAAAGGAGGTGTCACTGGTGCTGCCGCAGTATCGCGCGGCAACGTCGCATACCCTTTATGCCATGTACTTCAAAAGCAAGCACGGCAATCCCCTCATTCGCAGCTTTCTCGACTTTATCGCCGACGAAATTGGAGATAAGGCGCCCTGGGATATGGAGATCGAGCGCGCGCTGGGAGTGACGGTATAGACAAGGCTCGCCGTATACGATTATTGGCGACAACGTGGTATTCGCATCCACCGATTCGATTGACTTGGAAGGACACTTAACAGGCGATCGCAATATCTTATTGATTGGTATCTCCACACGTTCAATAACCCATTTTCCAACTGACAATCAACTCCCCAATCTTCTCCTCAGTTATTTCATCCCATTTCACTTTAACCCATTTTACAAAACGTGGTTGATCGAAAAATGTGCAACTAACAACAACACCGGGTTACACCCGAAGGTCGCGTAGGTAAGGATTGGCAGCGGCGATCTCTGCGAAGTCTTCAGGCGAGATA
>PKEY01000099.1 GCA_002919265.1 Hyphomicrobiaceae bacterium | reverse complement strand
GCCGCAGAAATCATGTCTGAGACATCAGAAGTTGACCGCTGAACCTCAGTTCGCAGTTATCTGCCTGAAATTCTCATACGTCAAGCCCCACCCGAGTGGGGTGGGGCTTCGACGCGAATAGGAGGTCACTGATTGATGATCCAGCGGCTACAGACCCGTGGGGCCAGCTGTCACGCGGTGGCGTGCTGATACGACCGTCCGGATTTCGACGATCTCTGCCGACGCGAGCGGTCAGGTCGCCGTGATATCCGTCGGTCGTCAGAGTGACCCGGCCGGGCTTTGGCGCGGGCGGCGGGCTTGGGTCTCGTGTCCGCTGCCGATCCCGTATCGCTCCGCCGATCCTCGGCTGAGATCGATTGACGGATCAGGCGCTCGATGCTCCGCAGAAGGCTGCGCTCGGCAACATCGCAGAGAGAAATGGCACTGCCCGAGGCGCCGGCGCGCGCCGTGCGGCCAATACGGTGAACGTAGTCCTCGGGCACGTCCGGCAGCTCGTAGTTGATGACGTGTGAAACGCCATCCACGTCGATGCCTCGTGCGGCGATATCAGTTGCAACGAGCACGCTGATCTTGGCTTTGCGGAAAGCATTGAGCGCCAGCTCGCGCTGCTTCTGGCTTTTGTTGCCGTGTATGGCGGCCACGCGGATGCCGGCGTCCTCCAGGTGCCTGGCAACGCGATCGGCACCCCGTTTTGTGCGGGTGAAAACGAGCGTGCGCGACATGCCGGGGTCGGAAAGGAGCTCAGCGAGCAGGGCGCGTTTTCTCTGGCTTTCGATGTGGATCACACGTTGGCTGACGCGCTCGGCTGTCGATGCGACCGGCGCCACTGCAACCTTCACAGGATTGCGAAGAAATGTGCCCGCCAGAGCGTCGATCTCCTGGGGCATGGTTGCCGAGAACAGGAGCGTTTGCCGCCGAACCGGCAGATGCGAAATGATCTGCCGAATGGGCTTCACAAATCCCATGTCGAGCATGCGGTCGGCCTCGTCGAGCACCAAGATCTCGGTGCCCTTCAGATCTATGGTCCGCGCGCTGATATGGTCCAGCAATCGACCCGGCGTGGCGATGAGAATATCGACACCGCCCGCAAGCGCCTGGATCTGTGGCCGATGGCCGACGCCGCCGAACACGACTGCAATGCTCGGGCGCAGATGGCGTCCGTAGGTCCTGAAGCTGTCGGCGATCTGCGAGGCGAGCTCGCGCGTTGGCGAGAGCACGAGCACGCGGCAGCCCTTGCGAGCGGCCGGCCGGCGTGTGTGCGCAAGCCGATGCAGGATAGGGAGCGCGAAAGCGGCAGTCTTGCCAGTTCCCGTTTGCGCGATGCCAAGTAGATCGGAGCCTGCCAGCACGGCCGGGATGGCTTTCGCCTGGATAGGTGTGGGGGTCGAGTAGCCTTCGCCCGTGAGCGCCTTCAGGATGGGGCCGGCAAGGCCGAGTTCGGAAAATTGGTTCACTTAGAATGCTTTCTTATTTGGCCGGGTTCCAGCGGCCGACGGTGCGCGTCGGTCGGGTCAAAGGCACGGCCTCGTTCGGAGACGCCCCGCGTGGCCTGGGCTGTCGGATGGGAAGTTCTTCAGGGCGCTCAACAGGGGAACGCGTTTCGGCTATGGCCTGAGCCAGAAAACCGGAATGTTCCTTCACGCGGCTGGAGCGCCGGAAACCGCTCGACGAGCGATGCACCTGAGATGGCATGCTGCGGTGCAAAAGTCAAAGGCTTTCCCCCAAAGAAGGAAAGGACGCAGTCCAAAGTGGCGAGACCGGGATATCGAGCGAAATATCCCGGCCATCGGAGGCTTGGATATCGACGTGCTCAGAACTCGCCAATTGGCTCCAATAGCGCGCCAGCGGATCTTCGCGTTGAGCGCCCTATCGCGCCGGCGCAGTGCGTCGAAGCAGGGCGCGGATATATGGCATCACGACCGGCAGGATCAGGAGGATGCAGGCCAGCGCCATCAGCGTCGCCACGAGGCCATTCGACCAGAAGATGCTGAGCGAGCCTTTCGACATGATCAGGGACTGCCGAAAGGTGTCCTCCGCCTTGTCGCCAATGACCATGGCGAGAACGAGCGGCGCGATCGGATAATCGAGCTTTTTGAACGCGTATCCGACCGCTCCGAAAATCAGCACGAGCCAAAGATCGAACGGTCTGTCGCCGACGGTGTACGCGCCCACCAAACAAACGACCACGATGGCCGGCCCCATGATGGAGAACGGGATGCGCAGGATGGCGGCGAAGAACGGAACGGTCGCAAGCACGACAATGACGGCCACGACGTTACCGAGATACATGCTCGCGATGAGGCCCCACACGAAATCGGGCCGCTCAATGAACAGCATTGGGCCGGGATTGAGGCCCCAAATCATCAGTCCGCCGAGCATGACAGCCGCCGTGGCGGAACCTGGAACGCCAAGGGCGAGCATCGGCAGCATGGCGCTTGTGCCTGCAGCGTGGTCGGCAGTTTCGGGAGAGATGATGCCCTCCGGCTCTCCTTTGCCGAAATTCTCGCGTCTCCGCGAAAAACGCTTCGCCAGGCCGTAGCTCATGAAAGAAGCAGCAGTTGGCCCGCCGGGCGTAATGCCCATCCAGCAGCCCACGAGACCGCTACGCAGCAAGGCGACCCAATAGCGGGGCATTTGCGCGGCCGTCTTCAGCACCTGCCACAGGGAGATCCGCGCGCGAAGGCCCTCAAGCCGAAGACCGTCCTCAATGGTGATGATGAGCTCGCCAAGGCCGAAAAGCCCAATAACCGCGACGAGGAAGCTAATCCCCGCGATCAGCTGGTCGAAGCCGTAGGTGAGGCGCAGATTCCCAGAGACGGAATCCATGCCAACGGCAGCCAAGGCGAAGCCGGTGCCAATGGAAACAATCGTCTTGAGCGGATTGGCGCCGCCGAGGCCGACGAAGCTCGCGAATGCCAGGAAATAGACGGCGAAATATTCCGCAGGGCTGAATTGCATCGCGAAACGCGCAACCCAGCCGGAGAGCAGTGTGATAATGATGACGCCCAGAAGCGCGCCGAAACCGGCGGAAAGGAAGGCGTAGCTTAGAGCTTCTGTCGCGTGTCCTTTCTTGGCCAGCGGATAGCCGTCAAACGTTGTGGCAACCGAGGATGGCTCTCCGGGAATGTTGAAAAGAATGGACGTCGTCGAGCCGCCGAACAGCGCCCCCCAGTACATGCTGGTGAGCAGAATGATGGCCGCGACGGGGTCCATGCTGAACGTCAGCGGCAGAAGCAGAGAAACGCCGTTGGGTGCGCCAAGCCCGGGCAGCACGCCCACGAGAATTCCCAGCAGCACACCAATCATCATGAGGAGGATGTGGTGGGCTGTCAGCGCAACGCTGAATCCGTGAAGGAGAGACGCCAAGCCTTCCATTGGTCTTCTCTCAGAGGCCTAATGCGTTCTCAAGCGGCCCTTTGAGCAAAGGCGTCTTGAAACCGATTTCCAGGACCACGTACATGAAAACGGCCATGCCAATTCCGACCAAGGCCGCCGTATGGATGCGATAGCCCCCCTGAACCGTCATTGTGAAGAACAGGTAGAGCGCCATCCCAACGTAAAGGCCGAGCCACAGCGAAACCACGACCAGCCCGATAATTGGCAGGGTAAACGAGGCCACCGCCCGCAGCTGCTCAGCCGTGAGGAAAGCCTCGGCAGATGATCTCTTCTGCACGAGGGTTTGAATGATGATGCCGAGGCCTGCCGCTGTAATCAGCAGGCCGATGTAGAACGGAAACGCTCCGGGCTCGGGGCCCGATGGGCTCCAGCCGATACCAAATTCCAAGGCACCAAGCGTAACGGTGAGGCCGAACACCGTGGCGATGACGGCCGTCACCAATTCTGCTCCGAAGCGTGAGATCATCGTTCTTTCAGGGTGTAATCGGAAAAGGAAGGTTCAGGCTGGTCATTTGACCAGCCAGCCCTCTCTTTCGAACACTTTCTTGTTCTTTTCCTCGTCTTCGGCGATGAACGTCGCCATTTCCTCGCCCGTCATGAAACGCGGCGTTTGCACGGTGCGCGTGATGTACTCTTTCCACTCGGGCGTTTCGCTGACCTTTTTCAGGACATCCACGTAGAATGCGACAACGTCCGCAGGCACATTGGCCGGGAGCCACACCGTGCGGGGCATCTGGAAGCGGTCGATCGGAATGCCCTCGTCCTTGCAGAGCGGGATATCCGACCAACCCATGTTGTCATAAACCTTCGGGCCTTCGGGCAGGCGCTCAGAGCTGAAGACGCAAAGCGGGCGAACCTGGCCAGCTTTCCACTGCCCGATGTTTTCGTTCGGGTTGTTGGTGTTGGAGTCGATGTGGCCACCAGCAAGTTGGACCGCTGCAGCACCGCCACCGTTGAACGGCACGTAGATGAACTTAACGCCGGCAGCGTGCTCGATCATGCTCACCAGCGTCTGGTCGGTGTCCTTGGACTGGCTGCCGCCCATTTTGAAGGTTTCGGGCTTCGCCCTGACGGCTTCGATATAATCCTTCGCCGTCTTGAATTCCGAATTGGCGTTCACCCACAGCAGGAATTCGTCCAACGCCATTACGGCAACAGGCGTCAACGTCGAACGATCAAAGCCCACTTTCGCGACGTAGGGCAGAAGATAAGCGTTGTTGGTGCCGAAAATGACCTTGTGAGGGTCGCCGGCAGCGCCGCGCGCGTAGACGTAGCCCTCAGCACCGCTGCCGCCGCCCTTGTTCGTCACAATGATCGGTTGATCGATTAGGTTGTGCTTCGCGATGGCCGATTGCACAACGCGGGCGAAGTTATCAGTACCGCCACCGGCGCCGGAGGTGACCACGAATTCAATCGGCTTCGAGGGCTTCCAAGCCTGCGCCGCAGATGCGCCGAATGTCAGCGCTGCAGCGGCAACGATGCCGAACAATTTACTTACTTTACACATTTTAAATGACCTTCCTCCTTGAACGATTTCACCCAACGGTCCTCTTTTTCTGCCTTTTAAGTAGATAAGCAGATTTCAAGAGGCCATTGTACTGCGCGACGCCATTTCTATTGCGAGCAGCAGCGCTGTGCGGCTTGCACCGATATTTGCAATTCCCTTGCCCGCGATGTCATAAGCTGTTCCATGGGCGGGCGTGCAAATCGGAAACGGAAAGCCGCCGATAAGCGTTACGCCGCGGTCGAAGCCCATGAGCTTCATCGCGATCTGCCCCTGGTCGTGATACATCGTGAGCACGGCGTCGAAATCACCATTCTTAGCGCGCAAGAACACCGTGTCCGAAGGGAAGGGGCCTTTGACGGCAAAACCTTGCGCTTGAGCCTTTTCGACGGCGGGGCCGATAACATCGATTTCTTCCCGGCCGAAATTGCCGCCGTCACCCGCGTGCGGATTGAGCGCCGCAACAGCGATGCGGGGCTGCTCAAAACCCGCCTGACGCATGCAGTTATGCGTGAGAGTCAGAGAGCGCAAAATGCGCTCCTCGGTAATTGCGTCGGCCACCTTGCGCAGTGGAATGTGCGACGTGACCCGCGCATTCCAGAGCTTGCCGAGAATGTTGAATTCGCTCGCCTGCGCATCGCTCTCAAGCGCGTCGCGCACAAAACGAATTTCATCGTCATAGTTGGGATACGCCATCCGCATGGCGGCTTTATTGAATGGCGTAAAGAAGACGGCGTCAGCTTTTCCAGCTGCAGCGAAGCGTAGGGCGCGGCGGAAGTTTTCCGTCGCGAATTTGCCGCCGGCAAGCGTCGCGGTGCTGGGGGTGACGTCAGCCGGATCGAGATGGCGAAGATCGACGAAAATCGGCTTGTCGGCCTCTGCCGGGACATCGTCCTCCGACGAGACGACCTTCACATCGGGATCAACCTTGGCGACGGCAGCGCCGGCGTCGAGTATCCGTTTGTCGCCGAAAACGACAAACTTGGCCTTGGGGCGGATTTCTGAGTCAGCGAGAAGCTTCGCAGTCAACTCGGGGCTGATCCCTGCAGGATCCCCCATCGCAAAAGCAATAACGGGCAAACCGCCCCGCGAGCCGGCTTCCATCAGCGTTTCCATCATTTAACAAGCCTGCGGGCGAGTATAACGACGGACCCTTGCGGTTCAAGAATATTGTATGCAGCATGTAGCGTGCAAAGGGACGCATTACACAGGCGGTTGGGATGGAAAGACGCCTGACGGGCGAGGCACGTAACCCCACGATGACGGAAACCCAGGATCTGGGAAGCATACCACCGATCGCGCGAAAGACGCTGCACGACGAGGTCGTCGAGCGGCTGAGAGATCTCATCATCGAAGGGCGCCTGGCCCCCGGCACGCGGATCAACGAAGTGCAGGTCGGCGCCATGCTGGGCGTGTCACGCACGCCCTTGCGCGAAGCGATCAAGACCCTGGCCCGCGAGGGGCTCGTCGAGAATGTGCCGTCGCGCGGCGCCGTAGTGCGACGCTTTAGCGAGCGCGATGTGGCCCAGATCCTCGAGGTCTTGAAGGCGCTGGAGCAACTTGCGGCACGTCTCGCGTGTCAGAATGCCGACGACAAGACGATCGCCGAGATTGCCGACATGCATCGGCGAATGATGAATCTGTACAAGCGGCGGCAGCGGCTCGAATACTTCAAGCTCAACCAAGCCATTCACTCCGCGATCGTGAAGGCTTCGGGCAACGAGGCCCTGGCCGAAATGCATGGGCTTCTGCAAGCGCGGATCAGGCGCGTCCGCTATCTCGGACACGAGACGCCGGGGCAGTGGGCCGATGCAGTTGCGGAACACGAGGAGATGATCGCCGCCCTGACAAAACGAGATGGCGAGGCGCTTGCCGAGGTAATGGGGCGGCATCTCGATGCGACCTTGGTCCGCGTCCGCCGCGCGTTGTGACGCTCCGGTTCGTGTTCTGAAAAAATAGAGGCGCTCCGCAGCAGGCGGAGCGCCTGCGAAAGAGATCAGAAGAGCAAGGATCAGCTGCTCTCGATCAAATCCGCGCGCCGCTTCAGCAGCGAGCCGGCCTTGGTACTTGTGATCTTGTACTCCCAGCCCTTGGCTTGATTGCGGATCTTCTCGGCCATTTCCTTGGCATCGCCTTCGCCGGAGGCGGCTATGGAAAGCCAATAATCGTCGCCGTCTTTCCGCAGCCAGTAGGTGATCTCCAAGCCTTGCTCATTTTTGAAGGAGACCGTGCTCACGTCGCCTGAAGGTGGCGCATCCAGCTTGCGCACGTCATCCACATCGATCCGCGCCGCGGCACGCAGGACGCCATCAGCAGCCGTGGTGTCCTTGAGCTTGGCATCGGCGGGCAGCCCCACGAATTGCGTCTTGCTCTTGTCAGAGGCGTCCCGCTCAATCTTGAGGAGCTCTTCGCCAGGGATGTGGATGGTGAGCGTCTGGATCTTGTCGCTCTGGGTCTCGACGAGCGTCGGGTTGATCCAGGAACGGACCTCGGCGCGCACATCGATTTCAGCGTTGGCGAGCCAGGTCTGCGCGTCGCCGGCCTTGCGGACATACGTACCACTCTTGCCGGAGCCGAAGGCGTCCCACCGCCGCTTGCCGATCACGAGGTCAGCGATTGTCTTGCCGGAACCATCGAGAAGCTTGAGTGACCGGGATTTGGCATCCTTGGACGACGGATCTTCCAGCTCAAGCAGCGCGTGGCGGTCCGGCATGCGCGTCTTGGCCTCGATCAGCTCCGCCTGCGCCAACTTCACAAGAAGGGCGCGAACCTTGTCAGGGTCCGCCGGATAGCTATCGCGCTCCTTGATACTCCACTGGCCGTTGGCATTGCTTTCCAACGTCAGTGTGTTTCCTTCACGGGTGATGACGAGGCTGCTGACGTCTACGTTGCCCGAGGCCAGTGCCGGGACAAGCTTCTCGCCGACGACCCGGCCCTGATCCCATTGGTTATACGTCGTGTAGGCGGCCACTGCGGCAGCGCCGGAGATGACAGCGGCCAATGCGATCATCACGAACGTTTTGGGTTTCATGTGGTGATCTCCTGGCGAAAGCTGTTCTCCTCAATTCTTGCGCCGACGGCGGACGAGAGCCCACCCAACGGCGCCGGCACCGAGCAGCAGAGGCACGGCCCCGATGTTGGCGAACTTGAGCCAAGCATCGAGGCGGTCGATGTCCTCGCGCAGGGCGCGCTTCACCTCGCGCAGTTCGCGGCGCACGGTCAGCATTTCTCCGCGGAACCGCTCGATGGCTTCCCGCTCCTTGTCGGTGAGGATGACGGTCTCGCCTTCGCCCACCTTCTCAAGCCGCGCGAGCTGATCCTGCAGCTCCTTGAGCTTGTTAGTCAGCGCCTGCTCCTTTTCGCGATAACGGCGCTCGGCATCGCGGCGAATTTCGGCCACCAGCTCGAAGGGCCGATCAACCACGCCGCGGCCGCGCAGCGTGATCAGGGCGTCGGAGCCGGACAGATTCTCGAGCGCATTCACCACCAGCGCCGAGTTGTGTGCATGAGGCACGGCGATCTGCTGGCCAAGGAACTCGCGGACATCGACCCAGAACTGATCACTCAGCAGGTCGGTGTCGGCGATGATCAGCACATTGATGTTGCCTTCGGCCCGGTGCTCGGCCTTCTCCTTCTCGGCGTCAGCCTTGCTCGCGTCCGAGGATTCCGACTTCGACGAGCTGTCGTCCTTGTCGTCGGATTTCTCCGCCTTGGGCCGGCCGTCGGGATAGGCGCTCTTCGCCTGGCCTGATACGCGCGCGGCGATGACCAACGGTTTGCCGCCGGGCTTGTACTCGCGGAGCAGACCGACGGCGTCCGGCATCGGGGAGATCTTCTCGGTCGGAATGACCATCGCCTCGGCGCTCGTCTGGATTACCGGCGCGAACTTGGTCGTTGCGCCTTCAGCCGGGCTCAGGAAACCGACCGACGCCAGATTGAGGCGCTCGATGCCTGCGGAGAGCACATCGCTCTGATCGAGGTTACCGCTGTCCAGGCTCAGCCAGGCGACATAATCCGTGACGATGTTGTTGAACCCACCACCGAACTGGACACGCCGGGCATGTTCGATATCACCGGCAACCTGCTTGCCGTCGAAGTTGACGCCCCATGCCTTGAGTAGCTTGCCGAACTCATCAAAATTCGGCGTCGCCCCGAACATCATGGGGTTGGGCGGCTGCAGCGTTTCCGCCACCGGGTCGACGAAGGCCAGCACCCGACCGCCCTTCAGCGCGAATTGGTCGATCGCATAGACCGTTTCAGCCGGAAGCGCGTCGGGCTGCACGATCATCAGCACGTCGACCTCTGCAGGGACTTCCTTGAAGTCCTTTCCGAGCGTCCTCACCTCGAAGACGTCGCGGATTTGCTGCATCACCATCTGCTGCGGCAGCGGCTGGCGCATCCCCATCACGGGATCGAGGCCGCCGTCGACCGGCAGTGTCGAAACAAGCCCAATCACCGGCTTTTTCGGATGCGCGAGCGAGTAAATCAGCTTGGTGACGTCGTACTCGATGAACCGCTCGCGCTCGGGTGAGAAGAAGCCGATGGTTTCCTCATTGTCGGTCGAGTTGGCACCGACAATACCGAAGTAGCCGAGGTCGCCTTCCGGATTGAGCCGAATGCCACGAAGGCCCGCAGCCACGGCGCGATCCTCAGCGTCCGAGAACGGCTCGGGGTCAATGTACGAGATTTGCAGCTTGTTGCCTGAAATGGAGCGATACTGCTCCAGCAGCGTGCGGACCCGCTCGAAGTTCTTCGCGAACGAAGGCGCGGCCTCGCCGAGCTTGTTCGAGTAATAAACGCGGATATCGATCGGCTCGTCGATCGTCTGCAGCGCCTTCCGCGTGCCTTCCGAAATCGTGTAAAGGCCTTCCTTCGTGAAATCAGCCTTCACTGAGCGCAGCAGCGTTGCGCTGATGAGATTGATGGCTAGGAAGACGACGCCGGCGAGCGCCAGTCCCGTCCACGCCATGGTGTGCCGCGGCATTCGGGAAACCCACTGTGCCGCCTTTTCAAGGGGTGAGGTGAATTTCGAGCTCATGGCGCGCTCCTCCCTTCAAGCGGCCTTCTTCTGATCGACGATGATGCGGTTCGCGAACAGGGCGAACACGATCAACGAGAAATAGAAGATCAGAGCCGGCAGGCTGACGATGCCTTTCGAGAAGTCCTCGAAATGGGACAGGAAGCTCAGACTCTGAATGGCGGCGACGACGAACTGCGGTGCCCACATACGGAAGGCGTTGAGCACCAGGTCCATGCCGCTCATCAGCAAAAGGAAGCAAACCACCGCCGCGACGATGAAAGCGATGACCTGGTTCTTAGTCAGCGCCGAAATGCAGGAGCCAATGGCGAGAAAGGCGCCAGCGGTAAGGAAGCTGCCAATGTAGCTTGCAAGGATGACGCCGTTATCCGGCGAGCCCAGAACGTTGACAGTGATCCACATCGGGAACGTCAGCATCAGCGCAACGCCGATCACTGCCCACGCCGCCAGATACTTGCCGACAATTGCCTCGCCGGGCGACAGCGGCAGCGTCATCAAAAGCTCGATGGTGCCGGTCTTGCGCTCCTCCGCCCACAACCGCATCGCGATGGCCGGCACCAGGAGCAGGAACAGCCACGGGTGATAGACGAAGAAGCTCGTCAGGTCGGCCTGATTGCGGTCGAAGAAGTTGCCGACATAAAAGGCGAATGCGCCGGTCAGCGCTACGAAAATGATGAGGAACACGAACGCCAGGGGCGTCGCAAAATAAGCGCCGAACTCGCGCTTGGTGATGATCCAGGTGCGCTTCAGGCTATCAAGCATGGCCGCCCCCCTGATCCGACGTTGTGATCTGACGGAACACGTCATCGAGCTTGCCGCGCTCGACGTAGATTTCCTCGACAACGATCGCCGACTCGCGAATCGCTTGCGTCACCTCTGCGGCAATCGACATGCCGTTCTTGGGAAGAGCGCGGAGGTGTAGATGGCCGTTGGCCTTACCCAACGTCTCGACAGTCGCAATCGACGGGAAGCGCTGGAGCGCTTGCATAACGATTTCAGCCTGGTCGGTGGCGACGCGGATCGCCACCGCGCCGTGATTGGGCGCGCGTTGCCGCAGATCCTCTGCCGTCCCATCGGCGACGATGCGACCCTTGTCGATGACGACTGCGCGCGTGCAGACCGCTTCGACCTCTTCAAGAATATGCGTTGAGACGATGATGGCCTTGTCCCTGGCCATATCGCGGATCAGCTCGCGCACCTGATGCTTTTGATTGGGATCGAGGCCATCGGTCGGCTCGTCCATGATCAGAACTTGCGGGTCATGAAGGATGGCCTGGGCGATGCCGACCCGGCGTTTGTAACCCTTCGAGAGTGTTTCGATGTTCTGGTGGAGAACCGAGTGCAGGCCGGTCTTATCGACGGCGGCGTCGACGCGCCGTTGGGCCTCTGCGCCGCGGAAGCCGCGAATGGCCGCGATGAAGCGCAGAAACTTGGCGGGAGTCATTTCGGCGTAGGCCGGCGCACCTTCCGGGAGATAGCCAAGGTGGGCCTTGGCGGCCAGCGGCTGCTCCTGCACATCGTAACCGGCGATGCGCGCCGTGCCCGAGTCCGGCTCGAGGAAGCCGGTGATCATCTTCATGGTCGTGGATTTTCCGGCCCCGTTCGGACCCAGAAACCCGAGGACCTCGCCCGGCATGACGGTCAGCGAAATGCCGTTGACCGCTTTGATGTTGCCGAAGCTCTTTTTCAATGCATCGGCTTCGATCAATGCAGGCATGCGCCCTCCCTTGTGGCTTAGAGTTGCGCGCGTCGATGAGTGGATTGGGCGGAATACTCCACTGAAACCACTTCCGTTTTCAACCCCGCACGGATGATAGGCGGCTTCACCCGCACCTAAAGAAAAGGGCACGCGCCATGCGCGCGTGCCCTCGGTCAGGACCTCTTAGAAGTCCATCCCGCCCGGTGTCGCCGGGGCAGGAGCCTGCTTCTTCGGCTTCTCGGCGATCATCGCCTCAGTGGTGATCAGCAGGCCCGCGACGGAAGCGGCATCCTGCAGAGCCGTACGGACCACCTTCGTGGGGTCGATGATGCCCTTCGCGACGAGGTCACCGTACTCGCCGGTCTGGGCGTCATAGCCCCAATTGTACGTGTTGTTGTCGAGGATCTTGCCGACGATGATCGAGCCATCCTCGCCCGCGTTCTGCGCGATCTGGCGTGCCGGCGCCTGGATCGCCCGGCGAATGATGTTGATGCCGGTCTTCTGATCCTCGTTGGCCGGGTTGAGGCCATCGAGCGCTTTCAGCGACCGCAGCAGGGCAACACCGCCACCCGGAACGATGCCTTCTTCGACGGCCGCACGGGTCGCATGGAGGGCGTCGTCGACGCGGTCCTTGCGCTCCTTGACCTCGACCTCGGTCGCACCGCCGACCTTGATCACCGCAACGCCGCCAGCGAGCTTCGCCAGACGCTCCTGCAGCTTCTCACGGTCGTAGTCGGAGGTGGTCACTTC
>PKEY01000102.1 GCA_002919265.1 Hyphomicrobiaceae bacterium | reverse complement strand
AGGTGTACGAGCTTGCGCTCGAGGCGATGGCGGACATTCTGCAACAACAATCGTCGGCAAAAGGCTGAGCGAACGCAGTTCGCGAAGCTCAAGCGACGGGAAGAACGGCGGAACAGACGAGCATGTCGAAGGACCAGAAAGATCAGCGGGACCGGGGCAACTCCGAACAGCAGTTGATACGCGACCTTGCGGCTCTGCTCGTCGAGACGGGCCTCAGCGAGATTGAGATTGAAAAATCCGGTCTGAAGATTCGCGTGGCGCGGAACCTGACAGTGGCTGCGACGGCGCTTCCTCAACAGGTGGCAGCGGCACCCGCCGCTCAGCCCGCAGCAACCGAGCCCGCCGCGGAAGCGCCCATTGATTTCGCCAACCATCCTGGCTGCGTGAAGTCGCCAATGGTCGGCACGGCTTACCGAGCGCCAGAGCCGGGGGCAGCTCCTTTCGTGGAAGTTGGCTCGCGCGTGACTCAGGGCCAGACCCTGATGATCATCGAAGCCATGAAGACGATGAACCATATCCCGGCGCCGCGGGCCGGCACTGTCACCCACATTCTCGTCGAGAACGGCCAGCCCGTCGAATACGGCGAGCCTCTGGTCATCATCGAGTAACGCAACGCCAGTCCCAAGCCCCGCTCAATCCGAGAACAAAAGCTCCAGAAGCCCATTCATGTTCGACAAGATCCTGATTGCGAACCGTGGTGAAATTGCCCTGCGCATTCAGCGGGCTTGCAAGGAGCTGGGCATCGCGACCGTCGCTGTGCATTCGACAGCTGACGCGGATGCCATGCATGTTCGGTTGGCGGATGAAAGCGTGTGCATCGGGCCGCCGCCCGCATCCGAAAGCTATCTGAACATTCCGCGCCTGCTCGCCGCGTGCGAGATCACGGGAGCAGATGCCGTTCATCCGGGCTATGGCTTTCTTTCCGAGAACGCCCGCTTCGCCGAAATCCTGGAGGAGCACGGCATAACCTTCATCGGCCCATCGTCCGAACATATCCGGATGATGGGAGACAAGATCCAGGCGAAGGAAACGGCGAAAAAGCTCGGTATTCCCGTCGTTCCTGGGTCTGACGGCGCCGTGCGGAACGAGGCAGAAGCGCTCCGCATTGCCAAGGACATGGGGTTCCCCGTCCTCATCAAGGCCGCTGCCGGTGGCGGCGGCCGCGGCATGAAGGTGGCCCGCTCGCCGGAGGAGCTCGAAGTCGCACTGGCAACTGCCCGGGCTGAGGCAAAAGCCGCGTTTGGAGACGACAGCGTCTACATCGAGAAATACCTGACCAAGCCGCGCCACATTGAGGTTCAGGTGTTCGGCGATGGCAACGGCAACGCCATCCACCTCGGCGAGCGTGACTGCTCGCTCCAGCGCCGCCACCAGAAAATCTGGGAAGAGGCTCCGTCTCCGGCGATCAATGCCGAGGCGCGGCAGAAAATCGGTGAGACGGTCGCCGCGGCCATGCGCAAGATCAAGTATCGCGGCGCCGGCACGGTGGAGTTCCTCTACGAGGACGGCGAGTTCTACTTCATTGAGATGAACACGCGGCTGCAGGTGGAGCATCCCGTAACCGAGATGATTACCGGCCTTGATCTCGTGATCGAGCAGATCCGGGTGGCGGCGGGCGCTCCGCTTAGCGTGAAGCAGGAGGACGTGAATTTCTCCGGCCACGCCATCGAGTGCCGCATCAACGCCGAGGACCCGAAGACTTTTCGTCCCTCACCGGGGAAGATCACCTATTGGCATCCACCGGGTGGCCTAGGCGTGCGCGTCGACAGCGGCGTCTATCAAGGCTACCGGATCCCGCCGTACTACGACAGCCTCATCGGCAAGCTGATCGTGCACGGCAAGAACCGCAACGAGTGCTTGATGCGGTTGCGGCGCTGCTTGTCGGAGTTCGTGATCGACGGGATCGACACCACAATCCCCCTGTTCGCAGAGCTTGTGAAGCATCCCGACATCGTGAACGGCATGTACGACATCCACTGGCTGGAAAAGTACCTCGGGAAAACTGAGTAATTCTCGTCGCAACGCTAACCATTAAGTCGTTGCAACGCGGCTCAAGCCGCAAAACTATTGCCGTAACCGTCGGAACTACCCACAATTGAGGGGACTTATTCTTGACGGCGCCATTCGGCCGCCGGGTCAAATGCCTGGCAAGCGATGACTGCACGCGAAAGCCCCCTGCTCGAGATCACACCTCAGGTCCTTCTCAAGGCCTACACGTGTGGGATTTTTCCCATGGCCGAGAGCGCGGACGATCCGCAGCTCTACTGGATCGAGCCGCAGGCTCGCGGCGTGCTTCCACTCGATGCTGTGAGGGTACCCAAGCGGCTACAGCGCACGATCCGCCAGCAGCCTTACGTGATTCGCATCGACACGGATTTTGACGGCGTCATCGCCGGCTGCGCGGCGCCGAGACCAGGCCGCCGCACCACTTGGATCAATGACCGCATTCGCAAGCTTTACCGTGAGTTGCATCAGCTCGGCTATTGCCACACGGTGGAAGCCTGGCACCAGGGCCGGCTTGTCGGCGGTCTCTACGGGGTTGCGCTCGGCGGCGCATTCTTCGGAGAAAGCATGTTCTCGGAAATGCGCGACGCCTCGAAGATCACGCTCATCTACCTCTGCGCGCGCCTGATCTATGGCGGCTTCGTGCTGCTCGACACGCAGTTCGTCACCGATCACCTCCGGCAGTTCGGGACGATTGAAGTCGACCGCTCCGAATTCCACCGCCAGCTCGATGAGGCGCTGACGATCCAAGGCGACTTCTTCCGCCTGGAGCGCGATGTAACTCCCGAGCGCGTGCTGGAAATCATGCTTGGTCACAAGAACAGATAAGCCTCAACCTTCTTCCAGACTGCGGAGAAGGTTGAGGCCTTATTGCGCGTGACGTCCAGCTTAGCCCTGACCGCTCGCTCCGAAGCGGCGCTGCCACCAGCCACGACGGACGGGTTGATCCTGGGGCGTCACTTCCGATGACACGACCGTGCCGACCTCAGGGCTGACCACGATTCGCTCGATGATCGGCTCGCTGGTCACAGGCTCAGTGCGGGAGACCCGTCCGGGTTTGACGGGCTCCGGCTCTGCCGCTTGAGCAGAAACTTCGGCCAACTCAGGCTGAGCCTCGTTCTCCTGCGGCTCCGGCTTGTAGGCCTTCGTCTCAGGGGCCGCTTCCACCATCACCTCCGGTACCAGGCCTGGCTCCTCGTGATGGCGCTCGGCCGGAGTTTCACCCGCGGCCACCGGCGTAGGCTCAGCGTCCGTTTCGGCGGCCTCTCCGCCCTGACCGTTGGTCAAAGCCTCACGGGGTGCGTCGGTATCCGGCGCCACGGCAACCAGCTCGACGGCCTCACCCGTATCAGGTGCCTCAGCGGTCACAGCTTCCTGGCCTTCTTCGCCTTGGAGAGCAACCTCAGGAGCCGGAGCATGGCGATCGCGGCGTCCGCCACGGCGCCCACGGCGCCGCCGACGCCCCCGACGAACCTCATGAGGCTCGTGTTCTTCGTGCTCCTCAGGATGCTCATGAGCCTCGCGGACTTCGTGGCTTTCGGAGGCTTCGCCGCCTTCGGCCTCGTCCTCGCCAGGCTCGCCATCCTGCTGGGCAGCGTCAGCCTCCAGCTCCTCTGCCTCAAGACCGGCTTCGGGCTCTTCTGCGCCTTCCTCGTCTTCGGGAAAGTCGTCCTCGTCGTGAGCCTCGCTTTCACTGGCTTCGAAGGTTTCGACTTCCGGTCCGGCACCGTTACCCGGCACGGCAGTCAGCTGCTGAACTCCTTCGCGGAGACCACGACGGCGCCCGCGCCGACGGCGGCGACGACGCGACCTGCGCGGTTCGGTCTCCTCGGCGCGAACCTCTTCCTCCTCGTGCGGAGTCTCCTCGATCTCCTCCTCGGGGGTACCCTCGAAGCCCCAATCCAGACTGACCGCGCTCCGCTCGGGTTGCCGTTGCCCATTGGTCGTCGCACGCGGCGCCTTTTCGATAAGGAAGTTGGCGCCCTGGACCTTGTCGCTCGCCTCGACAGTGATCGGGACGCCGTAGCGAGACTCCATCTCGTTGATGTAGGCCCGCTTGTGGTTGAGGATGTAGAGCGCCACAGGCACCGTGGTCTTCGCGACAATCGGGCTGGGCGTGCCGGACATCAGCGCGTCTTCCATGGCGCGGATGACCGCCAAGGCGACTGATTCCGTCGAGCGTATGATGCCGGTGCCCTGGCAGTGCGGGCACGGTGTGGTCGATCCTTCGAGCACACCCGACCTCAGCCGCTGGCGCGACATCTCGAGAAGACCGAAATGGCTGATCCGGCCGACCTGGATACGGGCCCGGTCGTTCCTCAGCGCTTCCTTCAACCGCCGTTCTACCGCGCGGTTGTTGCGCTTCTCCTCCATGTCGATGAAGTCGATGACGATCAGCCCCGCGAGGTCGCGCAACCTGAGCTGACGAGCGATTTCGTCCGCCGCCTCGAGATTGGTCTGAAGCGCCGTCTCCTCGATGGAGAATTCGCGCGTTGCCTTGCCTGAGTTGACGTCGATCGCAACCAGCGCCTCGGTCTGATTGATGACGAGGTAGCCGCCCGACTTCAGGTGGACGTACGGGCTGAACATGGCGGCGAGCTGCCGCTCGACCTGATAGCGGCTGAACAGCGGTTCGGGATCCTGATACAGCACCACGTTCTTGACGTGGCTTGGCATCAGCATCCGCATGAAGTCGCGGGCTTCCTTGTAGGCCGCTTCGCCGGCGACGATGATCTCGTCGATGTCCTTGGTGTAGAGGTCGCGGATCGCACGCTTGATGAGGTTGCCTTCCTCGTAGACGAGCGTCGGAGCCGTCGAGCGCAGCGTCAGCTCGCGGACGCTCTCCCACAACCGGAGCAGGTACTCGAAATCGCGCTTGATTTCCTGCTTGGTGCGCGTGGCACCGGCCGTGCGGATGATGAGGCCCATGCCCTCAGGCACGTCGAGCTCGGCGGCAATCGCCTTCAGGCGCTTGCGATCCTGAACATTGGTGATCTTGCGGCTGATGCCGCCACCCCGCGCCGTGTTCGGCATGAGAACCGTGTAGCGCCCGGCAAGCGACAGGTAGGTGGTCAGCGCAGCACCCTTATTGCCGCGCTCCTCCTTCACGACCTGCACCAGCACGATCTGCCGGCGCTTGATCACTTCCTGGATCTTGTAGTTGCGCGGACGGCGCCGCGGGCGTGAAGGAACCTCCTCCATCGCATCCTCGGCACCGACGGTCTCAAGCTGCTCGACCTCGCTCCCGCCGTTTTCCTCCGTGCCGTTCTCGTCGACCTCTTCGACACCGACATCCTCGACGAGGCCGACCGGCTGGGGAGCATCCTCGAGATGAGGCTCCTCTTCCGAACCCTCCTCGGCTTCGGAAGCTTCCTTGGCAACCGGCTCCTGAATAGGCTCGTCTGCGCCCTGATCAGCCCTGCCGTTCTCAACCGCACCCTGCGGCACGTCCTCGGTCAGCCGCTCGTCAGGCTTCACCGCCTCGGCGACGACCGTGGTCGTTTCCGCTTGCTCGGATGCAGCTTCTGCCGGCGCCTCCTCGGCCGCGGAGGCCTCAGGCTCGGGCGGCAAAAACTCGGTTACGTCGACGGCTCTTTCCTCAAGCTCGTCGTCTGATGGGCCGTGGTCCGCTTCTGATGGCTGCTCCCCCTCCGAGTCAGCACTGACGTCCGAAACTCCGTCTGCTTCGGCCTCTTCCTCGGCCTCGGCTTTGGCCTCCTCCTCAAGCAGAGCCTGACGGTCCGCGACTGGGATCTGGTAGTAATCCGGATGGATCTCGTTGAAAGCCAGAAACCCGTGACGGTTGCCTCCGTAATCGACGAACGCTGCCTGCAGAGACGGTTCTACGCGTGTGATTTTCGCCAGATAGATGTTTCCGCGGAGAAGCTTACGCGCTGCGGACTCGTAATCGAACTCCTCTACACGGCCTCCTTTGACAACCACGACCCTCGTCTCTTCGGGGTGCGTGGCATCGATGAGCATCTTGTTGTTGGACATGTGTGACGGTCCTTGGCACGCCGACGCGGCTCGACACCGCTTATGGCTGCGGGGCGAACGCCTGCTTGACCACAGGCCGTGCTTTGCCGCTCACGGGCGCGCATGTTGTGTTGACGGTTTTGAATAGATCCGGAAAGGGGTCCAACGCACGTCCATTGTGACTGCAGTGCATGCTCCTCGTTTAGGCAGAACAGGCGCGACGCGGGTCGTCCTGCCTCGATGTGATCCTTTCGAGGGGTCCAGCTGCGCAGTGGATGTGTGAACGTGCTGTGCATACGGTTACTTGGCGAATCAGCCCTTCCTGCAAGCGCTGACGTAGCTCGAGAAGAGCTGGGCCCGTTACCGGGCAGTGGAAATGGCGTCTTTGTCCAAGTCGCCGTTAAGCCCCGCCGTCCGCACCCCTTTCCCGGGCGGTCATGACAGGGCGAAAAGTCCTAGGTGATCGCCGACAAGATCAAGCTCGCTCTAATCCCGGACGCGATCTTGCCAGGAACGAGACGCCGCCTTTCTTGAAAGCCGGCTATACACCTTCCGCGCCTTACAGGCCGTAAACGCGACTTCCAGGAGACCATCAAACGACGCAGCAGGCGCTCGCGTCCATCCCGGTCTCGCCGGTTGCGTCAGAGATAATCGAGCCCCGGCACGATGCAACCGTTTTAGGGTTTCGCCCTACCCGAGGCAAGAGTGTTCTGAATGTCACGCCCGCCCGCGAGCTGATTCGCCCCCCTTGTGCGTGGCCGCGATGACCAATACCCGTAAGCGCAGGGGGATAACATGTGGAAACCCCCGAGAGCGTTGGGCGGGATTACGCGTCACATGCACATCGGGGGGCTGGCAGCCGTCATTCGTTTTGCGATTTTCCTCATCGCGCACCTTGCCGGCGCGGGGTTCGCCCTTGCCCAATCCCAGTTCTCGGGATGGACGATTGAGGTCACACCTCAAGCAGCCACGTCCGGCATCAAGCCCAAACCGTCCGCTCCCTCAAAGCCGACGATTACCCGCGTGAGCCTCACCGAGGAAGCAAACCTCACGCGCCTTGTCTTCGATCTCAACCGGAAGATCGATGTCAGCGTCTCGACCTTGGTCGATCCCGACCGCGTGGTTGTAGATCTGCCCGAGGTGGATTTTCGCATCAGCCCGACGGCGGGTCAAAACGGCAAGGGATTGGTCAAGGCATTTCGCTTCGGCTTGTTCGATGCCAACCAGTCGCGCGTCGTCATCGATACGGACGGACCAGTTCGAGTTGTAAAGGCGCAGGTCGAGGGAAAGAAGCCGCAGTTGGTACTCGAGTTTGGCCGAGCGACTCCTGGCAGCGGAACGGTGACGGATCTTTCCAAGCCTGCCCTGCGCCCCGGCTACGATGAAGAACCGCTCGTAGAGACGGCCCGCGTGTCGGATCGCCCCCTGATCGTTATCGATCCCGGCCACGGCGGCCTCGATCCCGGAGCTGCCGGTCCGGACGGCCTGCTGGAAAAGGACGTCGTTCTCGCCGTCGCCCTGCGCCTCAGGAAGCTCCTGGCCGAAACCGGCCGCTACTCGGTCATAATGACTCGTGACAAGGACATCTATGTTTCCCTGGACCAACGCGTCCGCATCTCACGCCAACACAAGGCGGACCTGTTCATTTCTCTCCATGCGGATGCCGTGCCGGAGGAGTCGCTGGCGTCGGTCGTGCGTGGCGGGAGCGTCTATACGTTGTCAGAACACGCCTCCAGTGAGCAGGCGCGCCGTTTGGCCGAGAAGGAGAATGCGGTTGATATTCTCGCCGGCGTCCAGTCGCTCGCCAACGAAGAGGCAGATGAGGTCCGCAATATCCTCTTTGACCTGCTTCAGCGAGAGACGGCCAATTTCTCCGCTGACTTCAGCCGTCTCCTCACGAACGAGTTGCGCAAGCATATTGCGCTCGCCCGTGATCCCCAGCGTTCAGCGGCGTTCAAGGTTCTCCAACAGCCCGAATCCCCATCCGTTCTTGTCGAGCTGGGTTTCATGAGCAACGCGGATGATCAAAAGCTGTTGCGTTCTCCGGAGTGGCAGAACAAGGTAGCACGAGCGATACTAGCGGCTATCGATTCGTTTTTTGCCAAGCGCGCGCTGGGCGCCGTCTATGTGCCCTGAACCTGCGCCCGGCGTTGTTGACGCATCAACAGCTCCGCCGCCACGTCGTGACAATTCATCGTCGGAAGCTCTTTGTTGGAGCTGGTAGGGCAATCCGTGGTAGTGGTGTCCCGATGCCGTTTTGTTGCCGCTTGGTTGTGTGAGGAAGCCCCTTTCACGTCCTAAGACTATAAGGCCGATGCGAGCACCGATCCTGCCACCACCCGTCGCGCCGCAGCGGAAGCGCAAACGCCGGAAGAGCATTCTTCTGAGCCTTCTTGGCTGGCTGTTTGCAGCCGGTGTCGTCGCTTTCGTCGCGGGTTCGGCAGTGGCCGGATACCTGTTGTGGTCCTACTCGCAGGACCTGCCGAGCTACGAGAAACTCGCCGAATACGAGCCGCCAGTGATGACGCGCATCCATGCGCACGACGGACGGTTGATCGCGGAGTTTGCTCGTGAACGGCGCATCTTCGTGCCGATCAACACCATCCCCAAGCTCGTCATCCACGCCTTTCTCTCGGCGGAGGATAAGCGATTCTATGAGCATGGCGGGCTCGACTTCGTCGGCATCGCTCGCGCGGTTATCAAGAACATTCAAAACCCCGGACGGCGCCCAGAAGGCGCGTCGACCATCACGCAGCAGGTCGCGAAGAACTTCCTGCTGAGCAGCGAACAGAGTCTGGAGCGCAAGCTGAAGGAGGCCATCCTGGCCATCCGCATCGAGCGCGCCTATTCGAAGGACAAGATCCTCGAACTCTATCTCAACGAGATCTACCTCGGCATGGGCTCCTATGGCGTCGCGGCGGCGGCGCTCAACTACTTCAACAAGGAGCTCGACGAGCTGACGCCCGAGGAAGCGGCCTATTTGGCCGCGCTGCCGAAGGGGCCGAACAACTATCATCCATTCCGGAGAGCCCGTGAGGCTACCATCCGGCGGAACTGGATCCTCGATCAGATGGTGGAGAACGGCTACCTCACGGCAGAGGAAGCCGCCGAGGCAAAGGCTAAACCACTGCAGGTAAACCTGCGCCAGTCCGGGGCGCATATGTTCTCTGCCGACTACTTCGCCGAGGAGGTTCGCCGGACGCTGCTTGCCCGTTACGGAGAAGACAAGCTTTATGGCGGCGGCCTTTCCGTGCGTACGACGCTTGATCCCGAGCTGCAGGTCTATGCGCGGAAGGCGCTGATAGATGGCCTTGTCGAGTTCGACCGCCAGCGCGGCTGGCGGGGGCCGGTAGACAAGATCGACATCTCCGGCGACTGGGGTGCGAAGCTCGCACAGATCAGCGTGCCGACCGACATTGACCCCTGGCGGCTCGGTGTCGTTCTCGAAGTTCAGCAATCGAAAATCGTTGTAGGCCTCAGACCGACGCGCGAAGTGGACGGCAGTATTTCGACCGCGCGCGAAGCCGTCGAGATCTCGTTCGAGGAGATGAAATGGGCCGGGCCGTTCCGCGCCACGGATCGCGCCAAGGGTCCTGCGCCGAAAAAGCCCTCCGATGTCGTTTCGGTCGGTGACGTCATCTACGTCGCGCCCAAAGACCCGAAGGATCCCACGGGCGCTTGGAGCCTTATGCAGATTCCCGAAGTCGGGGGCGGACTCGTCGCAATGGACCCGCACACGGGTCGCGTTCTTGCGGCAGTTGGCGGCTTCTCCTTCTCGCTGAGCCAGTTCGACCGCGCGATCCAAGCGCGGCGGCAGCCCGGCTCGGCCTATAAGCCGCTGGTCTACGCTGCGGCGCTCGACAACGGTTACAAGCCGACGACCATCGTTCTCGACGCGCCAATTGAGATCGAGCAGGGACCAGGTAAGGAAGTCTGGCGCCCAGAGAACTACAACAGGGAGACCTCGTACGGGCCTTCCACGCTGCGGGTAGGCATCGAGAAATCGCGGAACCAGATGACGGTGCGGCTCGCGCAGGAGCTCGGGATGCCGCTCGTCATTGAGTACTCGAAGCGGTTCGGTGCGTACGACGATCTCCTGCCCGTGCTTGCCATGTCGCTGGGCGCCGGCGAGACGACGCTTCTCCGCATGACCGCGGCCTATGCCGCCTTTGCGAATGGCGGGAAGCAGGTCAGGCCTACCCTGATCGACCGCATCCAGGATCGGTGGGGCCGAACCGTCTGGCGCCATGACCAACGCGAGTGCGTGGGTTGCAATGCCGATGCATGGCACGGTCAGGAAGAGCCGGAAATTCCGGACGATCGGAGGCAGATCATCGACCCGTATACCGCCTACCAGATGACCTCCATCCTGGAAGGTGTGGTCCAGCGGGGTACGGCTACGGTCATCAAGAAGATCGTTCCAGGGACACCGCTTGCCGGCAAGACAGGCACAACCAATGACTCCAAAGACGCCTGGTTCGTCGGCTATTCGCCGGATCTCGTCGTCGGCGTCTACGTGGGCTACGACACGCCCAAGCCCATGGGCAAGTCGGCGACCGGCGGTCAGATCGCGGCGCCCATCTTCGGAAACTTCATGAAAATGGCACTTGGCGGAAAAAAGGTGCCATTCCGTGCGCCACCTGGCATTCGCACCATACCGGTCAATAGATACACGGGGCTCAGAGCATCGCCGGGCGACAAGGACGTTATCTGGGAAGTGTTCAAGCCGGATGAGGAGCCGGACGATCCGAACTCCTTCCTGGGCTATGAGATGAGCTCCTATGGTGACGCCGCCCCGCCCGCACCCCGGAACGTGATGTCCGGTTTCGGCAGCGTGTACTGACCTCGAATTGGCGCGTCGGACCTGGGCCTTGCTGTCAGGGACCGACGCGTTTAAAGCAGGGTGCAATGCACCTATATCAATCGTAACTCAGCAGACAGCATCGAGAAGTTTGAGGAGGCCGCCAATGCGGGCAGAGCCACAGAAGCACGTTGACGCCATTCGCCAGTCCCTCGCCCTCCTACGGAGGCATCTTTGACTGGGATACAGCCGAAGCACGTCTTGCCGAACTGAACGCGCGGGCTGAAGATCCCAACCTCTGGAACGATCCTCGCGCGGCGCAAAAGATCATGCGCGAGCGCCAAGCGCTCGAACGCCAGATCACGGCCTACAAGCAGATGGAGCAGGAGCTCGATGACGCCATCACGCTGATCGAGCTCGGCGAGGCAGAGAACGACGAAGAGACCATCGCTGAGGGAGAAGCAGCTCTGAAGTTGCTGCGCGAACGCGCGCAACGGCGCGAGGTGGAAGCGCTCCTATCCGGCGAGGCGGACGCGAACGATGCCTACCTCGAAATCCACGCCGGCGCAGGCGGGACCGAGAGCCAGGACTGGGCCGAAATGCTCGCACGGATGTACATGCGCTGGGCTGAGCACCATGGTTACAAGGTGACCATGGTGGAGGCGAGTCCGGGCGAAGAAGCGGGGCTCAAGTCAGCCACGCTCGAGATCAAGGGCGAAAACGCTTACGGCTGGCTCAAGACGGAGTCCGGCGTGCATCGCTTGGTGCGCATCTCTCCTTTCGACGCCAACGCCCGACGACACACAAGCTTCGCCTCGGTGTGGGTCTATCCGGTCATCGACGACAACATCGAGATCGACATCAAGGAGAGCGACGTCCGAATCGACACCTATCGCGCGTCCGGCGCTGGAGGCCAGCACGTCAACACGACCGACTCGGCGGTGCGCATCACGCACTTGCCAACAGGTATCGTGGTGGCGTGTCAGCAAGAGCGATCGCAGATCAAGAACCGCGCCATCGCCTGGGCCATGCTTCGCGCCCGGCTTTATGACCTCGAGCTGAAAAAGCGCGAGGAAAAGGTGAACGCCGAGGCGGCCGCCAAGACGGAAATCGGCTGGGGCCATCAGATCCGGTCATACGTCTTGCAGCCGTATCAGCTGGTGAAGGATCTGCGCACCGGTGTGGAAAGCACCAATCCGCAGGCCGTGCTTGATGGTGATCTCGACCCCTTCATCGAGGCGGCGCTTGCCCATCGCGTCAATCCGAAGCCGGTGCAGGTTCAGGATATCGATTGAGCAACGCGCGGGTCGCGACTTATCGCTGGAAACAAAAGCCCCTCGCGCGAATGCGCGAGGGGCTTTTCTTACGAACGCGTGAGAGCGCAGGCCGGTCAGCCCAGCGCCTTGTTCGACTCCTTCACCTTGTCGGCATCCACGTAGACTTCACCACCCATCTCGCGGAATTTAGCGCTCATTTCGGCCATGCCGGCCTCGACATCGATGGTCGCGTTCTGCTTGGCGGCGTAATCGCGAACGTCCTGCGTGATCTTCATGGAGCAGAACTTGGGGCCGCACATGGAGCAGAAGTGCGCCACCTTGTGCGCCTCCTT
>PKEY01000103.1 GCA_002919265.1 Hyphomicrobiaceae bacterium | reverse complement strand
GTCCATCACGATGATGGCGGCGGTGCCGAGGCCGGACTTCAGCTTCTGCAGCGAGTCGAAGTCCATTGTCAGGTCATCGCACATAGACGCTGGCAAGAGCGGCATGGACGAACCGCCGGGAATGACAGCCAAAAGATTGTTCCATCCACCGCGGACGCCGCCCGCATGCTCCTCGATGAGCTGACGGAGCGGGATGCCCATCTCCTCTTCGACCACGCAAGGCCGCTCGACGTGGCCTGAAATCTGGAAGAGCTTGGTACCGGTATTGTTTGGCTTGCCCAGGCCCGCGAACCAGGTCGCGCCGCGGCGCAGAATCGTGGGGACAACCGAAATTGTCTCGACGTTGTTGATCGTTGTCGGCGCGCCGTAGAGGCCCGCGTTGGCCGGGAACGGCGGCTTCAGGCGCGGCTGGCCCTTCTTGCCTTCAAGGCTTTCCAGAAGCGCAGTTTCCTCGCCGCAGATATACGCGCCAGCGCCATGATGGACAACGATGTCCAGGTCCCAGCCGTGGACATTGTTCTTGCCAATCAGGCGCGCTTCGTAGGCCTCGTCGATGGCCGCCTGCAGCCGCTCGCGCTCGCGGATGAACTCGCCGCGTAGATAGATAAAACAGGTGTGGGCTCGCATCGCGAAGCTCGCCACGAGGCAGCCCTCGATAAGCATGTGTGGCTCGTGACGCAGGATCTCGCGATCCTTGCAGGAGCCCGGCTCCGACTCGTCTCCGTTGACGACGAGATAGCTGGGGCGCGGATCGTTCTTCGGCATGAACGACCACTTGAGACCCGTCGGGAAGCCGGCACCGCCACGCCCCCTGAGCCCCGACTTCTTCACTTCGTCGATGATGCCTTCGTGGCCCAGCTCGAGAAGCGCCTTGGTGTTATCCCAGATGCCGCGCTTGCGTGCCCCGGCAAGGCGCCAGTCGTTGAAGCCGTAGAGGTTGGTGAAGATGCGATCCTTGTCCAAGAGCATCGCGCGCCTTCCGTTTGCGGCGTCAATCTTGCGCCTTGATGAAATCCTTCAACGTCGTCGGCCCACCGACCGGGCAAGATGCCTGGCGGCCGATTTGCGAGCCCGGTTTAGGCGGCTCGCCTTTGGCGAACCCATCGAGCAGTTGCTCAAAGAGCTCGGGTGTCAAATCCTCGTACGTGTCCTTACCGATCTGCACGGCTGGAGCGTTGGCGCAGCAGGCGATGCACTCGACCTCTTCCCAGGAGAAATCGCCATCTTCGGAGAGGTGATGCGGCTCGGGATGAATGCGGCGCTTGCAAACCTCGATCAACGCCTCGGAGCCGCGCAGCATGCACGGGGTCGTGCCGCACACCTGGACGTGCGCCTTGCGGCCGACCGGCGACAGCTGGAACATGGTGTAGAAGGTGGCGATTTCATAGACCCGGATGTAGGGCATGCCCAGCATGTCGGCGATGTAACGCACCGCCGGCTCCGGAAGCCACCCGCCGTGCTGCTCCTGCGCCCGCCAGAGAAGCGGAATGACGGCCGACTGCTGCTTGCCCGGCGGATACTTCGCAATCGTCGCCTGAGCCCACGCCAGATTCTCCGGCGTGAATTCAAAACTGGCAGGCTGGTTGGGGTCGAAACGTCTGACGGCCATGGCAGCTCGGTTCCAAGGGGATCGGCAGGACTTCGCTCACGACTGCTGAGATCGGGCGCCGCGCGAGGCACCCTCCCCGCTCAATCCGCAGCTTCGGTGACGCGTCGTCCCACCCCGCAAGCGCTGCTCTTATGGCCCAGGGATTCTCAGCTCGCAAGATAAGTCAGCAGGCTACGACTATTTGCAGCAACGCAATCAACGGGAGGTTTGGCCGAACGTTGCGTGATCAACCGGCATGGGTACGCGACAATCGCCAGGCTAGTGTCGCAAGAATGCCACAAAAGAGTCCCGAACCGCCGTGGAACGCGATCGATACCGCGCGCCCGCTGGACACTGCGGCGATGGCCGCGTCCCCGAAACAGACCAGAGTCGCCAGCCCGAGCCACAGCGCAACTGCGCGCCAATCTCTCAGCACCGCCAAGGCGATGAGCAGCAGCCCCAACCAGAGGTCACGCAAAGCGATGGCCGCGTGCGGGGCAAAGCCCGGACTGCGCTTGTCGATGCCGAAGAAGTTGGCAGCCGATTCGGGTTGCAGGAGAAACCGGAGACCGATGATGCTGAGGACGAGGCCAGTGGCGACGGCGAGCCAGAAGACGAGTTTGGTGTGTCGATTAGTTTTCTGGCTCATCGCTGCGCCTTCTGCCTGTAATCCCCGCGTTGTCAATATCACGCGAGCCAATACGAGAGCCTCGGATAAGAGTGTCCGAAAGTCGGCGCGGATCGCGTTCAATAGCGAGTTATTCTGTTACGCTCGCCAATAAGCAATGCCGTATCGAGTCCAGCGAATAAATGCGCAATTAAATGACACGCTGACAAAAAATCAGACAACAATGATTGTTTGAATGGCGTTTCCGCCCAATTTTGGCGTCGATTTCAGCTAAAGCAGCGATAAGGATGGTGAAGTAGCGATCAAGATGGTGGGTGTACCAGGACTCGAACCTGGGACCCGCTGATTAAGAGTCAGCTGCTCTACCAACTGAGCTATACACCCACGCCTCGACGGCAAAGGGGCCCTGCTTGGGCCCCGCGAGTGAGGCTCCACTAACACCGTTGGCCGGGTCTGTCCAGACCCTTGCGCGCGATGAATCGCGCGCACCCCACAGGCGGCCGCAAGCCTATTCTGTCGACAGGAAAAGATGATTGCTGGTAGCCAGCTCTTCAAGAATCTGCGCCGTCCCTTTGATGACGCAGCGCATGGGGTCTTCCGCGAGAGTGCAGCGGACGCCGAGTCGGCGCGTCAGCTCCTCGTCGAGCTTGTCCAGCTTCGCGCCGCCCCCGGTAAGCACGATGCCGCGCTGGCTGATGTCGGCAGCCACCTCTGCCGGCACTTCCTCAAGAGCGCGCTGAGCAAACTCGGCGATCTCGCTGATTGGCCCGTCGAGAGCCTCAGCCACGTGTTGCGGCCCAAGAACAACGCTCTTGTAACGGGCGCGGCGTATTTCGCGACCACGGATGTGAATTTCGGCGTCGCGCCCGTTCGCGCGCTCACTCGCCGTTCCCGCTTCGATTTTGATCTGCTCGGCGCTCGCCTGACCAATCACCAGGTCATGCCGGCGTCGGACGTAGCGGATGATCGCCTCGTCCATGGCATGACCTGCGCAGCGCAGCGAGCGCGCGGTGATGACCCTGCCACGGGAAATGATGGCGATGTCCGTCGTGCCGCCGCCGATGTCAATGACCATCGTCCCGGTCGCCTCCTGCACTGGAGCGCCGGCCCCAAGCATGGCTGCGACCGGCTCCGCAATGAGGTAGACGGATCGGGCGCCCGCTTCCCGCGCGGTGTCGACAACGGCGCGTCGTTCCACAGGCGTAGCGCTGGCCGGGACTGAAATCAGAATGCGAGGCCGGCGAAATCGCAGTGCTGTGCGCACGCGGCGGATGAACTCCCGCAGCATGACACCAGTCGCGACGAAATCGGCGATTACACCGTCGCGCAACGGGTACAAGGCCTCAAGCGGCTCTGGCGCGACACCGATGATTCGCTGCGCCTCACTGCCGACGGCCACGATCTGACGCTCACCACCAGTCGCCCGGACCGCCACCATGGAAGGTTCGTCGATGATGGTACCGCGGCCCGCCACATGCACGAGTGTGTTCGCCGTGCCGAGGTCGATGGCGATATCGTCGGAAAGCACTCCTGCAAGTTTCGGCAGCATTGCGCATTCATCTCAGCGTCTGTCGGATCGCACAAAGCAGTCCCGGCTCGACCGCTTCGCCCCTGCTTGCCGCCATGACGCTGCACAAAAAGAATCGCCCCGAGCCATAGAATAACGGCTCGGGGAATATCTCGCGTACGAGAATCGGCGCAACCCTGCCGACCGTCGGCGCCGGGTGCCCTATTAGACGCCAGTCAGCTTGGCCGTTGAGTCGACGAAGCGTTGGGCCGGAGCGCCACGCTGCCGCTTGATGAGCAGCTTGTTGAGTGCGGCAACGTACGCCTTCGCGGATGCGACCAGAGTGTCCGGATCGGCAGCCTTCGCGGTCACTGTGCGCCCATTCTCCTGGAGACGCACGGAAACCTCGGCCTGCGCATCCGTCCCTTCAGTTACAGCGTGGACCTGATAGAGCTCGAGGACCGCCGTGTGCGGCACCAGCTGCTTGATGGCATTAAAGGTGGCATCGACCGGGCCGTTGCCTGTCGCCTGTACCGTTTGGTGCTTGCCATCAATATCGAGGGTCAGCGTGGCGGACTGAGGTCCGGAGGTGCCGGCGATCACCGTCAACGCCACGACCTTGATGCGATCCGTGGCGGTGGCGATCTCCTCGTCGACGAGGGCCTCGATGTCCTCGTCGTAGATCACCTTCTTGCGGTCGGCGAGTGCCTTGAAGCGGTTGAATGCATCCTCGAGAGCGTTCTCGCCCAGCTCGTACCCCAGCTCCTTGAGCTTGGCGCGGAAAGCATTACGACCCGAGTGCTTGCCCATGACCAGCGAGGTCTTGGTGACGCCGACCGACTCCGGCGTCATGATCTCGTAAGTCTGGGTATGCTTCAGCATCCCGTCCTGGTGGATGCCGCTCTCGTGCGCGAAGGCGTTCCGGCCGACGATGGCCTTGTTGTACTGTACGGGGAACGATGTGGCCGCTGAAACGAGCTTCGAGGCACGGGTCAGCATCCTGGTCTCGATGCCGGTCCAGAAGGGAAGCACGTCGTTCCGGGTCTTGATGGCCATCACGATCTCTTCGAGCGCCGCATTGCCGGCCCGCTCGCCGATACCGTTGATAGTGCATTCAACCTGCCGTGCGCCCGCCCTGACGCCGGCAAGGGAATTGGCGACAGCCATGCCAAGGTCGTCATGGCAGTGAACTGAGAAGATGGCCTTGTCCGAGTTCGGAACCCGCTCGCGCACCGTCTTGAAGAGGTTGTAGTACTCCTCGGGAACCGTATAGCCGACGGTGTCGGGGATATTGATCGTGGTTGCGCCGGCCTTGATAGCCGTCTCCACGCAGCGGCAGAGGAAGTCGATTTCCGTCCGGGTGCCATCCTCGGCCGACCACTCCACGTCTTCCACGTAGTTGCGGGCGCGCTCCACGGAGGCCCGCACCATCTCCAGCACCTCATCCGGCTCCTTCTGGAGCTTGTATTTCATATGGATGGGCGAGGTGGAGATGAACGTGTGGATGCGCGGACGCTGGGCATGCCTTACGGCTTCTGCGCAGCGGTCGATATCCTGGAAGCTCGCACGGGCAAGGCCCGCCACAACAGCCCGCTTGACCCGCTTGGCGATGGCGGAGACCGCCTCAAAATCTCCTTCGGAAGCGATGGGGAATCCGGCTTCGATAATATCGACGCCCATCTCGTCGAGCAGATCGGCGACCTCGAGCTTCTCCTCGAACGTCATGGTCGCGCCCGGGCACTGCTCGCCGTCGCGCAACGTGGTGTCGAAAATCAATACTCGATCGCCGGAATTGTTCGTTTGGGACATTGCTAGGCTTCCTTCGCGGTGCCGGCAGTAGGTAATGCCGGAAAGATTAACACGATCCGTCTTGCTTCATCATGGTCCCCCTGAGCGCCCGTCCCGGACCGTTCCGAGACCGTCGAGGCTCAGGGGCTAATAAGGAGCAGATCGCGAAGGAGAGCGTGCAGACGGAAGCCACCTGCTGGCGCGGCGACGGCCGCGTCCTTTATCCTGGCAGGTCCCATGTTGATCGTGGGCATTGGCGGTCTGCGAAATCCAGTGGTGTGAGCCTTAGAGCTTAAGCACTGTCGTGACTAGCGGATGTTCCGGGCCATTGCAACCCTGTCTTTCAGCAGCATGCAGCTAATCCACCCTCACGGCGGGGGAAATCAGCCGTTTGGCGAGCATGTCTCGAACAGGTGCTTTGCAGCCTCTTTCGCGCCTTCGAGCGGGATTTCCAGCGTGCCGTCTTCGACGGTAACGATAAGTTCGCCGTCCGCTTCCAGAATTTTGCGCAAGCGACTGTCGAGCTTCGTCCGCCCTTCAAGCTGAAAGTTGTCATCCAGCAGGTAGCGCGTACCTGTGGTGGGAATGGAGATTTCCACGCCGCCTGCGGACAAGAAGACTTCGACCTCCACGCCGTCCACCGGATTGATTGGCTCGTGTTCGAGGATGAACACCAGATCGTCTTCCCCGGCTTCGCAACTGAAGGCGATCTTGCCGTAGTCACTGTTAGGTATTCCGTAGACGAGTGATGCGCTATCTTCGGTCCGGTTGCCGAGCCATATAATTTCTTCCGCCGAAGCCGCATGCGGTGACCAAATCTGGAGCAGACCCGAGGCTGCAACCGCGGCGACAACAACTCTCAACTTCGACATCCCACTCACCCGTACACGTTCAAATCGTAATGCGACCTTCTGTGACGCAGACCGCACTGCCCCCGATACGGACATTGCGGAGCCGACCACCTGCCACGTCGAGCGCCAGCGAGATGATGCTGGGGCGTCCCATCTCGTAACCCTGTTCGATGATCCGCTTGTGGTGACCGTCCGGCAGCGCGTCGAACTTCTGGATGACACCTGCGAACGTCACCGCCGCAGAACCTGTGGCGGGATCTTCGGCAATGCCGACGTCCGGCGCAAACATACGTGCGTGGAAATGGGAGGTCGTGTGAACTGTCTCCCGACAGTAGAGGTAAACGCCAACGAAACCTTGCCCGGCCACCGCCGTCTGCCAATGCTGGCTGTTCACGCGCGCCCTCCCCATTGCTTCGAGCGAGGCCACAGGGACAAAAGCGAAGCTATTGCCGGCAGCAAAGCGCGTTGGCCGATGGTTTGCGAACCCGATTTCCCGCGGCAGTAGGCCAACAGCGGCAGCCAGCATTTCCACCGGCGGTAGGCTGGTCTCCTCCTCGGGAAGCTTCGGCGCGTCAAACTCTGCGTAAGCCACCTGGTCCTTTCTGAGCCTCACGCCCACGCGCACGATTCCAATCTTCTGCTCAAGGGCGATGATGCAATCGAGGTCGCTATTTGGATCAGGCGCCTTGAGCCTTGCCGCCAGGATGGCCGCGCCAATGGTCGGATGGCCCGCGAACGGTATCTCGGCGCCAGGTGTGAAGATCCGAACCTTCGCCGTGTGCGCCGGATTCTCCGGCTTCTGGAAGAAGACGGTTTCCGACAGGTTGAACTCACGCGCCACCGCCTGCATCTGCTCCGTGGTCAGCGCATCAGCGTCGCGCACGACCGCGAGCGGATTTCCGGTGAAGAGCCTGTCAGTGAAAACGTCGAGAGTATGAAAGGTGAGTTCCATCCTGGGCATCGGGCTCAAAGTGCGAGGTGCACAAATTGGCCCAGGCGAGCGCTCCTTCCAAGCCCTGATTCGGCAGGTGGGGATTGCGTGCTCGCGCGATCGGTCTCCCGCCGAATATTAACTTTAAGTTGCGTCGTCTGTCGCTACGACACTGTTCTGCCGCAGTTTCTTCACGGATGAACAATCCCGCCCTCACGCCCGCTCACATTGTTACAATGTGTTACAGGGAAGTTGATCAGTCGAGCCACATTTATGCCCCGGACTGGTCATTCAAAGCCCACTTTCGAGAGGCGATACTTTTGACGTCGTTCGGAGTGCCGGGACCGATCGACATCGCTTCCTCATGAAAGATGTTTCCTGTCCGGCAACAATCACCTGCCGTCGCGTGCACTGTTTTCACGCAAGGCGGCCAAGACGAGCCTGTACGCAGGTTCCGCGCAAGTCGTCGGCGCGAAGTTTGCGACAGGTTCGAACTGGGGACTCGGGGTTCGGCTTCGATGCCGGCTCCCGAGTCGGGCGGCGGGGAAACCCCGCTTCTTCGCCGCCCGGCCCCGTCAAAGATGCCCGCTGTAGCGAAAGCTGCACGGGCGTAGGCCTCGCCGGGAGGCCCGCGTTTCCGCACCGCCACACACCTCCCTCCCCGACGCGGGAGCGCGGGACTTCCGGCGAACTTGCTTGCTCTCGACGAGGTGACCGGCTGACCTCAGCACAATCTCTCGCTTACAAGCAGCCGGTGATCGTCGATCCGCACTTCACGTACGAAATCAGATCCCAGGCGCAACAGGGCTGCTCCTTTTTGCAAACCCAGGTCCTGAGCTCGCCCGACGGGAAGCGGTAGCGACAAACCTTTTCGTCCTTGCCGACCTTAAGGGCGGGTGTCTGGGCGGTCTTCTGTGCGGGTGCTTTCGATTGCCCACTCTGCGCCATCCCCAAAGACGGCGTCAGGACCAGCGCAGCGGCCACGGCAAGTGCAGCCAGTTTACGGGTCATAAGATGATCTCCTGATGTCCAGACAACATCAGGAGTATGTGCACCGAGAAATCCCGCGCGCTATGGCACGGAAGCCTCAGTGGAACGCATTCCGCAGAAAACTCTTGCCTCGGAACAAAAATAAGATGCGAACGGACTGACGGCTTAGAGCCAGGCGTGGCCAAAGCTGCCAGTCCCTACCAGCCCGCAGTGCTTTCGAAGCGTTTGACAAAACCTCGACAGTTTTCCCATCACCGGAGGGTGAAAAGGCTGGCGTGCGGTGAATGGGACATCATTTCCGTCTGCAGCTCTTCGTGGGCGGCGTTCACCGGATTGATGCCATCGGCGTACGGACCTACGGTCAACCGACTTGGTCGCGTGCCGAACTCCATTGCCGCAAGCCGGATGACAGCGTCGGACACTTCTTTCGGATCGAGGCTATTGTCAGGCTCAAGCTCAGCGAGCATTGCCTCGATATGCGGCGCATAAGTATCGAGCAACGGCCGTTTTTCCGGGCCGATGCTCGCTAGCAGTTCCTCCCAGTACCGACGAGCCTTGCCCTGAAGTTGCGTTGGATAAGCGCCCGCAGGCTGAACTACCGAAACCTCAATTTTGGACGAGGCTAACTCGTAACGCAGGGCATCGCACGCGGCTTCGATCATGAGCTTGGAGGCGCAGTAGCCGCCGAGCATGGGATCGATTGCCCGGCCCAGTGCACTTGAGATCTGGATGATCGTCCCTCGGCCCGCTTGCCGCATATGGGGAATGACCGCCTTTATCACGCGCAGGGCACCATATGCATTCGTCTCGATGTTGGCGTGGAAAAACTGAGGCGGCTGCAGCTCGATGGGGCCGGGCACTACGATGCCGGCGTTGCTAACGAGGATATCGATGCGGCCTGTGCGAGCGATGGCCTGCTCGACGGCAGCGGCGACCGAGGGATCGCTCAGCACGTCAAGTTCGAGCACTTCGATGGGAAGGTTGTCCTGCCTCGCCAGCGTACGCAGCTCCTCGGCGGCAGCAGCGTTGCGCCCTTCCATTTCCCGCATGGTGGCAAAAACCCGGAAACCCTTACGGGCGAAGCCCTCTGCCATTAGCCGGCCAAAGCCGGAGCTGGTGCCGGTAATGAGAACGACGGGTGGCTGCGTTTCCTGAGCGCGCAGCGGACCCAAAGCAGCGAGAAAAGCAGCCGCCGTGCCGGCTTGCAGGACAGTGCGCCGCCTAATGCCTAAAACGGCCCGAGTGTCCGGAATCTGGCTCATTTCGCTCTCCTTGGCTGATCAAGTTGCTGATCGACCGCGGAAAGACCCACGATCCTTGACAGGGATCGCACGCAGATCCATCGTCCCACTAGAGGAGACAATCGAAACAGACTGCTACGTGTGCGACAACAAAGGCTCGACCTGAACGACGTCGCCATCTTCAACCGGGTCGCCACGGCGGGCAGCTTCAGCGCCGCCGCGCGCGAGCTTGGGCTCCCCCGCGCAACGGTCAGCCGCATCATTGCACGGCTCGAAGCGGCCCTCGGGGCGCAGCTGCTCTATCGCACCACGCGCCGGGTAGAGCTGACGGAACTCGGTCGCGCCTTCCACGAGAACACGGCCAAGGGCCTGGACCTCATCGAAACGGCTGGCGAAGCGGTCATAGCGGCGCGCGCCGAGCCTGCGGGATTGCTGCGCATTTCGGCACCGATCAATTTCGGGACGATGCTGCTTATTCCGTGGGTCGCCGAATTTCTCGAGGCGCACCCGAAAGTCCGCATTTCGTTGCGTCTCGTAGACGACCAGATTGATCCGCTGGCCGAAAGGCTGGATCTTGCCATACTGACCGGTCGGCAACCTGACTCCAGTCACCTCAGCCGCCGTCTGTCGGCGTCATCGCTGATCCTCGTCGCGAGCCCCGCCTATATCGCGCGACGGGGCAAACCGGAGGGTTTGAAATCCCTGGCCACCCACGATTTTGTGCTGTTCTCGTCCGATAAGGGAAGCGAAACGTGGAGCCTTGATGGTCCGGAAGGTCGCGTAGATGTTACGGTTTCAGGCCGCGTCCACGTCAAGGGACCGCATGCCGAGCTGAGAGCTGCACTCTGTGGCCTTGGCATCGCGATGCTTCCGACAGCAGTAACCGCGCCATACATCGAAAGAGGAGAATTGGAGCAAGTGCTGCCGGGCTATGGCCGGCACGACGGAACGATAACGGCGGTGTTTCCCGCCAACCGGCATCAACCGGCAGCGCTCCGTGCCTTTCTCGATTTTCTGGTTGCCAAAATGGCCGAGCGTGAGTCGTCACGACCGCTCCTTTCAGGCGGACGGAAAGCAGTTTCTCGATCCCGATAATTTTCGCACGTTAGACGGCGACATCGGCGCTGCTGGAAAATCGGTACGAGCAGAAAATGAGAAAGCCGGACGTTGCGCCCGGCCTCCTTTTCCGCCTCCCTCCCTTGTACTCCTATTCAGCCGCCGCAGCCGACGGATATGCGCCCACCTCCGCTAGCGCCTTCCGCACACCCGCCGCGTAATCCGGGTGCACCTTCTCGAAATGCCCGAGCTGCCGCTCGATGATGAACCCGGGTACACCAATCATCGACTCGGCGATGTTCGTAAAGAGACGCTGTTTCTGTCCGTCATCGAACAATTCGAACAATGCCCGCGGCTGACGATAGTCATCGTTGCCATCACGATGGTTGTAGCGATCCGCATCGCCCGAAATTTTGAGCGGGGGCTCGCGGAAACGATCGTCCTGCACCGGACCACCAAACGAGTTCGGCTCATAGTAGGCATCAACGTTGCCTGTGAGCTGGCCAAAGAACCGCATGGGGCCATCCTTGTGATAATGATGGACCGGGCAACGCGGACGGTTCACCGGCAGCATCTCGTAATGTGTGCCCAGCCGATAGCGATGCGCATCAGCATAGGAGAAAATGCGGGCCTGCAGCATCTTATCCGGCGAGAAGCCGATACCCGGCACGATGTTCGATGGCGAGAAGGCCACCTGCTCGATCTCGGCGAAGTAATTTTCCGGATTGCGGTTGAGCTCCAGAATGCCGACGTCGATCGGCGGATAATCGCCATGTGGCCAGACCTTCGTCAGATCGAACGGATTGTACCAGTGCTTGTCCGCATCTTCCTCAGGCATGATCTGGACCTGCATCTTCCACTTCGGGAAGTCGCCGCGCTCGATTGAGTAGAACAGGTCCTCCTGCGTGGACTCACGCGTGCGACCGACGACCTCCCGCGCTTCAGCGTTGGTCCAGTACTTGTGGCCTTGCAGGGTCTTGAAGTGGAACTTGACCCAGTAGCGCTTGTTGTCAGGACTGATGAACGAGAAGGTATGTGAGCCGTAGCCGTTCATATGGCGCGCACTCTGCGGCAGGCCACGGTCCGAGAACAGGATCGTCACCTGATGCAGGCTTTCGGGCGACAACGACCAGAAATCCCACATCGCCGTGGGTGAGCGAAGGTTGGTCTTCGGATGCCGCTTCTGAGTGCGGATGAAGTCCGGAAATTTGTAGGGATCACGGATGAAGAAGACGGGCGTGTTGTTGCCGACGAGGTCCCAGTTGCCTTCCTCCGTGTAGAACTTGAGCGCAAACCCGCGCACATCGCGCTCCGCATCCGCAGCGCCGAGCTCGCCCGCGACGGTCGAAAAGCGGGCGATCAATTCGGTTTTGGCGCCGGGCTGAAGGCACTTCGCCTTCGTGTACTTCGAGATGTCGCCAGTAATGGTCAGTGTGCCGTAAGCGCCCCAACCTTTGGCGTGTACGGTGCGCTCCGGAATGCGCTCGCGGTTCTGGTGAGCCAGCTTCTCGATCAACTGGTAATCCTGAAGCAGCAGCGGCCCGCGTGCACCAGCCGACAGCGAGTTCTGGTTATCGGCGATCGGCGCGCCGGCTGATGTGGTCAGAACGGGTCGTTTCTGCTCGCTCATGCCATTTCCTCCTACGTCCGTGGTCGGCTGGAAATTGGACCGAACGTGCGATAAACACAAATATGGCTTTCTGATTATTCGATAGGATATTCTTATCGTGGAGCTTTCGCGCCTTCCCCGTCTGACCTTGCGGCAGCTCGCCTACTTCGAGGCGGTCGCCCGCCACAAACACTTTGGCC
>PKEY01000061.1 GCA_002919265.1 Hyphomicrobiaceae bacterium | reverse complement strand
CCCCACGAGAGGCGCCATCCGGCAGGTGCGACCATGAGGTCAGACGCGGGCTCGAACGGTTCGCGCGAACGCAAAGTATCGGTTGTGGTCGTCGTTCGAGCCGGCGCCGTATGTACGGTGCTGCGGCCCGTCCGGTCGTCTTCATGCATAGTCATGATGCGCCTCCATGTGACCAGCAGAACGCAACGAAAAACGCCGCGTTCCGCAGAAGTTCCATGGGGACACACGCGACAGCCGCGAGATTTGAGAAAATCGACCGAACAGAATTTCCCTTATCGCGCAAGCACTTGCGCGCTGCCCGCGTGTTACGAGTGGTTTGCGGCGGTAACGTCGTTTCCAGGCGACAAACGAAAAAGGCGGCAACGCGGCCGCCCCTTCCATAACCATTTCGCTGAGTGAAGATCACTGGGTCTTTTGTTGGGCGCCCTCCTGCTTACTCGCCTCTGCAGGTTTCGAAGCTGCCGCAACGTTCTGCGTGTTCTCAGCGGGTTTTGCGTCTGCAGTCGCCTCACCCCGCTTCGTGGGGTTAAGCGCGCAACGGGCCTGGAACTCGGCGTTGGCCTTGTTCAGCCGATTCGCGTTGATCAAATCCGCCTTGGTCAGCCGATATTTGTTCGCGGCCGCCTTCTCGACCTTTTCGACGATACCTTCCTTCATCAGGCCGTCGATCTCCGCCGTAAGGCTGACGCAGGCTGGATCAATCGCCGGCTGGCTTTGGATCGAGCCTGTGGTGATCGGAGTCCCGAGAAGGCTGCCGTCGCTCGAACAGCCGGCGAGGAGAAGCGCTCCAACAATTACCGGGAGCGGCGCACGTAGCGTTTTTGACATGTGAACGACCCTTTTTTGAGAATCCTTGCTGTGACGCAGCGCACCGGAATCAGTCCCCCGCGCTTCTGCTTAGAAGGGCCTTTCACAAGCGACAAGCGCACGCCCCAAGTTACTGACAACCCGTGGAGCGTCCTTCTTCCGTTGTCTGTGGACAACGGCCGCAAGTGTCTGAATCGGCACACTCAAAAGTAGCAAATGATGAACGGGAGAGCCGGGATCGTCTGTACTCTCCCGATCGGACGCCCTGCTAGAGCAAGCGAGAACTCGGGCGATAGCCCAGCTCGCGAATGAGATATCGGGAGGCGCGAAGAAGAACGTTCTGCCCTCGCGCCGCTGCGTCCAGGCGGAGAATTAGACCAGCATCCGCACGGGATCCTCGATGAGCGCCTTGAACGCGGCGAGCAGCTCGGCGCCCAGCGCTCCGTCAACCACCCGGTGATCGCAAGACAGGGTGCAGCTCATCATCGTGGCGATCTCGATCTTATCGCCAACGACGATGGGCTTCTTCTCTCCTGTGCCCACGGCCAGAATGGTCGCGTGCGGCGGGTTGATAATCGCCTCGAACGAACTCACCCCGTACATGCCAAGGTTCGAAATCGAGGTTGTGCCGCCCTGATACTCGTGCGGCGCCAGCCGACGCTTCCGTGCCCGCTCGGCAAGATCCTTCATCTCGTTGGAGATTTCCGACAGCGTCTTCACCTCTGCCTGCCGGATGACAGGTGTGAACAGGCCGCCCTCGACGGCAACAGCCACGCCAACGTCGGAGTACTTGTGCCGAAGCGACCCCTGCTCCGTCCAGGTCACGTTGGCAGCGGGCACCTGTTGCAAAGCTAGCGCCCAGGCTTTGATGATGAAGTCGTTGACCGAGAGCCTGAAGGCCCGCGGGCCCTCTTTTGGCGCCGCCGCATTGATGCGCTCGCGGGCGCGCAGCAGTTCGTCGATCCGGCACTCGACCCTGAGATAGAAGTGCGGGATCGTCTGCTTCGCGAGCGTGAGCCGCTCGGCGATGACCCGGCGCATGCCATCGTGCGGCACGATCTCGTAGGAGTTCTTTTCGTAGAGGGCGAAAATCTTTTCGTCCGGCATCGGCTGCAGCGCGGCAACTGCCGGCTGCGCAGCAGTTCTGGTCGCCACAGCCATCCCGAGAGCAGGACCAGCCTGCACGGCGGCCTCGATGTCCTTCTTGATGATCCGCCCGTGGGGACCGGAGCCCTTGATCAGCGACAGATCGATGCCGGCTTCCTTCGCGAGGCGCCGTGCCAGGGGCGACGCAAAAATTCGGCCGTCCTTGCCGTTGCTGCGCGGCGGCTGGGGTGCAGGCGCCGGCTTCGGCTGCGCAGCGGCCGCGGTTGGTGTAGGACTGACAGTTGCTGCCGTAGCGCTGGGTTGCGCAGCCGCTTGGGCCGCCTGGGGCGCTGCCGCAGCAGCGGGCGCGGAGGCAGGAGCTTCAGCTTTGGGCTCGGCCGCCGGCGCTCCTGCCGTGCCAACCTTCTTCACCTCGTCGACCGACTCTCCTTCAAGCGCAATCAGCGCGATCGGCGTGTTGACCTTGACGTGCTCCGTACCCTCCGGGACCAGGATCTTCGCCAGCGTGCCCTCGTCGACCGCCTCGACCTCCATGGTGGCCTTGTCCGTCTCGATCTCCGCGACCACCTTGCCAGCGGTGATGGTGTCCCCCTCCTTGACCAGCCACTTGGCGAGCTTGCCCTCCTCCATCGTCGGGGAGAGTGCGGGCATTAAAATTTGGGTCGGCATGGATTTGCGGCCCCTTCTTGAGATCGATTTGACCGGGCAGCTGCAAGTTTATCGCCCGGTTTGTTGACGTTTCGAAAGTGCTCTCTCACGCGATGTAGAGGACGCGCTTCACGGCCTCGACGACCTGATCCGCATTGGGAAGTGCGAGTCGTTCGAGGTTCGCGGCGTACGGCATCGGCACGTCTGCCCCCGTAATCTTGGCTGGCGGCGCATCGAGGTAATCGAAGGCCTGCATGGCCACCTGTGCGCAAATCTCGGAGCCGACGGAGCACACCGGCCAAGACTCCTCGACGGTGACGATGCGGTTGGTCTTGCGCACGGACTCGAGCACGGTCTCAAGGTCGAGCGGCCGCAGCGTGCGCAGGTCGATCACCTCCGCCTCAATACCTTCCTTGGCTAGCCGTTCGGCCGCATCCAAGGCATAGGTCATGCCGCGGGAGTACGAGACGATCGTCACATCCTTGCCCGGCCGGGCAATGCGCGCCTTGCCGATCGGCACAAGCCAGTCGTCGACCTTGGGGACCGGACCTGAGGTGCCGTAGAGAATTTCGTTCTCGAGAACGATGACGGGGTTGGGATCACGGATGGCGCTCTTGAGCAATCCCTTGGCATCCGCGGGATTGGAGGGGGCTACGACCTTCAGCCCCGGTACGTGAGCATACCATGCCGAGAAGTCCTGGCTGTGCTGGGCGGCCACGCGCGCCGCAGCACCGTTCGGCCCACGGAACACGATAGAGCAACCCATCTGCCCGCCGGACATGTAAAGGGTCTTGGCCGCGGAGTTCACGATCTGGTCGATCGCCTGCATGGCGAAGTTCCAGGTCATGAACTCGACGATGGGCTTGAGGCCGGCGAAGGCCGCGCCTACGCCGATGCCCGCGAAGCCCTGCTCCGTGATCGGCGTGTCGATCACCCGCTTGTCGCCAAACTCATCGAGCAAGCCTTGGCTCACCTTGTAGGCGCCCTGGTACTGCCCGACCTCCTCGCCCATCAGGAAGACGTCCGGGTCGCGGCGCATCTCCTCCGCCATGGCGTCGCGCAGCGCCTCACGCATCGTCTGCGTAATCATCTCTGTGCCTGGCGGCAGGTCGATCTCTGCGGCCACACTGCGCGAGGGTGCCACTGCCGGCGACGGTAGATCCGGACTGCGGCTCACCCCATCACCCGCCGGCCGCGCCTGCGCCGGGAGACTCTGGCTGTCGGCCTGCTTGAGGTCGCGAGCCGCTCTCGGCGAACCGGACACAGGAGCCCCAGACTCCTCCCCGTCCTGGAGGATCACTGCGATCGGCGTGTTCACTTTGACGCCCTCGGTGCCTTCCGGAACGAGAATGCGCTCGATCCGCCCCTCATCGACGGCCTCGACCTCCATGGTCGCCTTGTCGGTCTCGATCTCGGCGATGACCATGCCGGCCTTGACCTCATCGCCTTCCTTGACGAGCCATTTCGCCAGTTTGCCCTCCTCCATGGTCGGGCTCAGAGCGGGCATCAATACTTGGGTGGGCATTTTTGCTGAATCTCTCAACGGTGTGCTCGGCCCCTCTTCGTTCCTTCGCAAAGGCGCGTGTCAACGCATCGAAGGCAGGGTGAAGAAACCCATTCGATCTTACCTTAGAACGTCAGTCCAAAGCTCGGACGGATCCGGTTCAGGATCGTTCTGCGCGAACTCGGCAGCTTCGTTGACGATGCGTCTAACCTCCGCGTCGATCGCCTTCAGCTCGTCCTCGGTGGCGAGCTTCTTCTCGAGCACACGCGTGCGCACGCGCTCGATCGGGTCGCGCTCCTGACGCACCTTCTCCACCTCTTCGCGCGAACGGTATTTCGCTGGGTCGGACATGGAGTGGCCGCGATAGCGGTATGTCAGCATCTCAAGGATGTAGGGACCATTCCCCTCGCGCACCCACTTGGCCGCCCTCTCACCGGCCGATTTGACAGCGCGCACGTCCATGCCGTCCACCTGCTCACCGGGAATATCGAACGAGCGGCCGCGCTGCGAGAAGTCCGTGGTGGCCGCCGAGCGCTCGACGGACGTGCCCATCGCGTACTTGTTGTTCTCGATGATGAAAAGCACCGGCAGCTTCCAGAGCTTGGACATGTTGAAGGTCTCGTAGACCTGGCCCTGGTTGGCGGCGCCATCGCCGAAGTAGCAGAACGTGATGTTGTCGTTGCCGCGATACTTGTTGGCGAACGCAAGCCCCGCGCCGAGCGGAACGTTAGCGCCGACGATCCCATGTCCGCCGTAGAAGTTCTTCTCCACGGAGAACATGTGCATCGAGCCGCCCTTCCCCTTGGAGTAGCCGCTGCGGCGGCCCGTGAGCTCGGCCATCACGCCCTTGGGATCCATGCCGCAAGCCAGCATGTGGCCGTGATCGCGGTAGGTGGTGATCACCTGATCACCTTCCTTCGCGCACATCTGCAGACCGACGACGACGGCCTCCTGACCGATGTAGAGATGGCAGAAGCCGCCGATGAAGCCCATGCCGTAGAGCTGGCCGGCCTTCTCTTCGAACCGGCGGATGAGCAGCATCTCGCGATAGGCGTGCAGCTCTTGCTCTCGAGTGAACTCCACATAATCCTCGCTGCCGCGCGTGAGCTCGGCTACGCCGGCGCTCGCGCTTGCTTTTGTCGCCTTGGCGCTCGACGCACCCCGCGCCTTATCCGCAGGTGCCATGGGCCCTCCTCAAAAGAATTCCGGGAGCGGAGACTACGATCCGCCGCCAAACTACACGACCACCCCTGCCTTTGCCAGATATTCGCCTGACAGGGAAGCGCTAACAAAACGGGCTACCGAGTTGCTTCAGCAGCTTTTTTCTCTGGAACGCTGCCGTCGAGCAAAACGATCCGGTCTCCCGGGCGTACCATGCCGAGGACACCGGTTGCTATTTCCTCAACGAGGTCGGGATGGGGAGGGTCGGGACGAAGCAGAAGGACGTCTCGGTGCAAAATAGCGCGGACGGCCTCGAGGCCGGCTATCTCCTGCTCCAACGCCTTGGAGCGTTCGATCAGCCGCGAACGAGCCTCGAGGCCGTGCTTGCCTGTGATCGTATGGTGAATGAAGTAGGCCGATAACGCCAGGCAGCTAAGCAGTACCAGGAAATGCTGCCGAGACCTCCTCATTCGACGATCCGGTTTGTTGTGCGACGCAGTACCATCAGATCAGCAACGCCTCTCTTATAGGCTCGGGGCCGTTAAAGGCGGGTAAAAGGGTGGTCCGTAGTGGGCATTTTCTGCGCTCACCCGCCCCGGCCGATGGCGCCTTTCCGGCCATCACGCTTCTGATGCTCGCATCGCAGCTCAATCAAGCTGCCCGGCCCCGCAGGATGCTCCGGCCGGCATAGAGCGCGGCGTCGCCCAACTCCTCCTCGATGCGGATGAGCTGATTGTACTTCGCAAGGCGATCCGAGCGGCTGAGGGAGCCGGTCTTGATCTGGCCGGCATTGGTGGCGACGGCAAGATCAGAGATGGTGGCATCTTCGGTCTCACCCGAACGGTGCGAGATGACCGCCGTGTAGCCTGCGCGCTGGGCCATGGCGACGGCCTCCAGCGTTTCCGTCAGCGTGCCGATCTGGTTCACTTTCACCAGGATCGAGTTTGCCACGCCCTCGGCGATGCCCTTCGAGAGCCGCTTCGTGTTCGTCACGAAAAGGTCGTCGCCGACGAGCTGGCATTTGCCCCCGAGCTCAGCCGTCAGCAGTTTCCAGCCCTGCCAATCGTCCTCCGCCATGCCGTCCTCGATGGAGACGACGGGATACCGGCTGACAAGATCGACGAGATAGCGGGCCATGCCCTCGGAATCGAGCACCTTGCCCTCGCCGGACAAGTTGTATTTGCCGTCTTTGTAGAACTCCGTCGACGCACAGTCGAGCGCGAGCACCACGTCCTCGCCGGGCTTGTAACCCGCGCCCTCAATGGCGCGCATGATGAAGCCCAGCGCCTCGTCCGCTGACTGCAGGTTCGGAGCGAAGCCGCCTTCGTCGCCAACGTTCGTGTTATGGCCGGCGTCCTTCAGCGCCTTGCGCAACGTATGGAAAATCTCGGAGCCCATGCGGATGGCGTCGGCGCAGGTCGGCGCCGAAACCGGCATGATCATGAATTCCTGGATATCGATCGGATTATCAGCGTGAGCACCGCCGTTCACGATATTCATCATCGGCACCGGCAGCAGGTGCGCGTTGGTGCCGCCGATGTAGCGGAAAAGCGGCAGGCTGCACGCGTCGGCCGCGGCCTTGGCGACGGCCAATGAGACGCCGAGGATGGCATTGGCGCCCAGGCGCCCCTTGTTGGGCGTGCCGTCCAGCTCGATCAGCGTCTGGTCAATGCCGCGCTGATCCTCCGCCTCCCGATCCCGGAGCGCATTGTAGATTTCGCCGTTGACAGCCTCGACGGCCTTGAGCACGCCCTTGCCCTTGTACCGGGCGGAGTCGCCATCCCTCAGCTCGATTGCCTCGTGTGCACCGGTGGAAGCGCCCGACGGAACAGCCGCCCGGCCCATCGAGCCGTCCTCCAGAATGACCTCGACCTCCACGGTCGGGTTGCCTCGGCTGTCGAGAATCTCCCGTCCGGTAATATCGATGATCGCTGTCATGAGGCCTCCTGCTCGATGTCCTTAGAATAAGCGGCAACTCGCGCCGGCGTTCTAGCTCAGGGGACCCCCGCAGACCAAGGGGTGCTTGCCTCCCAGCTGTTGTATAGTTATCGCGCCCCTGCGGGGAGGCAGCGCAAGGAGCGGTTTTATGAGCGAAGCCAGAACCTACACGGGTGGTTGCCACTGCGGAAAGGTCCGCTACGAGGTGACGACTGCCCTAGACCCCGTTCTCGACTGCAATTGCTCCATCTGCCAGAAGCGCGGAGCCTTGTGGACCTACGTCGAGCCGTCGGCGTTCAAATTGCTCTCCGGCAAGGAAAGCTTGACGGACTACCAGTTCAACACCCGCAGAATTCACCATCTTTTCTGCTCGACGTGCGGCGTTTCCTCCTTTGCCCGCGGTCAAGGCGCCGATGGCGAGGAAGGCTTTGCAATTAACGTTCGCTGCCTCGACGGGATCGACCTTGCCAGCCTCAAGCTGACGCCCTTCGACGGCCGGAGCCGATAGATGCCGGCGCTCGTCCTCTTTTCCGGTGGCCAGGACTCGACGACGTGCCTCGCCTGGGCCCTCGCGCGTTACGACCGCGTGGAAACCATCGGCTTTGCCTATGGCCAGCGCCACGACGTCGAACTGATCGTCCGGAAGCGCGTGCTGGACCGCATCCGCGCCGAGTTTCCCGACTGGGCCGCACGTTTGGGAGAAGATCAGGTCCTCAACCTCTCAGAATTCGGCGCCATCAGCGACACGGCGTTGACGCGTGAGGCCGAGATCGAAATGACGGCTGCCGGCCTGCCTTCGACCTTCGTGCCCGGCCGCAACCTTGTTTTCTTCACCTACGCCGCCGCCATCGCCTACCGCCGGCGCACGCCGGTGTTGGTCGGCGGCATGTGCGAAACTGACTATTCCGGCTACCCTGACTGCCGTAACGAGACGTTGCAAACGCTCGCCCGCGCGCTCAGCCTCGGCCTCGATTGGAACGTGACGATCGAGACACCACTCATGTGGATCGACAAGGCCGGCACGTGGGCGCTTGCTCACGAGCTGGGCGGTGAGCGCCTTGTCGACCTGATCGTCGAGGAAACGCACACCTGTTACCTCGGCAATCGCGAACATCGCCATGAGTGGGGGTACGGCTGCGGCACATGCCCGGCCTGTGAGCTGCGCCGCAAAGGATGGGAAAAATGGCAGACCGAAAAGAGCTGATCCGCGCTGTCGAGCTGGCCCTCGCCGGCGACTGGGATGCGGCGCACCGCATCGTGCAGGCTTACGAGTATGACGCGGATGCCTGCTGGATCCACGCCGTTCTGCACAAGATCGAAGGGGACGTCAGCAACAGTCGCTATTGGTATCGTCGCACGCCACACGCTTATGAAGCCTATGCCGATCCCAAACAGGAACTGCAGGCGATCAAGGCGGCGCTGACGTATTGAGCAATCAGGAATGGCGGACGTCTGACGAAAGTACGCCCGCCATATTTAGTTCTTCGTGGATCAAAGAGCCTGGATGATCAGCGGCCGCTCAGGTCTGAAGCCCTTGGCGTAATTCTTGCCGCTGTATCCCCGAAGCTGCGAAATCGGAATGAACTCGCTCTTGGGCAGCATTTCGAGATCGCTCACTTCCCAATAAACGGCCCAGCCCTTGTTTTCCCTTGGGTTACGTTCCGCCGTCAGCGGGCGGATCACGCCTTTAGGGGGCGATCCGTCGGGCAGCGCGTTGTGAACACGCACGTATTTGGCTTTCCACGTGACCTTCGGCAGACCTGGCTGCGGATTGGCTGCCAAGGACGCGTAGATAAGAACGTCACAGCTTTTCCCGGCCAACAGGGATTCGAGCTCCCGGAAAACGAGGAAATCCCGGCTTCCAAAAGCAACGCGTCCTTCTTTGGCGCAAACTTCTCGCCCGGAAATCAGGTGTACTTCTGGCACAGCCGCCAGAAGCGCAACCGGTGGCGCTTCTGAGGGAGAAACAGTCAAATCCATAGTCCCCGCCCCAAAATCGAAAAAGTATCGTGTTTCCAGTTCGCAAACTGCGGCCTGGCGGCGATCAAATAAAATTGCTTCCTTAAGAAGCGTTTGTCGGAAGCGGGAGAATTCGATCATTCCCGATGACGCTTCGCTTCAGGGAGGCGTCTTAGGTCGTTACACTGATCAAAGACCAAACGGATATGTCTCCCGCTCTTGGCCAACTCCGGCAATCGGTATCGCGGTTACGGCATCCGTTCGATCGAACCAGACCCAGGCGTCGAACTGCCGGGGAAGGTCGGCGCGATAATAGTGCGACGCAAGCTCTGTTTCCGGCCGATAAATCACGCCGATCGCCCGTTCCAGTCGTGGCTCCGAAAGAATTTCGATGATTTCGGGTTTCTGCTGCGGCGTGAGATCAAGCAAGAATGCCGGCAGGCCTGTATCGTGGCAAAGGGCCTCGTATGATCCCTCATGCGGCCGGCTCACCGACTTGATTTCCATCGGCCCGTCCCAGCGGGAAGAGGCCGCAACAAAGCCGTGCCCTGTACCGAAACCAATGAGCCCAACCTTGTCTCCCCAGCGCTCGCGAGCAAGCTGACCGATGTTGTACTCGCCGCGCACCTGCCCCATCTCGGTGGCACGCGCATCGCCGATGTGGGAGTTGTGCGCCCACACGACCGCCTTGCTTCCTGGCCCGTGGAATTCCAGCAAACGTTCGAGCGTCTCGAACATGTGCTGGGCACGGAGATTCCACGACTCCGCTGATCCCCGATAAAGAGTGCGGTAGTACTCCTCTGCTTTCGCGATAACACGCGCATTCTGCTCGGCGTCGAAAAAGGCCGCGCCGTTACTGACGTCGCGCTGCATGTACTCCATGCGATTGCGTAGCAGGTCGACGAGCATCTTGCTCGCTTCGTCCTCACAGGAATGAAACGTCGAGCTTGCTGCCATGCGCGCATATTCGACGGGGTCTGAACGCCACGGTGTGAGGCAGGCATACCGCTCGCGTGCGATCGCGGCCACCTGCGAATCAACGCGCTCGAGATATTGCAGCACCGCCTCGATCGAGCTGTTGAGCCCGTAGATATCAAGCCCATAGAAGTTCACGCGCGGGCCACCTTCCGCGGCCTTGTTCAGATCGCGTAGCCGGGTCAGGAAATGAAAAACCTCGTTATTGCGCCACATCCAGCGCGGGTAGCGGCTGAAGGGTGCCGGCAGCCCCGGAACGATTGCAGGCTGGCCGTGAATAATTCGGTTGTAGGCCGCTGCGTCAGCCCAATCCGCCTCGACGGCGACAATGTTGAATTTGTGCCGAGCGACAAGATCCGCGGTGATCGCCGCCCGGGCGTTGTAGAACTCAGCCGTCCCATGAGTGGACTCGCCGAGCATGATGATGCGGCGGTCAGCGAAAATGGCGTTGGCGATGCCGTTCAAATCCTCCATCCGAAGGAACGGCAGGGCCGCCTGCTGCAGCTCGTAGCCGATGGCGCTGTTCGGCCTCTCTCCCGACATGACGACCAGCTCTGCGACCGCCCCCAGAGGGGCAAGCACGACGTCCGCTTCGGTGGCTTCACGTGGCGTTTCAACTCCGGGAGTGTCAGCTGAAGCCGTACCCTCCACCATGGGCGGCCACTCTTTTGCGCCCACCAGCGGCACGAAGGCCACAAGCCCGTGCCCTTCCTCCTCGAAGCTGTTCTTGCCCGTCTTGCGAATTCGCATGAGCTCCTGGTGAGCGCCCTTCGTCACCGGGATGATCAGTCGCCCGCCGATCTTGAGCTGCTCTTTCAGCGGCGGCGGCACCACCGGTCCGCCGGCCGAAACGATAATGGCGTCAAAGGGAGCGGTGTCGGGGCAGCCCTTCGTTCCATCACCGTGACGGATCTCGACGTTGTCATACCCGAGACCGGCCAGCCGCTCGCGTGCTTTCCTGGCAAGCACCTCATGCAGCTCGATCCCGATCACGCGCCGTGCCAGGCGGCTGATAACGGCTGCGGCATAACCAGATCCTGCACCGACTTCGAGCACGGTGTCCTCGGGGCCAATCTCGGCCAGCTCGAGCATCTGCGCGACGATGTAGGGCTGCGAAATTGTCTGGCCGGCTTCGATCGGAAGCGCTGTGTCCTCATAGGCAAATTCCCGCATGCGTTCGGGAACGAATAGCTCTCGCGGCACCTCTCCCATCGCCGCAAGCACGCGCTCGTCCTTGATGCCCCGGCCGGCGAGCTGCCGCTCGACCATGGCACGCCGCTGCCTCTCCATCCGCGTCTCGTCCATGCTGGAAGCTCCTTGCAAAGCCCAGTCAGGAAACGCTTGAGGCCATGCGGCGTTCGCTCCGTCGCGCGCTATGGTACGCCGCTGAGTTGCCTGCTATATCCGCGCGCAACTGGCCGAAAGAGATTCGAGATGAACGAGAAAGCAAAAGAGACCGAGGCGCTGGTCCGCCACTATTACGACTGCTTCAATCGGGGCGACATTGACGGCATGCTTGCGTGCGTCACGGACGATATCATTCATGATGTCAATCAGGGCGAGCGGCGCATAGGGAAAGAGCGCTTTCATGCGTTTTGCGCCCGCATGGCGCATCATTACAAGGAGCGGCTCGAGGACATTACGGTGATGACGACACCCGACGGCTCGCGCGCCGCAGCCGAGTTCAATGTCCACGGCACTTACCTGGAGACCGACCCGGGACTGCCGCCAGCAAACGGGCAGACTTATATTTTGCCTGCAGGTACCTTTTTCGCCGTTCGCGATGGCAAGATCGCCCGCATCACTACGTATTACAATCTGACCGACTGGATTGTGCAGGTTTCAGGGAATTCCAAGGAATGAGCTTCACATTCGAAGCCCTGACCGGAGACGCTCTCGAGCAGGCCCTGCCGGACCTCGCCCGGCTCCGCATCACGGTTTTCCGCGAGTGGCCCTATCTCTATGACGGATCCATGGACTACGAGGAGCGGTACCTCGCCGACTTCGCCAAGTCGGAAGGCTCCGTCATCGTGGCAGCCCGGGATGGCAACAGGATCATCGGCGCTGCGACGGCCGCCCCGTTGCGTGGACACACGGACTCCTTCGTCCCTCTGTTTGAGCATCACGGCTACGACCCGGATCGCGTGTTCTATTTCGGCGAATCGGTGTTGATGCGGGAGTATCGCGGCAAGGGCATCGGTCACGCCTTCTTCGACTGGCGCGAGAACCACGCGAAGAAGACATTGGGCCCGAAAGGTCCTTATGAGTACACGGCCTTCTGCGCCGTTATCCGCCCCGACAATCATCCGCTGAAGCCGGCAGATTACCGCCCGCTCGATGCCTTCTGGAC
>PKEY01000010.1 GCA_002919265.1 Hyphomicrobiaceae bacterium | reverse complement strand
TGGGCGGCGGGATCGTCGGGACGGTTATGTCTAATCTGGGCCTAGAGCGGTATCTGAACGGCCTGGGGCTGACGCTCGCACGAACTCCGGTGGGCGATCGTTACGTGGTGGAGCACATGCGGCGCCATGGCTATAACGTTGGTGGCGAGCAGTCAGGCCACATCGTGCTTTCCGATTTTGCGACGACCGGAGACGGTCTCATTGCGGCCCTGCAGATCCTTGCCGCTGTGGTTTCGGCGGGCAAGCCGGTGAGCGAAGTCTGCCGCAGGTTCGAGCCTGTGCCACAGGTGCTCCGTAACGTCCGGTATGCGAACGGCAGCCCGCTGGAGAGGGAGAGCGTCCGCAAAGCCATTGAGGACGGCAAGTCACGGCTCGGAGCGGCCGGCCGGCTCGTCATTCGGCCGTCGGGAACTGAACCTGTTATTCGCATCATGGCCGAAGGCGACGACGAGAAGCTCGTCTCCAATGTGGTGAACGATATCGCCGAAGCGGTGCGGGAGGCGGCGCTGGTGGATGCGGCGGAATGATTTCACCGGCACCAGCCGACCGCTTTAATGCTCCCTTAAAGTATTTCTGCCGATAGTCCCGATTTGAAACAGCGCGTGTTCAGGAAGCCGCCGTTATGGCGGCATTTCGCCTGATCTGCCCTGAGCGGCGCTGGGCCCGCGCAATTGCCTTCGGGTCTGCCGAGTAACCGTGTGCGTATGCGTATTGAAGGGGGCGGCGGCGCTCGACCCAGAGTGCTGCCTGACTTGGGGGAGCATCGCATATGTTCAAAAAATCATTCAGCGTGGCGCTGACAATTGGCGCATTGGCAACGGGATTGATTGCATCCGCTCCGGCAACTGCTGACGGCTGGTGGGGCAGGGGAAGCGTCAAGGATCGCCGCGCTGCAGTTCCCGTTCCGGCCCCTGCGCCAATTCCCGATTATGCCGCTCGATGGTATTTGCGCGGGGATTTTGGAGTTGGGTTTTCCGTGCCGGATGCTTCCGAAGACGGATTGCGTTACGGGTACAATCTTTATTATTGGGATTCATCTAAGCCATTTAGCACGCCGGGATCATGGCTGGATGACGACACTGTTTCTATTCTGAATTATGGCGGAGGAATTGGCTATTATTGGACTCCCAATTTTCGAACGGATCTCACCCTTGAGGGGCGCTCGCACCAAAAGCTGAAAATTAGGGGAAGCTATGCGTACCCGGAAGAGGAATTAAACGGTTCCAATTGGCAAAAGACCGGTGGTATAGTCGCGGGTGAAACTCAAGATGCGGCCAAGCTTAGTTCTGGGCTCCTGCTGTTTAACGCCTATTTTGACTTGAACCACGCGGGGGCGCTCAGGCCATACATTGGAGCTGGTGTTGGGCTTGCAGTGAACAAGCTCGAACGCGGTTTTTCCAATGACGAGATCCTCTGCACAGCAGGCCTAAGTTGCTCTTTACAAGGTTCAGCACGCGCGAAAGGCAGTACACATGATGTCACCTTCGCAGCCGCTCTAATGGCCGGCGTAAGTTACAGCATTACGCCCGTTACGATGCTCGACCTGAATTATCGTTACCTTTACATCAGCGGAAGCGATATCGATCTCAATATCAACGGCGTGAAGAGCAATTTCTCGACTGGCGACATTCACGAGCATCAGGTCCGCGTCGGACTGCGCTGGAATATTCAATAAAGGAATTTGATCCACATCAATTGCCCGGATGAGCGGCCGACATGCTGCTCATCCAGGGTGATGCGCCAGCGTCATCGTTATCCCCGCGACATAATCAGCCTGCTTTCCAGATTGACTTTTTGCGCCGCATCATTCACCACAGCGGCGGGCCACTCCTCCCCAACGAGGAGCATCTATCTGGAAGGGTAGGCACATGACTCACTCGACGAAACCGGCTGTGCGGCCGGCCAGACCGCATTTCTCCTCCGGCCCCTGCGCCAAGCGCCCCGGCTGGTCCCCCGAAGTCCTCAAAAACGCATTTCTGGGCCGCTCCCACAGAGCGAAAGAAGGCAAGGCACGCCTCAGGCTCGCGATTGACAAAACGCGCCAGCTCCTTGGTTTGCCTGAAGATTACGTCTGCGGCATCGTTCCCGGATCGGACACGGGTGCATTCGAGATGGCCATGTGGTCCCTGCTGGGTGCGCGTGGCGTCGAGGCATTGGCCTGGGAGAGCTTCGGCAAAGGGTGGGTCACCGATATTCTCAAGCAGCTCAAGCTGCAGGATGTTCGTGTGCACGAGGCCGACTACGGCGCCCTTCCGGATCTGAGCAAAGTCGACTTCAGCCGTGATGTCGTTTTCACTTGGAACGGCACCACGTCCGGCGTGCGTGTTCCCAATGGCGATTGGATTCCTGCGGATCGCGAGGGGCTGACGCTGGTAGACGCCACATCGGCGGCTTTCGCGCAGGACGTCGATTGGAGCAAGATCGATGTCGCGACATTCTCCTGGCAGAAGGTGCTCGGCGGCGAGGCGGCGCACGGCATGCTGGTGCTGAGCCCGCGGGCTATTGCGCGTCTTGAGAGCTATACGCCGCCCTGGCCGATGCCGAAGCTGTTCCGTCTCACAAAGGGCGGCAAGGTCATGAGCGGGGTGTTCGAGGGTGAGACGATCAACACACCCTCCATGCTCTGCGTCGAGGATTGGCTCGATACGCTCGCCTGGGCGGAAAGCATCGGTGGCCTCAGGGCATTGCAGGCACGCGCGGATGCCAATGCGCAGGTGATTTTCGATTGGGTCGAACGGACGCCATGGGTTGCCAATCTTGCGCGTGATCCGGCCACGCGTTCAAATACGTCCGTGTGCTTGAGCATTGTAGACCCAGCTGTCGCGCAACTCAGTGTCGAGCAGCAATGGGCGTTCGCGAAACAGATTGCCGGTTTGCTCGATAAGGAAGGCGTTGCCTACGACATCGCCGCTTATCGCGAGGCACCGCCAGGCCTCAGGATCTGGACGGGCTCAACTGTCGAGCGTTCGGATCTCGAGGCGCTGACGCCTTGGCTCGATTGGGCGTTTGAAACTGCCCGCACCAGCCTGCCGAAGGCTGCCTGACCGGCAGGACCCGGAAAACACATCGCAAAATCTAGCCTCGCTCGTTCGGCGTTTTCGCCGGCGAGCGCTGCCCCGTTGCAGAAGGAATTATCCCCATGGCTCCCAAAGTCCTCATTTCCGATGAACTTTCGCCAGCGGCTGTCGACATTTTCAAGGAACGCGGCATCGAAGTCGATGTGAAGGTCGGCCTCAGCAAGGAAGAGCTCGAAAAAGTCATCGGCAATTACGACGGCCTCGCAGTTCGCTCTGCGACGAAAGTAACGGAGAAAGTCATCGCCGCGGCCAAGCGGCTGAAAGTCGTCGGTCGAGCGGGCATTGGCGTCGACAATATCGACGTACGCGCGGCCACGGCGCGCGGCATCATCGTGATGAATACGCCCTATGGCAATTCCATCACTACCGCTGAGCACGCCATTTCGCTAATGCTCGCGCTCGCTCGCCAAATTCCGCAGGCCGATCGTTCGACAAAAGCCGGCAAATGGGAAAAGTCGAAGTTCATGGGCGTCGAGCTGTTCGGAAAAACGCTCGGCATCATCGGCTGCGGAAATATCGGCTCGATTGTTGCGGATCGTGCCATTGGCCTGAAAATGCGTGTTATCGCATACGATCCATTTTTGTCTCCCGAGCGCGCAATTGAACTCGGCGTCGAGAAAGTGGAGCTGGATCAGCTATTCCGCCGCGCTGATTTCATCACGCTGCATACGCCACTGACGGAGCGCACGCGGGGAATTATCGACGTAAAGGCGCTTGCGCAGATGAAGCCGACAGCGCGCATCATCAACTGTGCGCGGGGCGGCCTGATCGATGAAGCCGCGCTTTACGAGGCCTTGAAGGAGGGCCGGATTGCTGGCGCCGCACTCGACGTTTTCGAAGAAGAGCCGGCGCGCGAAAATCCGCTGTTCACGCTCGACAACGTCATCTGTACACCGCACCTCGGCGCATCGACGACTGAAGCTCAGGAGAAAGTCGCTTTGCAGATTGCCGAGCAGATGTCCGATTTTCTGCTTTCCGGCGCTATCTCCAACGCGATCAATTTCCCGAGCATTACGGCGGAAGAGGCGCCGAAGCTCAGCCCGTTCATCAAGCTGGCGGAGCAATTGGGTTCGTTCGCCGGTCAGCTCACCGAGACCCGTCTAAAGCACGTCAAGATCGAGTACACCGGCGAAATTGCCGAGATGAATACGAAGGCGCTGACGGCAGCACTGCTCGCAGGATTGCTCCGGCCGCACATCACCGACGTGAACATGGTTTCGGCGCCCGCGATGGCGCGGGAGCGTGGGCTGGTCGTGGAAGAAGTGAAGCGCGGCGAAGAGGGTGCTTACCAAACGTATATGCGCCTCACCGTCGAAACCGAGCGGGGCGAGCGATCGGTGGCTGGCACCGTGTTTTCCGATGGGCGCCCGAGGATCATTCAGATCAAGGGCATCAACATGGAAGCCGAGCTCAGCCGGTACATGCTCTACATCACGAACCAGGACAAGCCTGGTTTTATCGGCAAGTTCGGCTCGCTCATGGGGGAGGCCGGTGTCAACATCGCCACTCTCAGCCTTGGCCGCGATCGGCCGGGTGGCGATGCTATTTGCCTTGTTGCCGTCGACGAGCCGGTGACGGACGAAATTCTCGCCAAAGTCAGAGCGCTGCCAATGGTGACGCGCGCGCATCGGCTGGAGTTCTGATCAAGGTCATTGCGGTCTCGGGGATACCGGGCTTTGGTCACAGTGGAGACATGAACCTTGGCTCATGTCTCCACTTGGCGCACGACAAGCGCGTTTTGGGGAGGAAATCATGCGTCTTGCTTCCGGCTTCGTGATGCTGCTGGTTTTCGCGGCTCCGCTCGAAGCTGCCGAAATCCGCGCGTCGTCGAAAGTCGATGCCGTGACGGTGTTCCCATCGGGAGCTGAGGTCCGCCGGGTGGTGCGCGTCCAACTCGATGCGGGCGAACACACTGTCGTGCTCAGCGATCTGCCGCAGCAGGCCGTTGCGAACTCAATCCGCGTTGAGGGTCAGGCAACGGGGCGGCTTGAGATCGGGGCGGTCGATAGCCGGCGGATCGTCTTACCGCGCGCCGATGAAGAAGCGAGGCAGTCGCGGCGGCGCAGAATCGAGGACGAGATCGAGCGACTGCAGGACGAGCGCGCGGGCTACGAAGCTCGCATCGAAACGGCCGAGACGCAGAAGGCTTTCATCGGAAAGCTGGCCGAGCTGCCGACGCGACCTCTGCCACCGCCCGCAGCAGGCCAAGTGGCGCCGCGCGAGGACTGGGGGCAGATACTGACTTTGATCGGGACGAGCATGGCGGATGTGCAGCGCGCGATCCAGGACGCGCGCATCCGGATCCGCGAAATCGATCGACGGATCGAGGAGCTCGACAAAGAGCTTTCCGAGGAAGCACCGCCCATCGAAGAGCGCACCGAGGTCAGGGTGCACCTCGCGACCGCAATGCCGCTCGAAGCGGACCTCGTCGTGCGGTACCAGGTGCCGGATGCTTCGTGGACGCCGGTTTACGACGCTCGCCTGTCGACCGGTTCGAAAAATGCAGAGCCCAAACTGGCGCTGACGCGCCGGGCGATCATCCAACAACGAACTGGTGAAGTCTGGCAGGACGTGGCCGTCACCCTGTCGACGACGCGGCCGGCGAGCAACGTCGCAGCACCGGACCTCCGGCCGATCACTGTTGACTTCGAGCCCGAGCAGCCACCGCCAGCGCCTCCTGCCGTGGCCATGGAAGCCGCGCCGCGGGAGAGGTTTGCGGCGCCAGCAGCCGGTGCCGCAAAGCGGGTCGCCAGAGATGCGGCTGAGCGGGAGGCCGCGAAGGAGCGGATGGCAGAGGCGACGATTTCGGAGTTCGCTGCCACGTTTGCTGTTCCAGGCCGCGTGACCGTCGACAACACGGGGGAGGTAAAACGCGTCGTCATCGATGAAGCGCAGCTCGAGCCGACGTTGCTGGTGCGGGCTGTGCCGAAGCGCCAGGAGCGGGCGTATCTCTACGCGAAAATCACGTTGCCAAAGGGTGGCGTATACTTGCCCGGGCAGGTTTCTCTGTTCCGCGACCAGACATTCGTTGGGATCGGGAAACTGCCGCAGCTTTCCGGCGGCGACGAGCACGAGCTCGGCTTTGGTCCCGACGATGCCGTGCGGATTCGCTATTCGGTGGCTGACGAGAAGCGCGGCGAGAGCGGCCTGATTTCGACCTCGCGGACCGATCAGCGCAACTATCGCATCACGGTAAAGAACCTGCATGAGCGCCCCATTGCCTTCACCGTTCTCGACCAGATCCCGGCCTCACTGAATCAGGACATCAAGGTAGAGTTGATCGGTCGCCAGCCGCCGACTGTGCGTGACGTCGACGGAAAGCGGGGCGTTCTGGCGTGGGAGGACAAGCTCGCTCCGGACGAGGAAAAGGTGATCGAGTTTGGTTACCGAATCAGCTGGCCCGCGGCGAAAAACATCATCTTCAACCGATGATTGGCCAAGTGGCCGCCTAGTGCGGACACTGCCTGTTGGGCTATAGAGTCCGCTTGAGACCCCGGGGCGCAGACCGGGGTCATTTCATGACAAGGGACCGCTTATGGCAAACGTCGTTGTGGTCGGCGCCCAGTGGGGCGACGAAGGAAAAGGCAAGATCGTGGATTGGCTTTCCGAGCGCGCCGACGTAGTGGTGCGCTTCCAGGGCGGCCATAACGCGGGTCATACGCTTGTCATCAACGGTCAGACCTACAAGCTATCCCTGCTGCCGTCAGGCGTGGTGCGTCCAGGCAAGCTTGCGGTTATTGGCAATGGCGTCGTCATCGATCCCTGGGCGCTGGCCGAAGAGATCGAACGGCTGAAGAGCCAGGGCGTTTCGATCACGCGCGACAACCTGCGTATCGCGGAGAATGCCACCCTTATTCTGCCGCTCCATCGCGAGCTGGATGTGATCCGGGAGCAGGCGGCAGGTGACGGCCGCATCGGCACGACCGGGCGCGGCATCGGCCCGGCCTACGAGGACAAGGTCGGGCGGCGGGCGATTCGCGTCCAGGACCTCAAGAACCTCAACACGCTCGGCCCCAAGGTCGACCGTATTCTCGTTCACCACAATGCATTGCGCCGCGGACTCGGCCAGCCGCTGGTCTCGAAGGACGAGCTGATGCGGGAGCTAACCGAGATCGCCCCGAAGATCCTGCCCTACATGGACGTGACCTGGGGCCTGCTCGACGCCAAGCGAAAAGCAGGCGCCCGCATTCTGTTCGAAGGCGCGCAGGGGATCCTGCTCGACGTCGATCACGGCACCTATCCGTTTGTTACATCCTCGAACACCGTGGCGGCGCAGGCTGCGACAGGATCTGGAATGGGGCCAGGCGCGATTGGCTACGTACTAGGCATCGCCAAGGCCTACACGACACGCGTGGGGTCAGGGCCGTTCCCGACAGAGCTTAATGATGAGCTCGGCGAGGAGATCGGCCGGCGTGGCAACGAGTTTGGCACCGTCACTGGCCGGAAACGCCGTTGCGGCTGGTTCGATGCCTGCCTCGTGCGGCAGGTCACCAAGGTGTCGGGTATCGACGGAATTGCCCTAACCAAACTCGACGTGCTGGACGGTTTCTCGGAAATAAAGGTTTGCGTCGGCTACATGCTGGACGGCGAGCGGATCGACCGGCTGCCGGCGGGACACAACGCGCAGGCGCGTGTGCAGCCTATTTACGAGACCTTCGAAGGCTGGTCGCAGTCCACGCGAGGTGCGCGTTCCTGGACCGATCTTCCGGCTCAGGCCGTGAAATATGTGCGGGCCATCGAAGAACTGATCGAGTGCCCGATTTCGCTGCTGTCCACGAGCCCGGAGCGCGAGGACACGATTTTGGTGAGAGACCCGTTTCTCGACTAAAGCGGGCGGCTCAGCCCGCCGCCTGCCGAAGGCGCGGGCTCGTTTGTTGCGCCTGGTAGGCGTGGATTGCGTCCTCGTCAGCAGTAATCAGGCCGCGATACTCTTCCAGCGCACCAGGAACAAGCTCAGCAGCGAGAACGCGGGCTGGATCGACGGGGCCGGGAAGCGTGATCTGGCCCGGCTTCACGCGCACGAACCCGAAGCGGCCGTAATACGGCTCATCTCCGACAAGGACGATGAGCTGAAGCCCCTCGGCCTTGGCCGCAGCCATAACTTCCGCCACGAGCCGGCGGCCATAGCCTTGGCCGGCACACTCGGGCTCGACGGCGAGAGGACCAAGCAGCAGAACTCCCGGCTTTCCGCCGATGCGCACCTCCGTCATGCGGATCGCTGCGATGAGGCGGCCATCCATGAGAACCTTACGGCAGAAGCGCGAAATGGGCGGCGTGCCCTCGCGGATGCGGTAGGCGGTGCGTGCATAGCAGCCGGGCCCGAAAACCCGGGCATGAAGGGAGGAAATCTGCGGCAAATCCTCCGGCACAACTGGCCGGACTACGACATTGGAAGCCATTTGTTTCGAATGTGCTTAGCGACTGGCTTGTGATGGTGATTGCCTGCAATGCGGGCGCAGGCGTACGGCCCGTTTCAGGAACGGCCTCGTCGCTGAGCTCTGTTCGAAACTGGCATCCGCTGAGTCATAGGCGCATGCTGTAGATCATTTTTTCTGGAAGTAAAGGGCCTTTTGTACCTGGGCGCGGAGCGCGTCAAGCTACCACCACTCCGAGCGCGGGGCGTTATGCAGCAGCTCCTCAAGGCGACGGCGCACCGGACCAACGGTGCCGTCGGGCAAGGTATCCGGATGGAAGAAGCCCTGCTCGGCGATCTCGTGATTGGCGCGGGGCACGGTGGGTTGCTCCCACTCGCGCACCAGAAAAACGGTGATGTGATCGGACGGAAACACGCGGAAATTTGCGTACACGCCGAAAAGCTCGGGCTCGCCTGTCAAGATGATGCCTGCTTCCTCCTTGAGCTCGCGTCGCAATGCTGTCCGCACCGTTTCATTCTTCTCCACGCCGCCACCCGGAAAGTGCCAGCCGGATCGATAGGTATGACGAATGAGCAGCACGCGGCCATTTGCGTCGAGCACGATTCCTTGAGCGCCCATTGTGAGACTGCGCTTAATGCGCCAATACCTTTGCAGAACAGCGCGGATGGCTTTCTCGAAATGCACGCTCGGCTCCAAATCCTTGTCGATCGAGCGGTCCTAAGATCGACCCAGTGGAACGGCTGAAGACGCAAGCATGCGAACGGTTTGGATGAGGCGCAAGATCCGGTGACAGCAAATATGAATCCCCAGCTTACGGTGGCACACTTGTCCGATGTCCACCTGGCTCCGCTGGCGATCTTCTGGCCGAATTATTGGAACGCGAAACGCTTTCTGGGTTACGCGAACTGGGTCGTTCGCCGCCGCCGGTCGCATCTGCGCGCCGTGGTGGATCAGCTGGTGGAGGATTTGCGACACCAGCATGTGGACCACATCGCCGTTTCCGGGGATCTGATCAACCTGGGCCTGCCGCAGGAATACGAAAGGGCGCTGCTGTGGCTGCACACGCTTGGGCCGCCTGAACGCGTCTCTGTCGTACCCGGCAACCATGACATCTACACGCGGCTACGCCGCCATACGGGCGTCGGGCGCTGGGCGCGCTACATGGAATCGGACGAGTGGGGGGCGGAGCTGGCGCCAGGCCCAGGCCCGCGCTTTCCTTACGTGCGCCGGATCGGCCCTTCGGTGGCGCTGGTGGGCCTCAATTCGGCCGTGCCGACACCGCCCGGGGTTGCCTCAGGCGAGGTGGGGGCTGAGCAAATCCGGCAGTGTCGCGAGATCCTGCACGCCCTCCGGGAACGGGGCATGTTCCGCCTTGTCATGATCCATCACCCGCCGTTGGTTTCCCAGATCAAGCCGGGCCGTGATCTGAAGGATGCGGCCGAGTTGGAGCGCGTGCTGCTGGAGACCGGGGCAGAGCTGGTCATCCACGGCCATAACCATCGCGACATGGTGAGCTGGCACCGAACGTCCACGGGGCTTATGCCGGTGGTGGGTATCGCTTCGGCATCGATCGGGCGTTTAAGCCGCCACGAACCCCTGGCCCGATACAACATTTACCGGCTGCATCCGCCCAAGAGGGAGCATGGCTGGCAGATCGAGTTGATCGGCCGAGGTATCCGAGAACCGGATGGACCGGTCGTGCAAGTCGAGCACCGCTGGCTGGAGCCAGGAAAATCTGCCGAGGCAAATTTGTCTGCAGCCTCGCTCGCACCGAGATAAATTTTTCTGATTAGGGCCATGTAAATTCCTCAACATACCTCTGGCCCGAGTTGTGCCATAACACTACCGGTCGGAACTTCACGCGAGCCTCAGATGACCACTCAACCTTCAAAGGCCCGTTTGCCCACCTGGGCTATTATCCTGACGGCCGGGCTGATCGTCGGCATGGCCATGGGCCTCCGGCAGGTGATGGGCCTTTATCTCAAGCCGATGACGACGGAGCTCGATATCGGCCGCGAGCCATTTTCCAACGCGATGGCGATCGCGAACCTCGTCTGGGGCATTGGGGCTGTGGTGGCGGGCGCTATTGCCGACAAGTACGGCGCCGGGCGTGTGATTGTGAGCTGCGCGCTTGCGACGTCGGTGGGGCTCTATCTGATGTACACGGCCCAGTCGCCGATGGAGCTTTACCTCAGCGGTGTCCTGCTCGGCATTGGCGTTTGCGGAACCGGCGTAACCGCGCTGGTTGGCGCTGTCGGACGGCTGGTGGTTCCCGAAAAGCGCACGGCGGCCATCGCATCGCTCGGCATGGCTGGAGGGATCGGCGGCTTCGTTGCATTTCCTTATGCGCATGTGCTGATCGAATGGCTCGGTTGGCAGACGAGCCTGCTGGTTCTGGCGATGACTGCCGCACTGATGATTCCCTTGGCCTGGCCGCTGAGCGGAAAGCCAGTCACGCAGCAGTCGAGCGCGAAGCCGCAATCACTCAGGGAGGCGTTCGACGAGGCCTTTGCCTATCCGAGCTTCTGGTTGCTCACCGCCGGCTTTTTCGTCTGCGGATTCCATGTGGCTTTTTATTCCGTGCACCTGCCGGCGTTTGTCGCCGACAAGGGTCTGGATCCGAGCGTTGGTGTCTGGGCGTTGATGGCCGTCGGCATTGCCAACATCATCGGCACGTATCTCGCTGGGCAGTCGGCGCGATTCGTCCAAAAGCGCATCGGGCTCAGCGTCATCTATTTCATGCGCTGCTTCGTGTTCCTCGGTCTTCTCTTTCTCCCGATCAATGGCCCGGTGGTGATTACGCTTAGCGCGATGCTCGGCTTGTTCTGGCTGTCCACCGTACCTCTCACCAGCGGCCTCGTCGCCACGTTCTTTGGAACGACGTGGATGTCGATGCTGTTTGGATTCGTGTTCCTGTCCCATCAGGTCGGATCGTTCGCCGGACTGTGGCTTGCCGGCCGGCTTTACGACATGACCAACTCGTACGATGCGATGTGGTGGATTTCGATCGGCTTCGGACTGTTCGCTGCGGCTGTCCATTGGCCGATTCAGGAACGCCCAGTACCGCGTCTGGCGGGATCGTCTCCGGTCTTGGGTTGACGACTCGTGCAACGGAGCCGGTTGTGCTAGTCTTTACTGCAGATGGTGAGGAGCATGGATCAGGTCTCGAAGAAGCTCATCGCCGGTGCAGCGATTTCGGCGCTGATGCTGGGCGCCGTTTATCTCTATGCAGTGCGCGGTGAGGCCATCCTGATGGATTTGGCCGCGATGGGCAGCGCGCTCCTCTGCCTGTAAACGTAGCTGTTATTTTTCTTCACCCCGATTAGAGAAATTCGATCTCGCGTCGCGAAGAGCGATTGCGCGTAAGGTCCGTTGCACGCCGGCCTCGCACGTAAACTGACGAAATTGTTAACCCAGAGGTTGCTTGACCAGCCGGCGGAGGTCTGATTGTTTTTTTCGCGTGCCGGTTCCCGTACCAGTGCAATGACACGGACGGGTGAAAAGGGAACACGGTGAAAGGCTGCAAGAGCCTCAATCCGTGGCTGCCCCCGCAACTGTAGGCGGCGAGTTTCGTCCACATATGCCACTGGCCTAGCTATTCGGGCCGGGAAGGCCGGACGAAGCGTCCGAGCCGCGAGCCAGGAGACCTGCCGGCACGAGTCGCCCATCCGACGCGCGGGGTGAGCGCCGGGACGGATCAGCCGTAGCGGCGACTGATGTGTAACCCTGTGGGGGCACGTCAGATTGCGTGGTCGTCAAGACCTGGCTCTGACTAGCGTCCCGCCGCTACTGTTTGGCTGGTGCGCTGGTTTTCTCTCAGAGCTGCCTCGATGCCCATTTGCGCTGCGGTGCTCCCACGATTAAGCCGTGCGGAGCAAACATGCCTACACATTCAGTTCGCAGTGCGTCTCTAGCTCATCTTCTTTCCCCGGTTTCAATTATCCCGCTTCTCGCCGCCGGCATGAGCGCGCCGGCCAAGGCGCAAACGACGCTCGAATTGCCGGGGATCGTCGTAGAGGGCGCTACGTTGGAAGCGCCTCGGTCCGCGCCGAAAAGAAAGTCCGCCGCCACCACATCACCGGCATCGAATGGAGTTTCTCAGCAGGAAGGGCCGGCGGAAGTTGCGGAAGAAGGTGCTGCCAAATCCGAAGCTGCTTCAAATCAAGCGGGAGGCATTCCCGCCGCTCATCTGGGAACGGCCGTTACCGTCGTGACCGGCGAGGATTTGCAACGTCAGCAAATTCGCCATGCGGCGGATGCCTTGAGGAGTTTGCCGGGGGTGTCGGTGAATCGATCTGGTTCGCCGGCGCATCTGACGGCAGTGCGCATTCGCGGTGCAGAACATAATCACACCTTGGTGCTGATCGACG
>PKEY01000032.1 GCA_002919265.1 Hyphomicrobiaceae bacterium | reverse complement strand
TACGCTTCTCAACCTGCAGCACCGCGATCTCGCTCTCCATGAGCGTGTAGACCTGCTCAAGGCGATCCGAGATGACGGTGGTTTCGAGGATCTTCTGCTTGTCGGCGATCTTGATGGCCAAGTGCGAAGCGATCGTGTCGGCCAGCTTCGAGTAGTCCTCGATCTGGCTGACCGTGCCGAGCACTTCCGGCGAGATCTTCTTGTTAAGCTTCACATAGCTCTCGAACTGGGACACCGCCGAGCGGGCCAGCGCCTCGATCTCCTCGGTATTTCCGATTTCCTCCGTGACGCGCTCGACCTCAGCCTCGAAGAAGTCCGGATTGTCCGTGTAACCAACAATCCGCGCCCGCGCGGTGCCTTCAACGAGCACCTTCACGGTGCCATCCGGCAGCTTCAGAAGCTGAAGGACAGAGGCGAGGGTTCCCATCGAATAGATGGCGTCCGTCGCCGGATCATCGTCCCCTGCATTTTTCTGCGCCGCGAGGAGAATGTGCTTGTCCGAGCGCATCACCTCTTCGAGGGCGTTGATGGACTTCTCGCGCCCGACGAAGAGCGGCACGATCATGTAGGGGAAGACCACAATGTCGCGCAGCGGCAGAACCGGATAGGTTTCCTTGCCGGTGCTTTTTTCTTTGGCTTTCACGTCGCTCATTGTCTTACTCCCTGCGCCCTCTACCGCGCGCCAATCTTTCGCGCCCCGACTCGCGTACCGCCGGGCCACTCTCGCCTACAGCCATAACCTGACTTGTCCGGAGGATGCCGGCCTTGACCGCAGGCCACGCGGCGGCCCTGCCGCCTCTTCCCCTGAAGTAAGCCAAATCCCTACCCCGGGACTCTGAGATAAGTGTCCGCCAGGCGCACTCAAGTCCGTCACGGAAGCGATGGCCAATCAGCCGCAACTCACGCGCTGGAACCTTTTTCCTCTGCGCGCTCCGAGTAGATGCGCAGAGGACGAGCACCCTTTTCGACGACCTCGGGGCCAATGACGATCTCCTCGACGCCTTTCATGCTCGGCAGCTCGAACATCGTGTCCAGCAGAATGGCTTCCATGATCGAACGCAGACCACGCGCGCCCGTCTTGCGCTCGATCGCCTTGCGCGCAATCGCCTTCATGGCCTCGTTCGTGATGGTGAGCTTGACATCCTCCATCTCGAAGAGGCGCTGATACTGCTTCACCAGAGCATTCTTGGGCTCGGAGAGGATCTGCACGAGCGCCGCTTCATCCAGGTCGTCGAGCGTCGCAATGACCGGCAGACGACCGATGAACTCCGGAATGAGGCCGAATTTCAACAGATCCTCAGGCTCCACTTCGCGCAGGATTTCACCCGTGCGCCGCTCATCCGGAGCCACGACCTTCGCGCCGAAGCCGATGGATGTGCCCCTGCCGCGCCGGGCAATGATCTTCTCGAGGCCGGCGAACGCACCGCCGCAGATGAACAGGATATTGGTTGTATCAACCTGTAGGAACTCCTGCTGCGGATGCTTGCGGCCACCCTGCGGCGGAACGCTGGCGATCGTCCCTTCCATGATCTTGAGGAGGGCCTGCTGCACGCCTTCGCCCGACACGTCGCGTGTGATCGACGGATTGTCGGACTTACGGCTGATCTTGTCGACCTCGTCGATGTAGACGATCCCGCGCTGCGCCCGCTCGACGTTGTAGTCCGCGGCCTGCAGCAGCTTCAGAATGATGTTCTCGACATCCTCACCGACGTAACCGGCCTCCGTCAGCGTCGTGGCATCAGCCATCGTGAAGGGCACGTCAAGGATGCGGGCCAGCGTCTGTGCGAGCAGCGTCTTGCCGCAACCCGTGGGGCCAATCAGCAAGATGTTGGACTTAGCCAGCTCGACGTCGTTGTTCTTGGACGCGTGGTTCAACCGCTTGTAATGGTTGTGGACCGCGACTGACAGAACACGCTTCGCGTGCTCCTGTCCGATCACGTAGGAGTCCAGAACAGCCTTGATCTCCTGCGGGGTCGGCACGCCATCTCGGGACTTCACCAGGGTGTTCTTGTTCTCCTCCCTGATGATGTCCATGCACAGCTCGACGCATTCGTCGCAGATGAACACGGTCGGGCCGGCGATGAGCTTGCGCACCTCATGCTGGCTCTTGCCGCAGAAGGAGCAGTACAGGGTGTTCTTTTCTTGCTGAGCCATACGTTCGTCTCATCCTCGCCGGGCGGCGCCAAAACTTACAGTTGCCACGAGCACCCTGCCCTTGGCCGTGCGGGTGTTGAATCCACTTAACTGATCTGAGCACGCTAGGTGCGTCGTGATCAAGAATGGATTAACGAAGGTTACGCCGCGCCGTTTCCTAAAGGGCCGTGTCCGCCACACCACAGCAGGCTCGTACGCGGCCATGTCCGCGAACGATCTTGTGACAAGTTGGCCGGAATACGGCCTGTCATATGCACATTTCGTGCAGGTCAAATCTTTGATGCGGGCCGGGAGGAAGCTCGGGAGATGTGGAGCTCCTGGCCCCCTCGCCACCGCGTCTGGTCGCCTCAGGTTATGAGGTCTTGGTATCAAGCGTAGCCTCGAAATCGTCGCGCTTGGACAGGACACGGTCGACGATGCCGAACTCGCAGGCCTGCTCAGCGGTCATGAAGTAGTCACGGTCCAGGGTCCGTTCAATGGTCTCGTACGTCTGGCCGGTATGCTTAACGTAGATCTCATTGAGCCGCCGCTTCATTTTGATGATGTCCTCGGCGTGGCGCTCGATGTCCGAGGCCTGCCCCTGGAACCCGCCAGAAGGCTGGTGCACCATGATACGGGCGTTGGGCAGGCAATAACGCATACCCTTCTCCCCGGCGCAGAGAAGAAGCGAGCCCATGGAAGCTGCCTGACCGATGCAGAGCGTGGCCACCGGCGGACGGATGAATTGCATGGTATCGTAAATCGCCATGCCCGACGTCACGACGCCGCCCGGCGAATTGATGTACATCGAAATCTCTTTCTTGGGATTTTCGGCCTCAAGGAAGAGAAGCTGCATGCAGATCGAAGCGGCAGACTGATCCTCGATCGGACCCGTGACGAAAATAATGCGTTCTTTCAACAGGCGTGAAGGAAGATCATAGCCCCGCTCGCCGCGCGTCGTTTGCTCGACCACCATTGGCCAGAAGGTATTCGTGTAAGTATCGATGGGGTCGCGCATCGGTCATGCCTCCTCGTTGCGGGCCCAGCAGGCCCGCGCGATCATGCCTGGTGAGAAAATCACGAATACAATTTAGTGAGGGATGGGAAAGTTGTCGCCCCTCCCCTCCCGAAATCCTGAACTACTGAACGGTAGGTAAACACGCGGGCGGGAGAACACAACCGCGCCTCCCTCGCCCCATTGCCGCACAATTCTCAGGCCGCCGCGGTCTCCTGCTCGTCCTCTTTGAAGAGCTCCTCGCGGTTGACCTTCTTGTCCTCGACCTGCACCTGGCCAAGGATGTGATCCACAACCTTTTCCTCGTAGATAGGCGCCCGCAGCTCGGCCAGGGCGCCCGGATTCTTCTCGTAGAACTCGTAGACGTAGCGCTCCTGACCGGGGAACCGCCGGGCCTGCTCGATGAGTGCACGGCGCAACTCGTCCTGGGTGACCTGGATCGAGGCCTTCTCGCCAACCTCGCCGAGGATGAGGCCCAACCGCACCCGCCGTTCGGCGATCTTGCGGTACTCCTCCTTCGCCTGCTCCTCGGTCCTGCCTTCGTCCTCGAACGTCCGGCCAGCCTGCTGCAGGCTCTCGGTCACCTGCCGCCAGATCCCCTCGAACTCCCGATCGACGAGCGTCGGCGGAAGGGCAAAGTCGTGCCGCTTGTCGAGCTCATCGAGAAGGGCGCGCTTTACCTTTGTGCGGGAAGCGGCCTCATACTCACGCTTCAACTGCTCGGTAACAAGCTCACGCAGCTTCTCCAGATTCTCGGCACCCAGCTTCTTGGCAAGATCATCGTCAATGGCGGGACGCTTCGGGACGGCCACTTCCTTAACCTTGACGTCGAAAGTGGCGTCCTTACCGGCCAAGGACTTTTCCGGATAGTCTTCCGGGAACTTGGCAGAGACGACCCGCTCTTCCCCAGCCTTGGACCCCTTCAGCCCCTCCTCGAACCCGGGGATGAAGCCACCCTGGCCGAGCACAATATTCACGCCCTCAGCCGAGCCACCCTCGAAGGGCTCGCCGTCGATCTTGCCGACGAAGTCGATCGTGACGCGGTCGCCATCCTCAGCGGCACGGCCCTCGGCCACCTCAAAGGTGGTGCTGCGCTCAGCGAGCTGGTTCAGGGCCTCCTCGATCGCCTTCTCATCCACGTCAGCGACGGGGCGCTCAATCTTGAGCTCGGAAAAGTCGACAAGCTTGATCTCGGGGAGAACCTCGAAAGACATGTCGAACGAGAGGTCAGCCTCTCCGGCCATGACCTTCTCGATCACCTGCTGGTCCTCCGGCAGCTTGATCTGCGGCTGAATCGCCGGGCGCTCATTGCGCTCGGAAAGCGCGGCGCGGCTCTTTTCCTCAATGGTCTGCTGCAACACCTCGCCCATCAGGGAGCGACCGAACACCTTCTTCAGGTGCTGCACAGGCACCTTACCCTTGCGGAAGCCCTTGAGCTGGACGCGATCCTTGATCTCATTGAGCCTGGCGTTGAAGCGCTCGCCGATCTCGTTCGCGGCAATCACCACCTTCAACTCGCGCTTCAAACCGTCCGAATGCGTTTCCGTAACCTGCATGAACCTGACTTCCGCCTGGATTGAACCGTCTCGCAACCCCGAGGCGTACCGGACACCTTATCCGGCACCCATCTCGAAAACTCACTTCACTTGGTGCGGGCGGAGGGACTTGAACCCCCACGGCCGAGGCCACCAGAACCTAAATCTGGCGTGTCTACCAATTCCACCACGCCCGCAGCCGCACCCGTGAAAAATGCCCTTCATGGGGCGCAACCTCCTGGGAGGGAAGCGCGCAGCCCATGCGCCGCCGACAGGGTTGTTCCCAGCCGTCCTCGCATGCAATGAAGGCCCGCGGACATATATCTGGCCAAGTCCCATAAGATCAATGGAGAAAGTTGGCGGTTGTGATTCGGGGGAAGTTGAAACGATATGGGGACAACCTGCCATGCCCTTCGCATTGAGAGCCCGCAAGGTCGCCCAGCTGGCCGCGTGTTTGATTGCCGTTGCGAGTGCCGCAGCCCTTGCCGCGAACAGCCGCCCTCAGGAGGAGAAGGAGCGTGTGGGCGTCATTGAGCGCGCCCAGGGGCAGATCCGTATCGAACGCAACGGTCTCTTCATCGACAATCCCAGGAAGGGACAAGCGGTGACCCGGCGCGATCACCTGATGACCGGGCCAGACTCGCGCGTACTCCTTTCTTTCGACGACGGCAGCCGGCTGGCTGTCGGCGAAAATGCCATTCTCGTCATCGCGGAGTACCTGAAAGAGGAAGGACGGCGCAGCGGTGCCCTCATCCTCGATCTGATTCGCGGGGCCATTCGCCTCGTCGCGCCGAGCCCCAAGGCCGCCCCGAACAAGCGGATCGAGGTACGAACTGAGGCTGCCACCATCCACTCGCGCGGCGTCGACCTCTGGAGCGGGCCGGTCGGTGAGAAGCGCGCCATCCTCGTCATGAAAGGTCAGGTCGACGTCCGTAATGATGCCGGGCTGGTGATGCTCGACGGCAAGCGCACGGCCACATTCATATCCGATCGGCTCAGCCCTCCGGAGAAACCGGTCCGCTGGCCATCCCGTCGCGCTCAAGAGACCCTGATGACAGTTGCGATCAAGTAGGCGCCAGTGCGTCACGTGTCGCTACGGGTCAGAGCCCACATCCCAAAGAAGTAGGCGGCCGGCAACAGCGCCGCCCACCTCAGGCGCTCGTCGGCCTCGATGTAGGGCCACAGAACGTAGGCACCAATGATCCCAGCGATGAGCAATGGCAAGCGCATGTGAGGTGCCCCCGAGGCAGTTGTTCCGTCATAGGACAATCCGTCTTGACGCTGTCCCTCTGCTGCAACTCTCGTGCCGATTCGTGGCCCTCGGTTTGAGATCGGCCCTTCTCGGTATGGCATTCGGTCGCCGATCTCGGTTTCGATTTCGTTAGCGCGGGACCATTTACCCGTGCTTGCCGCGAATGGGCGTGGCAATTACGCTGCACTTTCCATCGAGGCTGGCGTGCTCGCCACAGATCGGAGGTTCCCAGTGATCGTCGCTTCAAGCGTCGCCGACGCCGTTGGCAGAACACCGCTTATAAAATTGAGACGCGCTTCTGAGGAAACAGGCTGCACCATTTTGGGCAAGGCGGAATTCATGAACCCTGGCCAGTCGGTCAAGGACCGCGCCGCCCTTTACATCATCAAGGATGCGGTCAAGCGGGGTGCGCTGCGGCCCGGCGGGACGATCGTGGAAGGCACGGCGGGCAATACGGGCATCGGCCTGACGGTAATCGGCTCCGCCATGGGCTTCCGGTCGGTGATCGTCATTCCGGAGACCCAGTCGCAGGAGAAGAAAGACACGCTGCGCCTGCTCGGCGCCACGCTGGTGGAAGTGCCCGCGGTCCCATACAGGGATCCGAACAACTACGTGAAGTACTCCGCACGTCTTGCCGAAGCCCTCGCGAAAACCGAGCCCAATGGCGCGATCTGGGCGAACCAGTTCGACAATGTTGCCAACCGCCAGGCTCACATCGAGACAACGGCCGAGGAAATCTGGGAACAGACGGGCGGAAAGGTGGATGGCTTCTGCTGCGCCGTCGGTTCCGGGGGAACGCTGGGTGGCGTCTCCATTGGCCTCAAGGCCAAGCGCAAGGACATTCAAATTGGCCTCGCAGACCCGCCGGGGGCGGCACTTTACAGTTACTACACCACGGGCCAGCTCAAGGCCGAAGGCAGCTCCATAACCGAGGGCATCGGACAAGGCCGCATCACGAAGAACCTCGAGGGTGTCGTGGTCGACCACGCCTGGCAGATCCCGGATGACGAAGCCGTCCGGATTTGCTTCCAGCTTCTCGAAGAGGAAGGCCTTTGCGTCGGCGCCTCTACAGGCGTAAATGTTGCAGGCGCAATCCGTCTCGCGCGTGAAATGGGGCCCGGGCACACGATCGTCACAGTGCTGTGCGATTATGGCACGCGCTACCAGTCCAAGCTCTTCAATCCCGAATTCCTTCGCAGCAAGGGCCTGCCGGTTCCTGCTTGGCTCGAGCAGCTACGGCAGGATATCCCGAAGGTGTTCGCGGATTCCGACAAGGCATGATCTTCCGGGATTGAACAATGGCCACCGAGCAGCTCTATCGCGCGGATGCCTATCTGCGTGAGTGCACCGCGACCGTCCTCGCTATCAACGATCGTGGTGGCATCGTCCTCGATCGCACCGTCTTCTACGCCACCGCCGGTGGCCAGCCGGGTGATCGCGGCGTACTGCAGGCCCCCGAAATTGGTGAGTGCCCGATCGCCACGACGGTCTACGACCAGGATCGGGCAACGATCGTTCACGTTCCGGCCGACGGCGCGGCGGTTCCGCCGGTAGGCAGCACCGTTCAGCTCCGCCTCGACTGGGAAACCCGCTACCGCCACATGCGCATGCATACGGCGCTGCATCTCCTTTGCTCGCTCGTCAAGTTCCCGGTGACAGGCGGCCAGATCGGAGCCGAGGAAGGCCGCCTCGACTTCGACATTCCGGATGCCAACGCTGTCGACAAGGATCAGTTGACGGAGACGCTCAACGCGCTAGTAGCTGCCGATCATCCGGTTTCGGAACGCTGGATCACGGAGGAAGAGCTCGACGCCAATCCGCACCTCGTGCGCACGATGAGCGTCCAGCCGCCGCGAGGCTCGGGTCGTGTGCGGCTCGTCGCCATCGGTGAAAATGGCGCCATTGACCTCCAGCCCTGCGGAGGCACACACGTTCGCTCGACGGGCGAGATCGGTCGTCTGGTCGTCTCGCGCATTGAGAAAAAAGGTAAACAGAACCGCCGGATACGGCTGACGTTTGCCTGAGACACCGAGTTTCGTCCGAGGAGGGATGCATGGCTCCTATCAACAGCCCCTACGTCGTTGAAACGGACTGGCTGGCCGACCGTCTCGATGCACCCGACCTCGTGGTTCTGGACGGCTCGTGGCACCTGCCGACGGCGGGGCGAAATGCGCGGGCGGAGTATGAAGCGGAGCATATTCCCGGCGCCCTTTTCTTCGACATCGACGAAATCTCGGACGAGACCTCGCCGCTGCCCCACATGCTGCCCTCAACGGTCAAGTTCGCCAGCCGGATGAAGAGAATGGGCATCGGCGACGGCATGAAAATCGTCGTCTACGACAGCGTCGGCATGTTCTCTGCCGCGCGCGTGTGGTGGATGTTCAGAGTGATGGGGCACGAGGATGTCGCCGTGCTCAACGGCGGCCTGCCCAAGTGGAAAGCTGAAGGACGGCCAGTGACATCGGAGCCGACGCCACCGCGATCGCCGCGCCATTTCACGCCGCGCCTCAATGCCAGCCTCGTGCGCGATCTCGAAGACATGAAGCGCATCGTGGCGAGCGGCTCGGCCCAGATTGCCGACGCCCGCAGCCCGGGTCGCTTCGCCGGCAAGGAGCCCGAGCCGCGGCCCGGCCTCCGCGGTGGCCATATGCCGGGAGCGCACAACGTGCCCTACTCCAAGGTGCTGAATTCTGACGGTACCTTGAAATCGCCAGAGGAGTTGCGACAGGTCTTTCTCGAAGCCGGGATCGATCCGGCAAAGCCGGTGGTGACGACCTGCGGCTCCGGCGTTTCTGCTGCTGTCCTCAGCCTTGCCCTTGCACTGATCGGTCAGCCGAACACGGGGCTGTATGACGGCTCGTGGAGCGAATGGGGCCGCGAGGACGCGGGCACGCCGGTCGAGACGGGCTAATTGGCGCCGTCACGACGCTCCCGCTTCCGAACCAATTCCGCGATCACATCAAGGCGGTCTGTCCAGATGCCGCCGACGTAATCTTGGGGCAGCCGCTCGAATTCCTCTGCTGAATTGATCCCGGTGGAGAAGTCTCGGCCGTCGTATGGCCCCACGGCATAGATTTCCGATCCGTGGTTCTGAAGCCGCCGCTGAAACACGTGCGGCCAGCCCCAAAGCCACGGTCCGATATTGGTCGGCACGAGCAGCAGCGTGTGGCGGCAAGCCTCGGGGACAAAGCCTGACCAACCAATCAACGCGTACCGGATGAAGCAATCCTTCAGTGTCCGTCGCGACATGACGCGCAAAGCCGGAAGCTTCTGGCGGAGAACGGCGATCGGTTCATCGCCGCCGTAGACCATGATCCGGCTCAGCTGTTCGCCCGGGAGCTGAGCCAAGCGCACCGCCAGGAGGTAGCCCTCGTTGGGGTCGTTGCTCTTGATGTTGATCAGTAATCGTTTGTCCGGAAAGGCGTCGAAAACTTCGTCAAGTGACGGGAGCAGACCGACGCCCTTCCCGCGAAGCGGAAACGTTTTACCGCCATCGGCCGTGTAGCCGTAGCCAACGTCCAACGCCTTCAGCTGATCCAGCGTATGCTCGCGCGTGACGCCATGGCCTTCGGTGCGGCAGTCCACGGTCCAGTCGTGGAATACTGCGAAATGCCCATCCGTGGTCGGATGGATGTCCAGCTCCACGACATCGGCCCCGAGATCGAAAGCCGCCCGCATGGAAGGAATGGTGTTCTCGAGATACTCGTGAACCGGCGGATGAATTCGGGTCGCGGTGCAGGTTTCGGCCGTGAGGCCTGTTTTGTCATAGGTTTGCGCAAGCCCGCGATGTGCCAGAATTGATGGCCGCTCTGCAGGCGGCTGCGCAAAAAAATTCGCGTTGTTTAGATAAATCGCCGCCGCCACGACGGCTGCGAACCCGAATACCTTACCAATTCGCATTTTGTGGAGCGTCGCGGCGTTGTGGGAGGTGCGTGAAGCTAATTAGATGGCAGAGGGAAGCTCCCTCTGCCGTCAAAACGGGTGGTACTGATAGAGCACCGTCTCCGACAGCGCCTCGCCTGCAAGCCGCAGATAAAGCCTGATCTCGACCGGATCCGCGCCCTGCGCCGCGACATCGAACTGCGCCCGCCAATGACCGGGAACGTCGTTGGGCACAGCTTCCGTGAAGACGTTGGAGACCTCGCCCCTCGACAAGGTCACCACGGCCTCCGGGAGCGTGCCTTCCGGCAAGTTCGTAAGCGGCCCGCCGAGAAACTCGACAACGAACTTGCGCCGGTCTCCGGGCCGCGGCTTGCCAGGCTCGCCGCCCCTGCCAATTCTCAGCGCCACCGCCTTGGCGAGCGGTCCGGGCTCAGGCTCCTCCGCCTGCCAATAGAGCTTGTAGCGGTAGGTCATTGATTGTCCGGCCCTGGCCGGCTCCGACGGCACCCAGGCGGCAACGATGTTGTCGTAGATCTCGTCGTCAGTCGGGATCTCGATGAGTTGTACAGTCCCCTTACCCCAATCCCCGATCGGCTCGACCCACAGCGACGGTCGACGTTCGTAGGCGACACCGTCGAGATAATTCGCAACGGATCGATCCCTCTGCATCAGGCCGAAGCCACGCGGCCGCTCATCCGAGAAGGCGGATACGATGACGCGCGGCGGATTGTTCAGCGGACGCCAGATTCGCTCGCCGCTGCCGGTCCACATGGCCAGCCCGTCCGAATCGTGAACCTCTGGCCGCCAGTCGATGGCGGTGGTCTTCATCGTCTCGGAGTACCAGTACATAGACGTAAGCGGCGCAATGCAGAGGCGCTCCACGTCCTTGCGCAGATGGAGTTCCTTCTCGATCTCCATCGTGACTGCCTGATCGCGCCACATCTTGAAGCGGTAGGCGCCCGTTATGCTCGGCCCCTCCAGCAAGGCGTAGACGGTCACCTCATTGGAGTCGTCAGTGGGCGTTTCGATGTAAAAGTTCGTGAAATCCGGAAACTCCTCTGCCACGCCAGCAACCGCCGGATCGATTGCGATGCCGCGCGCCGAGATGCCGTACTGGTAGTCCGAACCGATGGCGCGGAAGTAGGAGGCCCCGAGGAACGCGACCCAATCGTTCTTGCGCCAGTCGAGAATTTCGCCCTTCCGTCCCGGATGGCCCTTGCGGCTCTCCTGGAACCGGAAACCGGCAAAGCCCGCATTTTCAGGCAGATGCCGCGCCGGCGAGTCCGCCGGCATGTTGAAGTATTCGGGACGGTAGACGATCTCCTTGGCCTCGCCCGCGATGACCACGTGCATGTGCACGGTTTTCGGGAAGTTCTTCCCCAGGTGGAAGAACGTCACAGGGAACTGGCCTGGGCCGTCGGCAAAAAGGGCATACTCCGGCTTGAAGCGGATACGGCCGTGCTCCTCGTAGTCGATCTTCTGAACGATCTCCGGATTGGGCTTGGGTGGCGGGACGTAAGGCTCTTTCGCCAGAGCACGCGCTCGCTCCTTGAGCCAATCGTAGGAAAACGGACGTGCGGTACCCAAGGTAAGCCCCTTCGTCCCTTCAGCATGCACGACCTGCGCCAGCGCGAGTGCTGAAGCGAGGCTGCCTCCCCCAACCAACAACTGCCGTCGGCTCAATGAGATCTGTTTTTTGCTCCGGCTCATGTGTTGGACCTGTTTTGCTCCGGCGGTTCGGAATCACGAGCGCCCAGTCCTAGCGGACTGCTTGCGGCAGGCATATGGCAGCAGACCGGCGGAATTGCCACGGGTCTGCGCGGTTGCGCCTGCGTCGTGGCTATCGGACTACATTGCGGCTCGTCGGGAAGGATCTGAATAACGGCCAACGCGCTTCTTTCAGCACGCCGCCCGGGCTATGCTCGTCGCTCGGCAAGTAACGCACGTGCCCGGAACCGCGATTTCAAAGTCCGGGCTCCACTTCCAGGAGGGATCATGGCTGGCGTTCTTGTGGTGACTGGTGGCAGCCGCGGGATCGGGGCTGCGACCGCGAAGCTCGGCGCGGCGCGCGGATACAAGGTCGCGGTGAATTACAACCGCAGCCCGGATCGCGCCGAGGCGCTGGTGAAGGAGATTGAGCAGAACGGCGGCCGGGCCATCGCCGTCCAGGCCGACGTCAGTCGGGAAGCGGACGTGGTGCGCCTATTCGAAACCGTCGACCGGGAGCTCGGGCGCGTGACCGCCCTCTTCAACAATGCGGGCGTCGTGCATCGGCTGACCCCAATCACAGAGTTCACAGAAGACGCGCTGGCGGACATGTGGCGCATCAACATCACCAGTCAGTTCCTCTCCGCGCGGGAGGCTGCCAAGCGGATGTCGACCAGATTCGGCGGGCAAGGCGGCGCCATCGTCAACATGTCTTCCGCAGCGGCGCGGCTGGGCGGCCCCAACGGCTCTCTCGCCTATGCAGCCTCCAAAGGTGCCATCGACACGTTCACCACGGGCCTTGCTATCGAGCTCGGACCTCAAGGCATTCGCGTCAATGCTGTTCGACCCGGGCTCATCGAAACGACGATTCATGACGACATGGGCGACCCGGAGCGGCTCGAAAGACTGCGGCCGACCATTCCCCTGCAGCGGACTGGCACCGTCGAGGAAGTGGCTGAGACCGTTCTCTGGCTGCTGTCGCCGCAAGCCTCCTATGTGACCAATGCCATTGTCGACGTTGGTGGAGGCCGCTGACATGCTGACGTCATCATCCTGACGGACCCCAATCCACAGCGCGGGCGTTAGGAAACCAGCCAAGGCGCCCGCACCATTCGCCTTGCCCACCGCATTCGCTCCCGGAACGGCGTTTCATGAAGCGGACCAGAGTTTGGCTGAAACGCTTGCTGATCGGTGCCGTTCTCGTCCTTGTGGCGGCGGTTGCTACTGTTGTGGCTCTAGCTCTCAGCACCGTTCCGTCCTTTACGGGCACGCAGGTCCTCCCGGGACTGACACAGCCCGTTTCTATCATCCGGGATCGGAACGGCGTTCCGCATATCATTGGC
>PKEY01000119.1 GCA_002919265.1 Hyphomicrobiaceae bacterium | reverse complement strand
TTCGGCCAGTCCTCACAAAAGCTTGCCCGGATTGAGGATTCCGTTCGGATCGAAGGCTGCCTTGATCCGGCGCATCAGCTCAAGCTCGACCGCGCTCTTGTAGCGCTCGAGATCCTTGCGCTTCATCCGGCCAATCCCGTGCTCGGCGGAGATCGAGCCGCCCATTTCAGCCACCAGCTCGTGCACAGCCGTGGTGATGGGCTCCCAAAGCTCAAGGAACCGCTCTTTGCCCATGTCGACGGGCTGGGCGATGTTGTAGTGGATGTTGCCATCGCCGAAGTGACCGAGCGGCAGCGGACGCGCGCCGGGGCAAATAGATTCGACGATGCGGTCGGCGCGCTCGATGAACTCGGCGATCTTCGCGATCGGCACCGAGACGTCGTGCTTGATGTTCCCGCCTTCCGGCTTCTGGGCTTCGGAGACGCTTTCGCGGAGCCGCCAGAGGTCACGCGCCTGGGATAGCGAGCCGGCGAGCACTGCGTCCAACAGCAAGCCCCGCTCGGCCGCCTGGCCAAGCACGTCTTCCATCTCGCGAGCCGCCTGCCCGTCCGCCTTGGCCCCCGAGATTTCGATCAGCACGTACCACGGATAGGTTTTCGGAAACGGCTCGCGCGTGCCGGGGATGTTGCGCAGCACGAAGTCGATGCAAATGCGCGGGATAAATTCGAACGCCGTGACGGATCTCCCCGCCGTTTCCTGCGCCAGCGAGAACAGGTCTAGCGCATGGGAAATCTCGGCGAGTGCAACCATCGCCGTCGCGCTTTCAGCGGGCCGGGGGAACAGCTTCAGGACGGCCGCGGTGATGACACCCAGCGTGCCCTCGGACCCGATGAAAAGATCCTTGAGGTCGTACCCCGTATTGTCCTTCTTCAGCGCCTTGAGCCCCGGGACGATCCGCCCGTCGGCCAGCACGACCTCGAGCCCCAGCACGAGCTGCCGCGCATTGCCGTAGGCCAACACACCCACGCCGCCGGCGTTGGTCGCCAGGTTTCCGCCGATCTGGCATGTCCCCTCCGAAGGAAGGCTCAGCGGGAACAGCCGGTCGGCGCGCTCGGCGGCCGCACGGCACTCTGCCAGCGTGAGACCGGCTTCAACCGTCATGCTGTAGGCCGCCGGATTGATCTCGCGGATCTGCTTGAGCCGGGAAACCGAGAGCACAATTTCGTTACCGCTCTCGAACGGCACCTGCCCGCCCACGAGGCCCGTGTTGCCAGCCTGGGGTACCACCCCTACCCGTGCCTCGTTGCAGAGGGCGAGAATGCGAGAGACCTGCTCCGTATTGGCGGGGCGCAGCACCAGTGGCGTGCGGCCAATATAAAGATCCCGCCATTCCCTGAGGTATGGAAGCTGTTGGTCGGGGTCCGTCAGAGCGTGCTCGGGGCCCACAATCTCCGTCAGCCGCGCAATGAGTTCGGGTGTTGGTGCGGCAAGCGGCGGCCGGTGGTGCTGGGTCATCTAAACTCCAAGTGAAATGCCGAGTTTGAAGTTCTGTGCCGTACATGTAGCATAGTGCGGGCCAAGAGACAGATGCGCTCAGTGCATGGCGATGCTCCGGCTGGGTGCAGACCTGTTCCTTCAAGCCCCCATTGACGCAATCACCCTTCGAGTGTCATCTGGCCTCGCCATGCATCACGCTGCTTCGCGCCCCGTTGTTATGAGTCTGCCCAACGTCCTGACCTACGGGCGCATTCTTGCGGTTCCGGGGCTCGTTGCCTGCCTCTTCTTTCTGCAAGGCGATCTTGCGCGCTGGCTGGCGTTCACCCTTTTCGTGGCCGCGAGCCTCACCGACTGGCTTGATGGCTACCTTGCCCGCGCATGGAAGCAGCAATCGGCGCTTGGGCGCATGCTCGATCCCATTGCCGACAAGCTGCTGGTGGGCACGACACTCCTCATGCTCACCCACTTCAACACCATCTACGGCTGGCACATCTGGGCCGCGGTGATCATTCTCTGCCGTGAAATTCTTGTGTCAGGCCTGCGTGAATTCCTGGCTGAGCTCAATGTGACGATCCACGTCACGCAGCTCGCCAAGTGGAAGACGACCCTGCAGATGATCGCACTTGCGGTGCTGCTCGCCGGGCCTGCGGGTGATAAGATTGTCCCGATCGTGACGTCGAGCGGGCTCGCGCTGCTGTGGGTTGCGGCCCTGCTCACCTTGGTGACTGGCTACGATTACCTACGCGCGGCAGTCCAGCACGCCATCGACCGCTGATGATCAGTGGGCCAATCGCGATTGAGTGAGATGACCGGAAGCAACGGGACGACAGTCAAGCTCCTCTACTTCGCCTGGGTCCGCGAGAAGGTCGGGCGTGCCGAGGAGGTTGTCGAGTTGCCGAACCATCTTGAGACCGTGGCGGACGTGATCAGCTGGGTGAAGTCGCGCGGGCCAGAGTACGCTTCGGCGTTCGAGCGGTCCGAAGTGATCCGCGCGGCCATTGATCAGCGGCACGTGCAGCCCTCCGCCAGTATCCGCGGCGCGCGCGAAATTGCTTTCTTCCCGCCGGTAACGGGGGGCTGAACCTATGGCCGTCCGCGTCCAGCACGAGGATTTCGATGTCGGCGCGGAGATGGCCCGCCTCACGGCAGGCCGGACGGATATTGGCGCCGTGGTCACTTTCACAGGGCGCGTGCGGGGCGAAGCCAAGGGCCAGCCGATCGCCAGCATGATGCTGGAGCACTACCCCGGCATGACTGAGCAGGAACTCGCCCGCGTCGAGGCCGAGGCATGGAAGCGTTGGCGCCTGCAGGCGAGCCTCATCATTCACAGAATCGGAGAGCTGAAGCCCGGCGACAATATCGTCCTCGTCATTACGGCTTCCGCCCATCGCCAGGCTGCGTTCGAGGCCGCCGAGTTCTTGATGGATTACCTGAAGACGCGCGCGCCTTTCTGGAAGAAGGAAACCGCTCCCGATGGAACGGGCCACTGGGTCGACGCGCGCGAGAGCGACGAAGCAGCGGCCAAGAGGTGGGAAGTGGCCTAAGCTCTTCCCCTTCCGCCCGGCTCAACGGCTGCCAATGTCCCAGTAGTCCCCGCGGAAATACAGTAGCGGCTCAGCATCGGCGCGTACGCGGCCGTCCTGCACCCCGCCGATGAAAATCGAATGCGTGGCGAAGCGGTGCTGCTCCTCGAGGCGGCAGTCCAAGCTGGCGAGTGCACCCTCAAGAATGGGAGCACCCGTCACCAGCGTCGTCCAGCGACCTTTCCGAAAACGGTTTTCTCCCATCAGCCCGCGATTGCCTGAAAACACCTCGGCAATTTCCTGCTGATCCGACGCCAGCAGGTTCACGCTGAATACGCCAAGCCGGTTGATGGCGTCGTGCGTTCGCGCGGTTTGCCTGATGCAGGCGAGAATCGTGGGTGGATCATCGGAGAGCGAGCAGACGGCCGTAGCGGTGAGCCCGTTGCGCGCGCCCGGTTCGCCCACGGCGATCACAGTGACGGCTCCGGCCTGGTGCCGCATGATGGCCCGATAAAGTGCGCCGTCCATGTCACGTCCTCGCGCCAACGACGATGGGGCCCACTGCGTCGCCGGTCATGACTTGGATCGCCCCTCAAACCAACGCTTCAGGTTTTCGGCAAGAGCGGTCGTCCGCTTTGCCATCCGCTCGCCGGCCGAATGCGGAGGCCGCCTTTCCTCTGCAGGTCGAGCAGTTGGCTCCGTCGCCCGCGCCTCACGCATGGGTGCGGCACCACCTTGCTGCGCCCGGGCAACGTCGTTCTGGAACCGGTCCAGGTCCCCACTCGCCAGATGCGCGGCAGCACTTGCGATGGCATCGAGCAGCGGATCGAGCCATTCATAGTCCGCCTTGGCGAAGTCGTTGAGAACGTACGGCACCACGGCATCCTTCGAACCGGGATGGCCGATGCCGATCCGCACCCGAACGTAATCGTTTCCGACGTGCGCGGTGATGGACTTGAGACCATTGTGCCCGGCGTTGCCGCCACCGGTTTTTACCCGCACCTTGCCCGGCTGCAGGTCCAGCTCGTCGTGAAATACGACGATGTCGGCAAGATCAATCTTGAGGAACCGCGCCGCCTCGCCCACCGAACGTCCGCTCTCGTTCATGTAGGTCATGGGCTTGAGCAGCAGCACGCGCTCGCCCGCGATGGTCCCCTCGGCGACCTCACCCTGAAATTTTCGGCGCCATGGCGAAAAGCCGTGGGCAGCAGCAATCCGCTCGACGGCCATGAAGCCGACGTTGTGCCGGTTGCGGGCGTACTTGTCGCCCGGATTGCCAAGTCCGACGAACAGCTTCATGACACGCGCGTCTCACTTTCAGAGGGTACACCTAACAGCGTGGCGTGACCGCCCGACCGGGATTCGCTCAACAACTGCATGGGCCTGCTTATCGGTCCACTCTCGACGGCCCGCAACCCCGGATTTACCCTCAGGGCGCGTATGCAGCAGGACAAATCACCACCATGAGCGGGCACGAAGGGGGATCGCCCCCCGCGCAGATCTGGCCGAAAGCCGCGGCGAGCGCCGTCATATTTCGGGGGGACAGTGTGTTGCTTGTCGAACGCGGCAAGCCCCCGGTCAGCGGCGTCTGGAGCTTGCCCGGCGGTCACATCGAGCCCGGTGAGCGCGCCGCCGACGCTGCCCGCCGCGAGGTGACCGAGGAAACCGGTATCACAGCTGACCTTCTGGGCCTAGTTGACGTCCACGATGTCATCCTTCGGAACCAATCTGGGGACTTGCGGGCGCACTACGTGCTCGCTGTGTTCTACGGGCGCTGGAAGGCCGGAGAGCCTTCGGCCGCGAGCGACTGCCGGAACGCCGGCTTCGTTCCCCTCGATGAGCTCGGCAAGTATCACCTCACCGACGGCGCGGAACGCATCATTCAGGCGGCTCACCGCTTGATGAGAGCCGCAACCTGAGCCGCACACCGTGTCGCCGCGGGCTGCTGGAGTCTCACGCCTCCCGCGCCCGCCCGATCATCATCATCTCTGCGAAGTTCTCCGGCGTGATGAACCCGGCGAGGCGATTGTCCGGCCCGTTGACGGCTACGGCACGCGCCCCCTTCTGCTGCAGTATTTGGATAACGTTTTCGAGCGTCGACGTCCCCATCACAACGGGGATGTCTTTCTCCATGAATTCGGTCACCGGCGTGCTGCCGCCATGATCCCGCAGCGCTTCAATCAACCGTTCACGGGTAACAATGCCTTGCAGCCGCGAGTCGCTATCGAGCACGGGAAATTCCTGCTGGGTCGTGCGCAGCAAAAGCGCAGCCGCATCATCCGCGGTCGACAATGGATTGAGGGACTCGAATTTGGTGATCATCGCGTCGCGCGCGAGATAACCTCGGGCCAGAGAGCGCATTTCCACGTACTGGCTTTCTGCCGTTGCGGCGAAATAGATGAAAATCGCGATCAGGATCAGGAGCGGATTTCCGAGTAGCCCGACGAAGCCCAGCGCAATTGCGAGCATCTGACCGATGTTGGCTGCCAGCTGCGTTGCGCGCACGAAGCCCATGCGGATTGCGAGGATCGCTCTCAGAACCCGGCCGCCGTCCATCGGAAACGCGGGGATGAGGTTAAAGGCGACCAGTGCGATGTTGGCAAAGGCAACCCGGGCCAACATGTCGGAGCCGAGATTTTCCGTAAGATTGATTGCCGACGGATCGATCCGCGCGCCGAGAATGGCAATCAGCACGAAGGCGATGACCACGTTCACAGCGGGTCCGGCGAGCGCAACAACAATCTCCTGCCCCGGCTTTTCCGGCATCCGCTCCATGCTGGCGACGCCGCCGATCGGTAACAGCGTAATCGTGGGCGTTTGTATCCCGTAACGCCGGGCCGCGAAGATGTGGCCGAATTCGTGGAGCAGGACGCAAAGGAATAGCAGCAGAATGAAAACTACCGCGAAGACGGCCGCCTCCGGGCCAACAGCCATCCATTGGATCGCCCCGAACCACGCGAGGAGCAGGAAAAAAGTCCAGTGAACCTGGACCAGCGTGCCTCCCACTCTGAACAGTTGGAACGACCAGCTCATTTGAGACGCGTCTCCGACAAGGTTCACCGAATTTGGATCGTCGCGACAGGCTACGCTCAAGGCATTGATCTAGGTCACGCACGCGCCGTCCAGCAAGCTCCGGCTGTCGCCGACGGAGAACCGATTGCTTCGATCGGCGTTCCGCCTCGGGCTTTCTTCATCGCCGTATGTCACCTCATCGCGATAGAGCGGCGGACCTTTGAGAGGTTCGGCTCGTTCTGGCAGTCCTTGACAGCCACGCTGGCCAGAGTCCCATCGCAAATCCCTCCGGCGCCAATCTCGCCATGCGCGACTGGTTGTCGGCCTGCACGAGCTCAATGCCCAGCGATAAAGTGCAGCGGACCGCGTGACGTCAGCGCCGTGGCATCTCAGGTGGCCGCGCGAATCGCGCCTGAGCGGCGAGACGGATCGGAGCATTTACGGCACCGAACCCGGCGTAACCGCCTCGCCTTTCGACGATTTCGAAGAAGAACGTGTTCTCAAAATTCGGAGTGTAAATCTGGAAATACTCCGCGCTGCCTTCGCGGTCATAAAGAATGTTGTTGGCTTTCAGCCGCGCGATTTCCTCCGCCGGCAAATCCCATTTCGCTTCGAGATCGTCGTAGTAATTTTCCGGTATCGGCAACAGCTGGATTCCGTTCGAGCGCAGCTGGGCTGCCGTTGCAAAAATATCGCGCGTGGCGAAAGCGATGTGCTGTACGCCTGACCCGAAGAATTCCTCGACAAAGCGGGACGACAAAGTTCGGCTCGACTGCGAGGCATTCAGGACAATGCGCAGGCTGCCATCACCCGTCTGGACAACCTGGCTACGCACGATGCCACCCGGATCGATGACGTCCTGCCCCGGCGTTTTCGTTACGTCGAGCAAAGACGTATAGAACAGCAGCCACGAGAGCATTTCCTCGTAGTGCATCGACTGCGAAATGTGATCGACGGCCAGGAGCCCGGCATCTCCCGCAGCGTCGGCGTCAGCGACCGGTTCGAATTCGATGTCCCAGACATCGGCCAAAGGCTTCTTGTCATCAAGGAAATAGATCAGGCTACCGCCCACGCCACGCACGGCAGGAATCTCGAGTTCTCCGACACCGACGGGCTGACGGAACGGCCGGTCGCGCAATGCACGCGCGCGGTCCAGAGCGCTCGCCGCGTCGTCAACTTTGAGGCCGAACGCGCACACCGAAGTGCCGTGGGTAATGTTGAAGGAATGCGCGAAGCCTTCCTTCTCCGTGTTCACCACAAGATTGATGCCGCCCTGACGCCAGCGCGTAACGGACTTCGATTTGTGCACCCCGGATTTCCGGAATCCCAAGCTCGATAGAAGCCGCTCGAAAAAGGGAGCGGTGCCCTCTTCAATCGCGAATTCGATAAACTCGACACCCCGACACTGCGGCCGCGACGGAAGCTCCGGAATGCTCGCAATCGGAATTGCCGTGCGCTGACGCAATTGGTCAAGCATGTAAATCAACGACCGCTGCCCGTCGGTGGCGACCATACGCGCCGAGCCGGCGCGGAACTGATCGTTGAAGATCTCCAGCGAAAGAAGCCCGTCGAAATTCGTCGCCTGAAGAGCCTCCATAAAGTCCATCAGCGGAAGCTCGCCTTGCCCCGGCAAGCAACGAAAATGGCGGCTCCAGGAGAGATAATCCATTTCAAGCCGTGGCGCGTCCGCGACCTGCACGAGGAAAATGCGATCGCGAGGAATGGAGCGGATTGCCCTGAGATCGGTTCCGCGTGCCAGGATGTGGAATGTATCGAGAATAAGCCCCACAGCCGGGTGATCCGCGCGGCGCACCACCTCCCAGGCGTCACGATAATCGTTGATGTGCCGCCCCCAGGCGAGTGCCTCGAAGCCAATTCTCAATCCGCGTTTTGCGGCGCGCTCGCCCAATTCATGGAGATCGGCCGCTGCCCGGTCGATACCGCCAAGTGACTCTGGCGAAACGTTGCTGCATACAAGCAGCAGATCGCAGCCAAGTTGCTGCATCACATCGAATTTGCGTTCGGCACGTGCGAAATTACGGGTGCGTTGCGGCTCGGGCATACCCTCGAAATCGCGGAACGGCTGAAACGTCACGACCGACAGCCCCAGATCCGAGATCATCGACCTCACATCGGCCGTTGTTCCGCTAAAGGACAGAAGATCCGTGTCGAAAATTTCGACGCCCTTGAAGCCCGCTCCGGCAATGGCCTCGAGCTTTTCATCCAGCGAGCCGCTCAGGCAAACAGTTGCGATCGCCGTCTGCATGGTTGGCCTCGTTGACGCTTCCTCCGCGTTCGAAGCTCGCATAACTGAAATTCAATGCAAGCTGTATTTGGCTTCTTTACAGAACGGCCTTGGAAGAGCTTGAGTTCGCGTAGCGGTTACGCTCCTGCGGAGCGCGGGCGCTTCGAAAGATTGACTGGTAAATCCCCTAGGATGAAATGACTTTTTCCCAAACAAAAAGCGCCGCAGCACGAATGCTGCGACGCTTGACGAATCGGCGTTAGCGACTACCGACGACTATTTCTTATCCGCATTGTTGAGCCGCGCGATCAGGCTGGACGTATCCCAGCGACCGCCGCCCATCTTCTGCACCTCGGAGTAAAACTGATCGACCAGTGCGGCCACAGGCAGGCTCGCACCATTGCGACGGGCTTCGTCAAGGGCGATCATCAAGTCCTTCCGCATCCAGTCGACGGCGAAGCCAAAATCGAACTTGCCCTCCGACATCGTCTTCCAGCGATTTTCCATCTGCCAGGAGCCTGCGGCGCCTTTCGAGATGGTTTCCATCACCAATGGAATGTTGAGGCCAGCCTTCTGGGCAAAATGAATGCCTTCTGAAAGCGCCTGCACGAGGCCGGCGATGCAGATCTGATTGACCATCTTCGTCAGCTGGCCTGAGCCCGCCGGACCGATGAGATTCACCATGCGCGCGTAGTTAGAGATGACCGGCTTGGCGCGCTCGAAAACCTCCGGATCTCCGCCGACCATCACGGTCAGCACGCCATTTTCGGCACCGGACTGACCGCCAGAAACTGGCGCATCGAGGAAATCGAATCCTCTCTCCTTCGCCGCCGCATAGAGCTCGCGCGCCACATTGGCCGATGCCGTCGTGTTGTCGATGAAGATGGCGCCCTTCTTCATCGCGTGGAACGCACCATTCTCGCCGATGGTGACAGAGCGCAGGTCGTCGTCGTTGCCGACGCAGGAGAACACGAAATCGGCACCCTCCGCGGCCTCAGCCGGCGTCTTGGCCACGCGGCCGGCGCCATACTCCTTCACCCAGGCCTCGGCCTTGGACGTCGTCCGATTGTAGACAACGAGATCGTGACCACCCTTCTTCAGAACGTGGCCGGCCATGGGATAGCCCATCACGCCGAGCCCGATCCATGCAACCTTCGCCATCTTGCCTCTCCATGGGTTCTGCTGGTGCGATTGAGCGAGGGTTCTAGCCCATACGGAGCATGTTGTCAGGTCCGGGGCGCAGCGGGGCCGGCAGTCCAAGAGAAGAGGGAGCACGAGGCTCCCTTCAAAGTGTGCGGTCACCATGCTGTTTTTTGTTAGTTCAGCGCGCCATACCGCCGGTAGGGCGAGTCAGGGATGGCGCTCACGCGGCACGTAACAGCGGTGCCGATGCGGCTGCAGCTCGTCGACTTGGCATCGGCACGCGCCCAGCTCGCGTACTGCGGGCCATACATCCTGCGCACCTTGGCGCTCCAGTTGTTGATGGCCTCACGCTGCGCCTTCGCCTTCTTCAGGACGTAAGGGATGAGAACTCCCCGCGCGACGCCCGTGGCACTGACCCGGCTCAGCTTTTTGTGCTTGTACGCGGGCCCGCCGTACTTCGCCTCAATGATCACGCCCGAGCCTTTCGTTGCAGCCTCAGCCGGCATTGTACCCAACAAGGCCGTTCCACCGAGCGCGACGGCTGCAGCAGCGATTGTCAGCGTCTTCATCATGATCGTTCTCCTCTTCTTTCTCCGGTGGCCCGCTTCCCGGCGCGAGCCCCTATCGACGCTGCCAACCTAGAATCTTCCGACTGAGGTGATGCTGAATGGATCGTTCAACGAACGTTCATCACCCGGAGCACGTTTGGCCCAAGCCGCGAGGAGTGCTAAGCAGCCTCCTCATGAATCCGCTCGAGAGGCAGCGGAGGACGAGGACATGAGCCAGACAACGAAACACCCCGGCGCACTGCAGACGGCGACGGTAACTCTCGCCGACATCGAGCGGGCGGCTGAGGTTCTGAAAGGCGCAGTGGCGGAGACGGACTGCGATCCGAGCCGCACGCTATCGTCCATGCTCGGCTGTGAGATCTGGCTCAAATTCGAAAACCTGCAATTCACCGCGTCCTTCAAGGAACGCGGCGCACTCAACCGTCTGAACGCGCTGACGCCAGAGCAGCGCGCGGCTGGCGTCATTGCGATGTCGGCAGGAAACCACGCGCAAGGTGTTGCCTATCACGCCAGCCGGCTCGGCATTCCGGCGACGATTGTGATGCCCGAAGGCACGCCGTTCGTGAAAATCGAAAATACAAGGCGACTCGGCGCCCAGGTCATTGTCGAAGGTGCCACGCTTGAGGAAGCAGCGGCCCACGCGCGGGATTACGGCGACCGGCACAAACTTACTTTCATCCACCCCTACGACGACCCGCTAGTAGTCGCCGGCCAGGGGACCATCGCGCTGGAAATGCTGCAGGCGGTGCCCGATCTTGAGGTGCTGGTTGTCCCGATCGGAGGCGGTGGACTGATCTCCGGCATGGCAGTCGCGGCCAAAACGCTCCGCCCAGAGATCGAGGTCATCGGCGTGCAGGCCGAGCTCTATCCGTCAATGTACAACAAGATCCGCGGCACCAAGCTTCCGATGCGCGGAGACACGCTCGCCGAAGGTATCGCGGTGAAAGCACCGGGCGCGCTCACCGAACAGCTGGTTCGCAATTACGTTGACGACATCGTGCTGGTGAGCGAACGGGACCTCGAGCACGCCGTCGCGCTGCTCATCGAAATCGAAAAAACCGTCGTTGAAGGCGCCGGCGCGGCTGGCCTCGCGGCGGTGGCAAGCAACACGGAACGCTTTCGCGGCCGCAAGGTCGGCCTGGTGCTGACCGGCGGAAATATCGATACCCGGCTGCTCGCCAGCGTCCTCACCCGTGAGCTGGCCCGCGAGGGCCGCCTTTCTGAGTTGTGCATCGACCTCGCCGACAAACCGGGCCAGCTTGCCCGCCTGGCTACGCTCGTGGGGAATGCCGGGGCGAACATTATCGAGGTTGTGCATCAACGCGTTTTCACCGATCTTCCAGCCAAGGGCACGCTGTTGCGCATGGTTATCGAGACGCGCGACCGCGCCCATCTGAACAATACGCTTGCCCGCATCCGCGAAGCCGGATTCGAGGCGGAAATCATTTCGAACCCGTAAGGCATAAGTGGAAAAGAGACCAATGGACGGCGCCCGGCCTGAAAAGATCGATCCGAAAACGTTGGCGATCCTGCGTGAGCTGGAGCGCAAGGTACTTTGGCTTTCGACCTACATGATCCACCACGCCAACCACGAGGTGGATCGCGGCGACGGGCTGAAGGTTGGCGGTCACCAGGCGTCCTCCGCGTCCCTCGTCACGCTGATGACGGCGCTCTATTTCCACGTGCTGCGACCGGAGGATCGCGTCGCGGTGAAGCCGCATGCAGGCCCCGTGTTCCACGCTATTCAGTACCTGCTCGGTAACCAGACGCTGGACAAGCTGCAGAACTTCCGCGGCTTCGGCGGAGCCCAGAGCTACCCGTCGCGCACCAAGGACAAGGACGACGTCGATTTCTCGACCGGCTCCGTGGGCTTGGGCGTCGCCATGACGGGCTTTGCCAGCCTCATTCAGGACTACGTCCACGCCAAGTGGAGGCCATCATGGCCCATGGGCCGCATGGTGGCGCTGATGGGCGATGCGGAGATCGACGAAGGCAACATCCACGAGGCCCTGCTCGAATACTGGAAGCACGGACTGCGGAACACCTGGTGGGTCGTCGACTACAACCGGCAGAGCCTCGATTCTGTCGTCTCCGACCGCCTGTTCATGAAAGTGGCCGGCCTGTTCGAGAACCTCGGCTGGAAGGTCGTGCTGCTGAAGTACGGCAAGCTGCTTGAGAAGGTGTTCGCGCAGCCGGGCGGTCAGGACATCAAGCGCTGGATCGATGACTGCCCGAACCAGCTCTACTCGGCGCTGGTGTTCCAGGGTGGACCGGCCTGGCGCAAGCAGCTCGAAGCTGATCTTGCCGGCTGCAATGATGCGCTCGAGATCATTCGCAGCCTCTCCGACGCGGAGCTGGCCCGGCTTATGACTAACCTTGGCGGCCATGACCTCGAGACCATCCTCGAGACTTTCGCCGCGGCGCCGTCAGATCAGCCAGTCTGCTTCATCGCCTACACCATCAAGGGCTTTGGCCTGCCCTTCCAGGGCCACAAGGACAACCACGCCGGCCTGATGACCAAGGCGCAGATGCAGGAATTCCGTGCCAGCCAGGGCATCAACCAGGGCGAGGAGTGGGAGCCGTTTGCCGGCCTGTCGCTGCCGCGCGAGGAAATTGAGGCGTTCCTGAAGAAGGTGCCGTTCAATCAGCGTGGGCCGCGGCGCCTTCGCGCTTCCCGCGTGCCTGTGCCCGAGTTGCCGATCCCGGAGAGCAAAGGTCCAACGTCCACGCAGGCGGGCTTCGGGCGCATCCTCGATGACATCGCGAAACAGGGCGGCCCCCTGGCGGACCGCATCGTCACGACGTCGCCGGACGTGACCGTTTCCACCAACCTTGGCCCGTGGGTAAACCGGCGTGCCGTGTTCTCGATGCAGAGCGTCGAGGACGTGTTCAAGGAGCGTGGGCTGATGTCGCCCCAGAAATGGGAGATGACGCCCAAGGGACAGCACATTGAGCTCGGCATTGCCGAGATGAACCTGTTCCTCAATCTGGCGGCGGCCGGCCTGTCGCATTCGCTGTTCGGCGAGCGGCT
>PKEY01000127.1 GCA_002919265.1 Hyphomicrobiaceae bacterium | reverse complement strand
GCCGTGGCCTCCAAAGATTTCAGCGAAAGTTTGGTGGATTGGGCTCCGAGTGGTGACAGCATCACGCGCCCCATGGAAGCCACGCGTCTCCGGGCAAAGTTGGAGCAATAGATGGAGCTCTTTCGCGCGATCGAAGGCGAAAGAAAAGGAACATTGGCTAGCGTTCTCAAAGCCACTCACCTCACCCCCCGACCGATCGCCGGAAAAGAGAGCCCAAGATCCCGACTGATGACGCGAGCCGCATTGTAGCCCGATCCCATCGAAACTCCCGGACCGGGATGCGTGCCGGAATCGCAGATGTACACGTTTGGGATCGGTGTTCGGTATTCGCCCAGGCCCGGCACAGGCCGTTGCGATCCCATTTGATACGGCTTCATTGCTCCGTGGAGAATCGTGCCGCGCACGGCGCTGCTGAGCGTCCGTTCGAGGTCGCGCGGGGAATGCATGACGCGCCGGATCAGGCGGCGGCGAAGGTCCGGCAGATACCGCGCAATGACGTGATCGATGAGATAGTCGGCGTACGCATCCTTCACAGCGTCCCAGTCCCGGCCCGAAATCTGGCCGGTGGCGTCGCCGGCAATATCATACGGCACGCCAAGGATGACGAATTTTTTCAGATGCTTGCCGGCGGGAGCGCGGGACGGGTCGATCGCGGTGTCGTTCCAGGCCACGATAACGGGCGCGGCCGGCAGCAAACCGCTGCGGGTTTCGGTAAATGCCTGACTGATGGCCTCAAGGCTTGGATGCGTCAGGTGGACGTGACTGGCGGCGCCAGCTTCCGGCCCGGCGGCGTAATCGACCGACCCATCCAGAGCGGTGAAGAGAACGCAAACCGCGTCGCCCCATTCGTAGTTCCTGATGCGTGCGGTCAGCTCGGGGCCGGCGACCGTCGGACCAAGGAATCGCTCAACCAGTTGCCGGGGATCGGCGGCCGACACGACCAGCCCAGCATTCATAATCTCCCCACTCTCCAGCTCAACGCCCGTGGCGCGCTTGTTCTCGACGAGAATTCGGGCAACCGGTGCGCTCGTCCGCACCTCTCCTCCATGGTTAGCAAGAAAGGTGGTCATCGCGCGCGTGACGTTGTTCATGCCGCCACGCACAAGGCTATTGCCCTCGGCCTGCAGAACCGAGGCGAAAAGCCAAGCGATCTCGGCGCCGCCGGCATCATCGGGAGCGGCACCAACAAACCCGGCGAAGCTGGCGAAGAGGCAGCTCACCTCAAGTGATGTGAACGTTTCAGCCGCCCAATCCCGGATACTCTGCAAGCTGAAGCGATACGCCTCCATGCCGTTCGACATTGTAGCGAAGGACTTGGCCTGATCGGCAAACGAAGGCGGTGGCGAGAAAAAGCTATCTATGATTTTTTCTCGCTCCGACCCGTAGCGCTGAAACAGCTTGCGGCATGTCTCGGCATCCACAGGCGAGATGCGGCTGATGTTTTCGACCGTGCGCTCGAGATCGCGGTAAACAGCGATGGCACGGCCGTCTGGGAAGGCATGGGCAAAAGGAATTTCCGGCTCAATGAGCTCGACACCAAGCTCGTGCAGCTTGAGGTCTTTTGGTACCGGTGAGAAGTTGGCGAGCTGGTAGCCGCTGGCGTGCAGATCCGACCAGTAGCCGGGGCCGATCACTTCTTCCGTCAGCGTCATGCCGCCGATCGCGTGATAACGCTCGAGCACCAGCACGCGCAGCCCAGCCGCTGCCAAATAGCAGGCGCAGGTGAGCCCGTTTTGCCCCGCGCCGATGACGATTGCGTCGTAACTTTTCGACATGGGCGTTCAATTCCGTGCTGTACGGACAATCCCAGTCTCGATATCAAGTGACCGATGCTCGCGAATATTCGCGTGCAATCCGCCTCGGTACCCGTGCTATCGCCTACCGGTGACTTCCGGCCAATAACAAGACTTCGGCGGATTGCGTTCCCGCCAGCGGCACCTCTTCAAGTAACGAAGAAGGTCGGAATGCAAAACGGGCGGGCTAGAAGACAGCCCGCTATTAACTGGTGGCACAATGAACAAGTAACTCCGAGTTTCTCGGCTCTTGCTGATGAAACTCGCAGAACCACGCGGGTCCTAGGCGCGCACCTTTCGCCAAGCCCAGCGTGCGGCAGGAAAGAGCCATACCGCGAGCGTGATTGCTCCGAGAACTCCTGCCATCGGTCGTTCGAATAGCCCGATGACGCTGCCCTGGGTGCTGATCAGCGATTGCATCAGATGCTGCTCGACAAGCCTTCCGAGCACAATGCCAAGCACCATTGGTGCGAGCGGAAACTGGTTCTCCTCAAGAATGTAGGCGAGAACCCCGAGCACCAGCATGACCAGGATGCCGAACACCGTATTGTCAATCGCAAATGCGCCAATAGCCGCCAGCACAAGCAGCGGTGGCATTAAAAACTCGCGCCGCATACTCAGGATGAAACCGGAAAAGCGGATAGCGATCAGCCCAATTGGCAGCAGCAGCAGGTTCGCCAAGAAGAAGCAGATAAAGACGGCATAGAGAAGATCGGCGTTTTCGACGAAGATCGTCGGGCCAGGGTTCATCCCTTTGAGATAAAGGACACCAATTGCAATCGCCGTAATAGTGTCACCCGGGATCGCAAAGACCAGGGCCGGAACCCATGCTCCGCTGAGCGCAGCGTTGTTGGCCGAACTTCCTGCGACGATACCCTCCAGATTACCTTTGCCCCACGTATCCGGATGACGAGAGAAACGCCGCGCGACGCCGGAAGAAATCCAGGAAGCGATATCGGCACCTGCGCCCGGAAGAATGCCGATGCTCGTCCCAAGAGCGCTGCCCCTGAGCACATGCCGCCAGTGCTCTTTACAAGCCTGCAGCACTGCGCTGAACCCCACCCGCTTCCGCGTGGCTTGATCGACCGTCTGGCTATTACTCCCGAGCATCGTCCTAATGATCTCGCTCAGGGCGAACATGCCAATCAAAGCCGGAATGAAACTGATCCCCTCATAAAGGTTGGGATTTTCGAAGGTGAATCGTGGGTAACCTGTTGTGTAATCCATCCCGACTGTCGCGATAAAAATGCCGAGCAGCAGGGAGATCGTACCCTTCAGCGGATCTTCGGTGCTGATGAACACAGAGCAGGTAAGGCCAAGGCAGGCCAGCCAAAAAAACTCGAATGTGCTGAACTTCAGGGCGAAATTGGCCAGAACTGGCGCGAACAAGACCAGCACCACCGTGCCAATGACACCACCGATGGCGGAACACAGCGCATTCAGCCCCAGTACCAAGCCGACCTTTCCTTGACGCGTGAGAGCGAATGCATCGTCCACGTAAGCGGCGGATGCAGGCGTTCCGGGCATACGCAAAAGCGCGCCCGGCACGTCGCCTGCAAAAATCGCCGTAGCAGCCGCGGCAACAATGGAGGCAATCGCGGCTATAGGGCTCAGAAAAAACGTGATCGGAACCAGCAATGCCACGGCCATCGTCGCCGTGAGGCCGGGCAAAGCTCCCAAGATGAAACCGAACAGACAAGCCAGAGTGAGCGATATCAGGGTCGCGGGGTCGCAAACCAGACCTACCGCCGCCAGTAGAGCATCCATTCAATTCACCATAAGGCGGGAACGAGCCCTTCCGGAAGGGGAACCCTTAATAGGCCACGAAAAAGCCCCTCGATCAGAAGGGTGAGCGATATCGAAAGTCCAATGGACCAGACGATGCCGCGACCAAGCCAGAGGTACAGGATCAAAAGGGATCCAAACGTGAGGGGCACAAACCCGATCCAGTCGCCCGCAAGATAGAACAGGAGAGCGAAGACAACTACCATCGCGGCGCCGATGGACTTGCGCCCTGCCCCACTCCAGGCTGGTGCGGAAACAGCGAAACTGCCCTCGGGGGATTGTCGAACGCTCCGGGCGATCAAGGCCAATCCGCAGAGAAGGAGGGCAACAAGAACGATCGCCGGGAAAAAGCCTGGCCCATAGAATTGTCCAGGCAGCGTCGGAAAACTGCGGACGTGCAATAGCACGCCCGCAGCGAAAATACAGAACAGGAGGCCAATAAGCCCGTCGCCGATGCGCATGGTCGGGAAACTGCCGCCTACTTATTCAGCGCTGAAAGCACGCTTTCCATTGCCTTCAGGTCGGACGCCATGAACTCCCGGAACGCGGTGGGATCTCGCCACACGAGTGTAAAGCCGCGCTCTTGGAGCGGTTTCCGAAACTCGTCCTTCTTAACGACCTTTTCCATCGCAGGCACGATGACGTCGAGCACTTCCTTAGGCAGATTAGCCGGGCCAACGAGCCCATGCCAAAGGCTGAAAGTCCAGTCGACGTTGAGCGCCTCTTTGACTGTCGGAACATCCGGATACATCTCGAGACGCTTGTTCGCCATCACCGCCAGCGGACGAAGCTTGCCCGAGTCGATCAGAGCCCGCGCTTCGGCGAGGGAGGCTGTCGAAAAGGTCGAGTTCCCTGCCGCAACGTCCAGATGGCCAGCTGTACCGCCCTGAGTAGGCACCCATATCACCGAATTTGGATCAATTCCGAGCCGCAACATCAACCCGGCATAAGCGACATGCCAGTTGAGGTTCGGCGGCGCGCCCGTACCTTTCAGTGTGTTCGGCTTCGCCTTTATGTCGGCAATCAGCTCGGCCGCTGTCTTATAGGGCGAAGAAACGTTAACTGTTATCCCGGAAGGAAGCTCGTTTGTTTGGCCGATGGGGGTGAGCTTCTCGTAGGTTAGATCGGACAGCTTTTGCGGCTTGTAGAGGCTGACGTCACTGGCAATCACGCCGAGCGTATATCCATCGGGCTTGGCGTCAGCGATAGCCTGTGTCCCGATGAGCCCGCCGCCGCCGCCCCGGTTCACAACATTCAAGGGAACGCCGAGCTCTTGCTCCAGAAGCGCTGTCAGCGTCCTTGCCACAATATCCGTTCCACCGCCGGCCGGATACGGAACTATGACGGTGATTGGTCTGTCCGGATAAGCCTCAGCTGGCCGGAACTTGCCGGAAAACGCCAGCGCAGCAGCCGCGATGACAACGGTGGTGGCCGCTGCAAAAATCCTTGAGCTTCCTCTCATTTGTGCCCCCGAAGTGAGATCGAGGCCGCGCATCCTACAACCATCCCGACGCTAGTCAACGAAAGTAGGATGCTGCCCCCAATCGCCTCCATTCCCCTTCCTGGCGGCAGAAATTCCATCAGGCTACCCCGCCCCTCGTGCATGGCCCTATCGGAGGGCCGCACAAAATGAGAAATGACGCGTACGTTGAGCTGACACGAGCTTCGACGAGAGCAAGAGTACGCTCGATGTTTCACCCGACTATGCTGAACTGTTCTCCGTGGTCTTGATTGGACTTGTCATCAAGGCTGATTAGCCGAAATCTGAAAATCGCAACTGTTATCAAATGGAGAATGTAGAGTTGATGAAATTCAACCCGGCAATTTCCCGGGAGCGTCAGCGGCGAGTTTCCAAATCGTCGGGCGAGGCAAGGTGATGATGGCCCTGCCGGCTTTCCTGCGCTAGGAACGGTGGTCCACCATATGAAAGTAAGCCATCGCTCAAAGCCGGGTCACCCTACTACATGCAAACTCAGCGCGCTTGGCAGACCGCCTTCTCTGAACTGGCCGGAAGCCGGTTGACCTCCTTCGACTGCTTCAAGGTCAAGAACGAGAACATTTTTAGCCTGAAGGCAAAGCTGTCGTCTGGAGGTCTAGTATTTGCAAAATACTTCCTCGGCGGAGATGGCCCGAGGCAGGCGGAGGCTGAGTTCAATGCGATCTCGAAGTACTACAACGCAATGCCGAGATCGCTTGGCTACACCTGCCCTCGCCCGCTCGATTGCTGGACGGACGAACGACTAGGCGGCGCCTATCTCTTGGAGTGGGTGGATGGTCGTCGCGGAGACAGTTACTTCAAGCTTTTCATGCCATTCGAGGAGGCACGCAAGGACGCCATCCGCCGTTCTGCGGAATGGCTCGGCATCTTTCATTCGATCGGCGCGTCGGAACCGGCGCCGCTAGGCGCAGTCGTGGACATTGGAACGGTTGGCAAGGCTCTCGAAGACACCGTTGCAGAAAACTGCGCGGCACTCGGACCAACCAATAAAAGCATCGAATCCCCGTCCGAGCTGAAGCAGAGGCTGACAACGATCAGCAGCGAGAATGTGACGATCGTCCGCGTACATGGAGACTTCATTCCGCAGAACGTCATCGTGAGCAGGCGGGAAATCATCGGCTTCGACTTCACAGCCGACGTCGTAGCTCCCGCGATGACCGACGTGGCGAGCTTTCTGCTTCCATTGCTCTGGTACGGCAGTCTTAAGGATCTGGGCGGTAAGGGAAAGCGCTTTCGCTCGGACCTGGAGCTGTTCTTGAACTCCTACACCAAGTATAGCCCCGCTCCCAGCTTGGACGTCTCAATCTTGTTCTGCCTCATCGAACTGATGCGCCGACAGCAAATCTTGAAAAAGCAGATCGCCGAAGTCGGATTAAGAAAACGCTGGTCCAAGCTCGCCCATCTCAAAGCAACACAACGTGTGTTCCTTCACATGACGCGAGAATTCGCGTGACAGTCACGAGATTTCCACAGGCCAAATGCTCAGACTACGTATTTTTCATCTGGATAACAGGCAATCGGTTGCTTGTCGGCACGCCCTCGCGTAACATTTGCATGAGGCAATTTGTCACGAGTGGAATTAGATGATATCTTTGGCGAACCGCGGAACCTTGCGCTGGCGTGTGGTGGTGATCACTCAAGGCATGCCAGCTCGACCGTCACAACCGGAAGTTAACCTTGATTCGCAAAGAAAAACCCTTGATTGAAATGAATCAATTCAGCTTAATACTTTAGCAAGCTAACAACCCGTAGACCTTTGGTCTTGGATAGCCGAGGTGATGTAGGGGGAGCAGACACATCGGTCTGCAGTTTTCGATGGCCGTCGTTTCGTATCTTGTCGACGATGCTGGGAGGATCTGGGATACCGGATCGAGTCAACTAAGATCAGAGCTTGACGCTTTCGGCGTTCAAAACTTCCCCGACTACGTCATTAAGAACCTCGGTTTCATCCGTCTGGAAGGGCGAGGAAAATCTGCAACGATCTGGCTTCGACCTGAAACGGTATCGCCGGCAGCCTTGGATTGTGTCATCAACTGGCTCTCGGCGGAACAGATCGACCGCGTGTTGGTGAACGCCTACGAGAACAAGAGCTGGCACCACCAAATTCTGGCGCCAGCCCATGCCGGCTCATACTCGGCACTCCTATATCTTCGCAAGGATTGGCCAGCAAACAGCGAGCCAAGAAGCCGGGTGCTGGCGCGGTCGATCGATGCCATGCGGCTGCCGTCTGACTCTCCCCTTGTACGCGCCCTTACTATGTGGCGTGCAGCAGGCGGAGACTGGCGCAACCTCGCGCGCGTTTCAGGCTTTGGCGCCGCTGTGCAGCACAGATATACCCTATTCGAGATCAGTGGCGATCGCAGCTTCGTCCTTCGGGGCTTTGGCGGTGGCCTGCCCAGCTATGCCAAGACGTGGGCAGAGAAAACGCTCAACTCCTGCATCTATGACCATCCTGACCTTGGCTACATCTGGTCGGTTGTCAGCAGCTATCGGGAGGTCGTCAAAAATGGACAGCCCGAACTCGAGGAGGTCGATGCAGTTGTGAGCTGGCCGGGAGCTGAACGGCAGCGGCGGCGCTATCTGCGGCTGCTGCTGCCGTTGTCCGAGGAAGGTCGTTTTATCTATCTGCTAAGCGTAACCGCCGAGGACTCCAACATCAACTTGCGGGCTGTCAGCTAAGTAGTCGGCGATCAGCTTGAGTGTCTCCTCGCGCTTGACGGAAAGGAACGCTAAGCGGCCAGATCCGACGACAGAGTTCGTCAGATAAACAGCCCAGTCCACGTTGGTGTAGCCAAATCGTGGGGCAAACCCACGCTTATGCGTGTCCTCGACCATCAGGCTCACGATTGTGTCCGCGGGCCAGCGCGTCAGCGCATAGGCTTTGGCGATGTGGGGCAAAATTCGCGATAGACCGCGCCCCCTGTAATCGGGATGATACCAAGCAGCCCCCGAGTATACGGTGAGGCCGCTGACGGTCTTCGCACTCGGTGCCGTTACCTCGCATTTCTCACCTGGACGACGCATCCGCTCAGGGTCCTCATAGAAGAGCCTGAGACTGGTGGCCGCCTCATGAAAGTTCGTACCCGTCCAATCGAAGAGGCGGCAAGCATGCGTGCCAACAATCCGACCGCTGGGATCGCGCGCAACGATGCAGAAGAAGTTGTCTTCTGTTGCCTTAAAGGAGTTGGGATCGAAGACCGAGACCAGAGGAAGCCAATTGTCCCGGTTCGCCCTATTGGTTTCGGCGAGCTCCTCAATCCGGGCAAAGTGCAACGTGAGGCCGCGGGCTCGCATTACTGAGCTTGCGCGCAGGAAATAACGTCCGAGTAAGCCTACGGGGCCGTAGCGGACTTCGAGCTGACTAAGGAAATCGTTTTCCTGATTGACTACTGAATCGTACTTGGACTGACCCTTTGGCAATTGCATGATACTGCTCCAATGGCTGCTCGCATCACGACACGGAACGCTGCGCCTTCGTCCCCCGACAGGACATCAGCGTTCGATCGAGCGGGTTTTAGATGCGGTACTGCCCCCTGAACCCAGGTTTTAAGGAGCGTATGGCAAGATCATGCGGCCAGCGGCGGGAAATAAACAATTTCTTGTAAATTGTATCTTTTCTGCATCCGTCCAGTAGTTTTCTTTTGCGCCACGAAAACAAGCCGAGCTTTTCCCAGCTTATTCACAAATACTGTCAATCCGGCAGTCCAATGACAGCTTGGAGGTTTTTCGTTGGCGATTTAATGGATCACGAAGATGAGATAATGACGTCGCGAAACTCACGCCGTTAAGCCACGGCTATTGCGAATCATTTACTCACAATCAGGAGCAGGCTGGCGATGCGCCGTAACCCCAAAGCTTCCTGCGGTTCGGAGCGCGGCTAAACTTCGATTCCGCAAAAGCAAAAGGGCTCGAGCGCTCCTTGGGCTGAGAGAATCTGTTTCATCTCGCAACTGCAATTACAAGCGGGAATTACAAAAAGCGAGTTTTTGATATTTGTCAGCCCGCCCTTCGGCTTAACCGCGTGCCGCCTTCAACGCGCGCGGAAGCTCTTCGGCTAGAATGTCGAGGTCGGCGTCCGTGCCCGCGCTGATGCGGATGCAGCGGTCGAGTGGTGCAACGCCAGGCATCCGCACGAACACATCGCGAGCGATAAGCTCTTCGAGGACGCGCCTTGCGAAAGCCCCGTCACCACCACAATCCACCGCAACGAAGTTGGTCGCGGAGGGCAGCGCCTCGAGGCCATTGTCCCGGCTGATGGCGCCGATTCGTTCACGCGCCGCGGCGATCTTCGCCACGACCTCGCTGAGATAAGGCTGATCGGAAAGAGCTGCCAGGGCAGCGACGTGAGCCATCCGATTCACGCCGAAATGATTGCGGATCTTGTCGAAGGCACGCACGACTGAGGCCTCGCCAATGGCGTAGCCAACGCGGAGACCTGCGAGGCCATAAGCCTTGGAAAACGTGCGCAGCCGCAGGACCTGCGGATTGCCGACGTCGATCGGCGGTATGGCGTCCGGCGGCGCTGTGTCCGAATAGGCTTCGTCGAGCAGCAGCAACGCCCCCGACGGCACATTGTCGATGAGCCGCTGAACCTCTTGCGCATTCCACCATGAGCCCATCGGGTTGTCGGGATTAGCAAAGTAGATGAGCTTCGCATTCTCACGGCGCGCGGCATCCAGCAATGCCTCAGGGTCTTCGCGATCCCCAACGTACGGCACCCGGACAAGTCGCCCACCATATCCCGCAACGTGAAAGTTGAACGTCGGGTAGGCCCCGAGCGAGGTGACGACCACATTCCCCGGCTCGATAAGCATTCGCACCGTGTAGCCGAGCAGCGCATCGATCCCCTCGCCCACCACGATGTTCTCGAAGCTGACGCCATGATGCTTAGCGACAGCTGTCTTGAGGTCGTGATTCTCGGGATCGGCGTACATCCAACATTCTGCAGCGGCCTGCTGCATCGCCGCGATCGCGCGCGGAGATGGACCGAAAACGCTCTCATTCGCCCCGATTCGCGCACGGAACTTGCGTCCGCGCGCGCGTTCCTGAGCTTCCGGCCCGACGAACGGCACAGTCGCCGGCAGCTCTGCCACAAGTTTGGTGTAGCGAGGTCCGCGCAGATGCTCAGACAATTCCGTCTCCTTGCGTATTCACAAAATCAAAGCAGCCCCAGCTCGGCCAAATCCTTGCGCATCTGCGGCGGAAGTTGAGCCAGCTGTTGTGACGCACGGGCGTCGAGATCGGGTGGCGCGTCGGCGGGCTCGAGATAACGCCAGCCCTGAAAGGCGCGCCGGGGCACCGGATGCGTCGGAACAAGCTCAGGGTCAAGGAAAATGAGGCAACAGGGAGCGCCGTCAGGCTTTTGTCCTTCGCCGAAGCCGGTGATTCGTTGGCGCACCTGAATGACGCCCTTGATGACCCAGTAGAGCGATCCTCCATCCAGCAATTCGGCCTGCCGCTTCGGCACCATGCGCGTGCGGTGAAAGAGGCGCGGCTGCTGCCCCGCAGCCTTTTGCGCCGCGAGCCGCCCCTTCTGCCACTGGGCCAGCTCCTCGATGCTGTCGACACCGACGCACAGCTTGATGATGTGCACGGTCATTGGGCTGCGCCCCTCTTCTTGAATCAGCGAAGAAAGCCTTAACGCACGCTCTCCTGAGGTGCAGCAGACGGCCTGCCATGGCAAGTGTCACGTTGCGCCTCCCCAAAGACTTCGTGGATTTCCTTGACCTGCAGGCCTCGAACTCCAACGATGCGGCAAAACCAACATTTCAGCTCACGCCTGCCCTTTGGGATCCCTTTTCGAGGAAACTGCCCCATGGCCCCGGTGCGTATAGCCCTTATCGGCTCCGGCATAATCGGCCGGCGGCATATCGAGGCGCTGAAAACCAATCCGGAAAAGCATGTGCTCGCCGCAATCGCCGACCCGGCATCCGCGGCTGAAAGATTGGCATCCGAGCTCAGCGTTCCCCACTACGCCAGCCACGAACCCCTGCTGGACCGAGAAAACCCGGATGGCGTCATCATCGCCACGCCGAACCAGCTTCACTGCAGCGTTGGGATCGCCTGCATTGAGCGTGGTATTCCTGTTCTCGTCGAAAAACCCATCGCCGATACTGTTGCAGCCGCGCTTGATCTCGTCGAAGCCGGAGAGCGCGCGAACGTGCCGATCCTCGTCGGGCATCACCGCCGCCATAACCCGATCATGCGGAAAGCGGTCGAATTGGTCCGTTCGGGCGGCATTGGACAGGTCATCGCAGCGGCTACCCTGTGGCTCTGCCACAAGCCGAAGGACTATTTCGACATTACGTGGCGGCGCGAGCTAGGCGGCGGGCCGCTCCTCATCAATGCCATCCACGACGTCGACTGCCTGCGCATGCTCTGCGGCGAAATCGAAACCGTGCAGGCGAAAACAGCGAACATGGCTCGCGGCTTCCCGGTGGAAGATACTGCAGCCGCGATCCTCACTTTCGCGAATGGTGCACTCGGCACGCTACTCGTCTCGGACAGTGTTTCGGCGCCGTGGAGCTGGGAGTGCACCTCGCGTGAAAACCCGTTCTATCCGCACGAACCGGAGAACTGCTATTTGATCTCGGGAACGCGCGGTTCGCTCAGCGTCCCCTCGCTCGAACACCGTTGGCACGATGAAGGACAGGAGAGCTGGGGCGTGCCACTGACGCAAAAGCGCATTCCCTTCATGCCCGCAGATCCTTACATCGAGCAGCTAAGTCATTTCGTAGATGTCATCCGCGGTAAGGCCGAGCCCGTCCCGAGCGGCGCCGACGCAACGCGTACGCTCGCAGCGACGCTTGCCATCGCGGAGTCCGCGAAGACAGGTTTGCCCGTGCGCGTAGCCGATCTGCTGCGGCGCGAGAGGAGCTGAGGGAATGAGCACTGAGAACAGGGCCGCATGTGTAATCGGCTGGCCGGTCAAGCATTCTCGTTCGCCGAAAATGCACGGCTGGTGGCTGAAGCATTACGGCATCGACGGCGAATACCGGATGGAAGAGGTGTCGCCGGAAGAATTCCCCGCCTTCATCGCGAACCTCCGCAGCCACGGTTACGTCGGGGCGAATATCACGATTCCGCACAAGGAGGCCGCCTTCCACCTGACCCAGCCCGATGAGCGCGCGCGGGCTGTCGGCGCCTCAAATACGCTTTGGTACGAGAACGGCGAGCTGCGCTCCACGAATACGGACGTGGAAGGTTTCCTTGGCGCTCTGGATGCCGGAGCACCGGGATGGGAGCAGAACAAGGATCGTCCCGCCGTCGTATTCGGCGCCGGCGGAGCCTCACGAGCCGTCGTCTGGGGGCTACTCGAGCGCGGCGTTGCGCGGATCCACGTCGTCAACCGCACGTTCGAGCGCGCGGCCGAAATGGCGAAGCTCTACGGAGACCGCATCGTCCCTGCCCCTTGGGAGGATCGGAACAAAGTGCTCGAAGGCGCGGGCCTTGCGGCGAATGCCACATCTCTCGGGCTCAAGGGCAATCCCGATCTCGACGTTGACCTCTTGCGCATGGCGCCGGGTGGGGTGGTTGCAGATATTAATTACGTGCCGCTTGAAACGAAGCTGCTGGCGCAGGCGCGGCGGCTCGGGCTCAAGACCGCCGACGGCCTGGACATGCTGCTTTATCAAGGCGTGAGAGGCTTTGAGCTATGGTTCGGCGTACGCCCGGAAGTGACGCCCGAACTACGGGAGCTGCTCGCCCAGGACATTCCGAAGTCCTGAGCGCCTAAAAATCCGCCCGCTCCTTCTCAAACGGAATCGTTCGCACAACTTCGTGCTGATCGGCCTAGACCGTCCGCTCCACGCGGAAGCCCGGTTCAACCGGCAAACCTTCGTCTACGATCTCAACGCCGGTCACACGCGCAGCCGGCGGCCCTTTCTCACACCGCCGGAGCATTTCCGCGACGGCTTCGACGTCTCCGCCGAACAAGGCTTCGACGGTGCCGTCGCGGCGGTTGCGCACCCAGCCGCTGAGACCGAGTGCGTGGGCTTCATCAGCCACCCATGCGCGAAAGCCCACGCCCTGAACGCGGCCTTCGATGCGAACATGCACGGTGCGGAGCGATGAAGCAGACATCGTCGTGAGGTCGATCTTAGTACCCTAAGGCACAACCATCCTTCCGCGGATCGGAGGCGCCGATCAACACGCCGTTCTCGTGGTCGAAGCACACGGCCTGACCGCCGCCCCACGGCTCGCTGCGCACCGAGACGCGGTGCCCCATCGCCGCGAGCTTCTCCACCGTCGAGCTCGGAACGGATTCCTCAACCTGCAGTTCCTCGCCCTCGAAGAATACGCGGGCGCAGTCGATGGCCTCCTGCGGGTCCATGCCGAAGTCGAGGATGTTGGTGAGCACATAGGCATGGCCCATGGGCTGGAAGGCGGCGCCCATGACGCCGAACGAAAGGAACGGCTTGCCATCGCGCATGGCC
>PKEY01000128.1 GCA_002919265.1 Hyphomicrobiaceae bacterium | reverse complement strand
CGCCGCGCGACGGCGCACTTCACCTGGTGGAAAAGGGACGTCACCGTTACCGGCCAAGAGACGATGGCGCATTTCGAGCGCAGCATCGTCGAGACCGTCTCCCACCCCGAGAGGTTGCTGGTGAAGCTGGCCCTGAGGGGAACGGCGACGCTCTCCGCGTGGGCAGACGCAGAGGAGAGACTGGCCGCTCTAGATCGGCGCTTGTTTCATTTGTCCGTTGACAAAACAGCTTTGCAGGTCTTGCCCGAGGCGATTGAGCTCGAAGAATTCGGGGCGGGAGATTTAAGGAGCGTCGCAGAACTGCTGAGCGCCAAAGCGCACGATGGAGAAGGCGATCAGGCTGCCGTCGCGTCGTTGGCCCTCCAGAAACTTTATTTGTTTTGGCAGGACCTCCGCAGGGGAGAGCGGGCATGAAGATCCGCGCGATCAGACTGCGCGAGCTTGGCTGCTTCACCGAACCGGTCGCGTTGGAAGGACTTTCGGGCGGCCTCGATGTGCTCACGGGCCCCAATGAACTCGGCAAATCAACGATCCTGAAGGCGCTGCACACGCTATTCACCGTTCGCCACTCAACGCAGTCGCGAAGCATCGAAAGCTTGCGCCCGTATAGCGGCGGAGCCCCCCTCATCGAGGCGGATTTTGAGGTGGACGGCAAGTTATGGCGGCTGCGCAAGCAATACGTCAGTGATCGTCAGGCGCTCCTCATGGATCTCGGCTCCGGCAAAGTTGTTGCGCGGGGCGACGAGGCACACCAGCGCGCTCTGGAGCTCCTTCAGTGCAATGGAAAGGAGAACGGGCTAGGCCTCTTGTGGGTGAAACAACGTGCATCGTTTGAGCCGGTGGAACTGGATGAAGAGGAACGCAGCCTGCTTAGCCGTGTGATCGAGCGCGAAATCGCGGTGGCGAGTTCGGGGGGCCACGACTTGAGAGCCATCCGCGAGAAGATCCTGCAGCAACGTCGGGGGCTCGTCACTGATTCTAGATCCCGTCCCACAGGAGCTTATGCGGCCGCCATTTCAAAGCTCGATGAGACGCAGCGAGAACTGGAAGCGGCACGGGCCGAGGCACAGAAGGCCGCCGACCGGCTGAGCAGGGCAGAAGAACTGCGAGCACGCCGGGCATCGCTGAAAGATCCGGCTGCTAATGCCGAGCTTGATCAGCGTATCACGGGCCTGAAAAAGCGGTGTGATGAAGCAGCCGAAGCTCGCAACCGTTTGAAAGTTGCCGAAGCCAAAGTAGAAGCTTGTGTCAGCCGACAAACGGACGCAGAGCGAGCGCGTGATCTTTTAGCCGGCAAGCTTAAGGATGCGGGCGAGCTTGAAGCAGCGATCGCGGCTGCGCAGGATAAGCGGCGCGGCCTTGAGGAAGATCTTGCTTCGCTTGACAGCCGAGTGACAGCAGCACGTGCGCGTCGAGATCGAGCGCGCAGTGACCTGACGAATGAACAGCGGCGTCTCCAAGCACGCTTGGAGCTGGATCGGCGACGGGAGGCTGAGCGGCAACTGACTGAGGCGTCACAGCGGCTGGCGGAAGCCCGTAGGGCTGCTCAGCGGATTGAGGAGATTGGCAATCTGCTGGCTTTAAACACCGTCACTGAACAGCGCGTGGGAGCTGCCATGCGCGAGGCGCGCTCCATAGAAACGTTGGAAGCGCGGATCTCGGCGCAGTTGCCGAAAGTTCGGATCGCTTACGAGCCCGGGGGCGTCGGAAAACTCGTCGTCGATGGTCGACCGTTGGCTGACGGTGCAGTTCTCACGCCCTCGCGGCCGCTGACAATCCGCATTGCGGGAATCGGCACAATCGCGATCGACCCGGCCGTTTCCGAGAGCGTCGAGGAGGACAAAGCGGACCTCGAGGCGCACCGCGCGGTCCTAGAAGAGCTTTTGGCCGAAATGGGCGTTGCCGAACTTGAAGAGGCACGTCAGCGACTGGAGGAACGGCAGCAGCTCGAGCGGGAGCAGGCGCAGGCGGCCGACCGACTTGCCACGCGCGCGCCTCACGGCCTGGAACAGCTAACCAAGGAGGTGGATCGCCTGACCGCATTAGTTGCGCGTCAGCCGAATGTCGCCTTTGACGCCGATCTTCCGGAGCGCGCGGTCATCGAAGCAGCCTTGGATCGCCTCGGTCAGGAACTTCAGGCCGCAGAGGAGGTCGTTGAGCAGATTGCCGCCGAGCACGCGAAAGTCCGCGAGGCGCTTGCCCGACACATCGCGGAAAGCCATGCGCGCGCAGAGCGCTTGGCAATTCTCAATGCGGAGTTGCCACCCTCCGAGCAGCGGGCTGAAGCGCTCGCTGCTGCTGAGGCTCAGCTTGCTGCAGCCACGGAGGCGCTGAACGAAGCCATCCGCGAGCGAACGGCTTGGCAGGAGAAGGCTCCGGATGAGGCCAGTTTTGGGGCATTGCAAGCCGAGCTATCCGAAGCTCAGCGCCAGCAACATAATCGCGCCGAACAGCTGATCCAGCTAGAACGCGATCTCGCAGTGCTCGAACGCGAGATCGAGCGCGACGGGCAGGATGGTCTTACCGCGCGGATCAACGAACTTGAGGAGCGCGTAGCAACCTATAGGGAGCAGGTACGGCACTACGAACGAGAGGTAGCTGCCCTGGACCTCCTTCTGGCCACGCTTGATGAGGTGGAGCGCCACTCCCGCGAGCGCTACTTCAGTCCGGTTGTGAAGCGACTTGAGCCGTACCTGCACCTGCTATTTCCAAATGCCGCGATTAGCTTCGGTCAGGATCTCAGCGTGGAGGCCATTGCCCGCGGAGCTGCTCGTGAGCAGCTGAGGGCTTTGAGCGATGGTACGCAGGAGCAAATTGCCGTTCTCGTCCGGCTGGCTTTTGCGCGGTTGTTGGCCGACGCTGGTCGGCCAACGCCGCTCATCCTCGACGACGCACTTGTCTATTCCGACGACGAGCGGATCGAGGCGTTGTTCCAGGCCTTGCGCCACGCCTCTCAAGCGCATCAGGTCATCGTCTTTACGTGCCGCTCACGAACGTTCGAGCAGCTTGGCGGAACACGGCTGCAACTGGTGCCGTGGGCCGCGTAAGACGAAAGATGCTTGGCTTGGCTCAGTTAGTTGGCGCTGGCTGAGGCCGACGGGAGCTCGGGGCGCTGAATGCCGGCAAGGGGATCTTCAACCCGACGCGACTTGCCCTCGAAGTAGGCGCCTTGCTCGATAGCGAGAGACTTGTGGTAGAGGTCGCCTTCGACCTTGCTCTCCGACTGCAGAATGATTTTCCGGCTACGGATTGAGCCAGTGACGGTTCCGCGGATGACCACCTCATCCGAAATGATGCTTCCTGTGACCCGGGCAGCCTCGCCGATCACCACCTGGCTGCCGTGAATGTCGCCCTGAACCTCGCCGTCGACCTGCACCTGACCGTTCGAAACGAGGTTGCCGATGATGATGAGGTCGGGGCCGATGATGGAGATGCCGGCGCCTTCGCCATTCAGGCGCCGAGACGCCGATGGTGTCGGGATGGAAGAGCCGTCCTTCTCATTCCTTTTGCCGGAAAAGCTGGGTAACATGAAAGCATACCTCCACTCGTACTGACCGGTGAGCCCGCGCATGTAGAGACATGCGACGACAGCTCTTCCGCGTCTCTAACCATCTGGCTTATGGCAGTGGCGCAGCCTAACACGCCTCCGAGCGAGAATCACTGCCGTCCGTGGAGGAATTTTAGGCTGAGAGTTCGCGGACCGCCTTTAAGACAGCCTGCGCGTGCCCCGGCACTTTGACCTTGCGCCACACCTTCGCCACCTTCCCATCCCGGTCGATGAGAAACGTTGAGCGCTCGACCCCCATGTACTTGCGACCATACATGGACTTTTCCACCCAAACGCCGTAGGCCTCGGCCGCCGTCTTTTGCTGATCCGAGGCGAGGGTAATGCTCAATCCGTGCTTCTTACGAAATTTGGCATGGCTCTCGACGCTGTCGGGCGAAATCCCAATCAGCTCGGCTCCAGCCGACTCGAATTCTTCTCTGAGGGCATTGAAGTCACGTGCTTCTGCCGTGCAACCAGAGGTGTCATCCTTGGGGTAGAAATACACAACGACGAGCTTTCCCCGGAGCTTCTTCAGCTGAACGGTTCCCGTCTCTGTCGGCAGCTCGAAGTCGGGAGCCTCGACACCTTCAACAACCATCTGACCTGCCTTGGTTTCGACGCTTTGCCCTCGCAAATCGTGCGTGGACGTAACTTGAAGAACGCGGTACCGCAAGCAGTGATTCTCGATCAAAGTGATTTCTCAGGTCGGCACTCGGAGATTGTTGGCGTTTCAATCGTTGGGATTGCTCCGGACTCTCATTGCTTACCGATGGATGAGCTGTTGCTGCTGCAAAGCGTAAGCGGGGTCTGACGAGAGGGACGGGCGTGATCAGAAGGCCAGGCGAAGATGCTGGGCCGTTGCGGCGCGCGAGCCAGGCCGTAAGCTCAACCCTGAGCGCCGTCCGCCTGCCGGCGTTTGCGCGGTCAGTCGCCAGACCGTGCTGGTTCGGCATGAAATGCGCGCTACCTCTGATTGCGCTTGCCGTGCTGGCCGGGATTGGCTTCTACATACGACTTCTTTACGGACCGATCTCTCTCAACGCCCTGGCCGACCCCATTGCTCGCAGTATCGCGGCTGAGATGCCCGAGCTCGGCGTGGATGTGGAAGGCGCGCTTGTTCGTCTCAATGAACAGGGACAGATAGAATTCCGTCTACGGAATGTTCGTTTGACCGATGCCCAGGGCAGTCCGGTTGTGGTAGCGCCTCTGGCGGCGCTCGAACTCAGCAGGGATGCGCTGTGGTCGGCCCGATTCTCTCCGCGAAAGGTCGTTTTGATCGAGCCGCAGCTCCTGCTCACGTACTCGCGGGAACGGGGGTTGACCTTCAGCTTTGCCCGCCTCCAGGCATTGGATGCTGGACTTGCGGCCAAGAGCGTAACGACAGGGGCTGGAGAGGAGACTGGCGATCCGAACAGCTCAGTCGCCGCATCCGGCCTTCCCATCGCCCTTCGCCAGGTTGACCTCGCGCGGGTCATCGCAGAAGCCACCGCCAAGGCACGAGAGCGCGAAGACGCTTCGTTCTATCTCCGCCAGATCGGCATACGGGACGCCACGGTCATCCTCGACCATGAGGGGCAGCCGACCGTGTGGCGCGTTCCTCAGGCCGAAATGGCCCTTCGGCACAAACGGGCCCGAAGCCAGATCGGCGGGTCTCTGATGATTGATTCCGGGCAAGGGCCGTGGGAGCTCGAATTCTGGACCGAGGCCTCGGGTGACCAGCAGGAGGTGAGCCTGAAGGCCTCCGTACGGAACCTCATCCCGCGGACGATTGCGGACACCCTTCCGGCCCTTGCGCCGCTATCGGCCTTCAACCTCCCTACCAATGGCGACGTGCATCTGCGATTGACGTCGAGAGGTGAAGTGCTGGGCGGCAGCTTCTCTTTGGACGTTGGCGGAGGAGAGGTGACACTCCCGTGGCTGGGCAGTCTGCCGCTCAGGATTGCCGGCGGTAATTTCGATCTGAAATATGATCCCGGCGCCCATGCCCTACGTATCGAGCCTTCGACGCTCCATTGGGGGCAGAGCCGGGTCACTATACAGGGGCGGGTTGCCAGCTCCGTGGGCGTGGACGGTCTCGAGGTCTGGACGTACCACATCGAGGGGTTGGGAGGGCAGCTCGCGCCCGAGGAAACGGACATGGCCCCCGTGGCCCTGGAATCGCTCAGCGCGCGGGGAACGTTCAAACCTGAAACGGGTGCTTTCACGATCACGAAGACCCTGTTCGCAGGTTCCGGCGAACTATACCTCGAAGGCGAGGCCACGGGGGGAAGTGCGCCAGAGGTCAGGGTCGAAGGACATATGTCGACCGTTCCGGTTGCGACCATGTTGGGGATCTGGCCGAGCGCGCTTGGCAGCAATGCGCGCACCTGGGTTCGGGACAGCATCAAGCAGGGGAGCGTGCTGGGCGGCAGCTTCCGTTATCTCCGTGGATCCGCAATTGGGGGGGGCACGGAACAAGGGCGGCTGTCTGTCGCCATACAGGCAGCGGACGTCGTGATGCAACCGGGAGCACAGCTTCCGATGCTGCATATTCCGCGCGGGCTTATTCGTCTTGAAGGGCCGATGCTGGAAGTGACCGTCCCGGAAGCGCATCTGCCCCTAGGAGGTGGTCGAAAGCTCACGTTAGCTGCGGCACGCTTCACAGCTCCTGACGTCATGGCGGATCCGCCGATTGGAGAGCTTGCCCTTCAGGCCAATGCGTCCGTGTCCTCGGTCCTGGCGCTTCTAGCGCAAAAACCCTTCGAACTTGGCCATTTGCTGAATGAGCGCACTGAAAGTTTTGAAGGCAAGGTCGAGGCTGCGCTGACATTCAAATTCCCACTCAAAAAGCACTTGGCGCTAGCGGATGTGCAGGTGGAAGGTCGCGGCAAGCTGCTGGAGGGGCGCGCCCGCAATCTGATTGGCAAACATGATGCTCAGGCAGCCACAATCACCTTTGATATCTCCGATCGCGCCATCGACGCCAAAGGTGACCTGCTCGTTTCAAGCGTTCCGGTGAAATTCGAATGGCAGCGCATTTTCGATGCACCGCCGGGCAAGCAGCCGCCGCTCCGCCTGAAGGCGACGCTGGATCGCGCGGATCGTGATCAGCTCCGGATCGATCCGGATCACCATGTGCACGGCGAAGTCCCAGTTGAGGTCACGATCACTCAGGATCAGAGGGGCGAGAGCCGCGTGCATGTCTGGGCGGATCTCACAAGTGCGGACATTATTCTGGATCGCGTGGTATGGCGGAAACCTGCCGGGCGCCACGCCATTATGCAATTCGATCTGCGCCGCGGCGAACGCTATGAAACTGAGCTGCGCGATTTCAAGGTCGTCGGCGACGACATCGCGATTGGCGGTTGGATCGGATTGGATGCCAATGACAAGATCCGGGAATTTCATTTCCCCGATTATTCGGTGAATATTGTTTCGCGGCTCGATGTTCGCGGAATTCTGCGAAATGACAACGTCTGGCACATTCGCGCCAATGGCCAGACATACGACGGGCGTGAGGTTTTCCGGGCATTATTCTCCTTTGGGGAAAATGAGGACGAGAAACCTAGGCGGAAGGACGCTCCCGGCACGGATTTCGAGGCCACTATTTCGAACGTTATCGGTTTTTCGGATGTTTCGCTTCGAAACTTGTCGCTCAAGCTGTCAAGGCGGGACGGCAAGCTGACGGCGTTCAAAGCTGAAGGCGTTCTCGACGGGGGTAAGCCGCTCACTGCGGAACTCTATACGGGCCGCAATCAGCCACGGCAGATTGTGGTTCTCACGGATGATGCCGGGCAGGCGTTTCGGCTCGTCGATTTTTATCCCAACGTCGTTGGCGGGCGGATGAGGCTCGATATCAACCTCGATGGACGCGGAGCCGCAGAGAAAACTGGCCTTTTGCGTGTCGAGCGTTTCCGAATTCTCGGAGACCCTGTTGTCAGCGAGGTGCTACAGGTTCCCGACGACACTCGTCCGTACGTCGCGCAACGCCAGCGGAGGGTTATCCGACAGGCGTTCGATTTCGACTGGATGCGCCTGCCGTTTTCCATCGGTCACGGCCAGCTGGTCATCAACGACTCAGAGATCAGAGGACCGCTCGTCGGCGCCACGTTGCGCGGAAAGGCCGATTTCCGCACACGGCAGGTCAACATCGGCGGCACTTATGTGCCGCTGCAGGGTCTGAATTCGGCGCTTGGCTTTATTCCCGGTCTTGGCCAGCTCTTGACCGGTCCACAAGGTGAAGGCGTCTTGGGCATGACCTTCGCAATTCGGGGGCCGATGGAAAACCCGGAGGTGTTGGTGAACCCGCTGTCGTTGGTCGCGCCAGGCATTTTCCGCGAAATGTTCCAGATGACGCCCAACCAGCGGGTCACGCCACCAAGGAGCGAGACGGAGCAAGCGCCAAGCAGGCCCAAGTCGCGATCATCAGCAGCGCCGACGCAAAAGCCCGCGGCAAAGCGCAACAATTCAGGAACTTCAGGAGTCGTCTCTGGCTGGTCGTCCGGAACGAGTGTGTCCAAGCAGTAGTGCCAGGACACCATCGTTCGTGACAGACATCCCTTAGATGGGTCGCAGAAGTACGTGGCGCTTCTTGCCGAGCGAGAGCTTGACGACGCCCTCGGACGTCAGGTCCTTCTCGGTGATGACTGCCCGTTCGTCCTTCACGACCTCGTCGTTGATCCGCAGGCCGCCACCCTGAACGTGACGACGGGCTTCGCCGTTGCTCTTCGCGAGACCAGCGCGCACGAAAGCAGCCAGCACGCCTACGCCCGCCGCCAGCTCGGTTTTGGAAATCTCGACAGTCGGAAGGCCAGCCGCCAGGCCACCCTGCTCGAAGGTGGCTCGCGCCGTCTCGGCTGCCGCCTCAGCCTTTTCCCGGCCATGCACCAATGCCGTGGCTTCAGTCGCCAGAATTTTTTTCGCCTCGTTGATCTCCGCGCCTTGCAGGCTGGCGAGACGCGTGATTTCGTCGAGCGGAAGCGTTGTGAACAGCTTCAGGAAACGCTCGACGTCGCCGTCCTCCGTGTTCCGCCAGAACTGCCAGTACTCGTACGCGCTCAGCTGGTCCTCATTGAGCCAGACAGCCCCGGCAGCGGTCTTGCCCATCTTGGCACCGGATGACGTGGTAAGGAGCGGTGTCGTCAGGGCATAGAGCTGATGCGTGCCCATCCGCCGGCCCAGGTCGATGCCGGTGACGATGTTGCCCCACTGATCCGAGCCGCCCATCTGCAGGTTGCAGCCATACCGACGCGCCAATTCGACGAAGTCGTAGGCCTGCAGGATCATGTAGTTGAACTCGATGAACGATAGCTCCTGCTCGCGCTCCAGGCGAAGACGCACGGAGTCCATCGTCAGCATGCGGTTCACCGAGAAGTGCCGGCCGACATCTCGCAGGAAGTCGATGTACTTGAGCGGCACGAGCCACTCGGCATTGTCGAGCATGATGGCATCGCGCGGCCCGTCGCCGAATTTCAGGAAGCGCGAAAAGACCGTCTTGATGCTCTCCTTGTTGGCGTCGATCTGCTCGATCGAGAGCAAGCGGCGTGTCTCATCCCGGCCAGACGGGTCACCTACCCGCGTCGTGCCGCCGCCCATGAGCGTAATCGGTTTGCCGGCGCCCGTGTGCTGCAGCCAGTAAAGCATCATGATCGACAACAGGTGGCCGACGTGCAGCGAGGGGGCCGTGCAGTCGTAGCCCACGTAAGCCACGATTTCGCCCTTAGCAGCCAGAGCGTCGAGCTCTTCCAGATTTGAGCACTGGTGGATGTAACCACGCTCGGAAAGCGTTCTCAGGAAGTCGGACTTCAGTGCGGACATGGTCTGCGAGCCGGGTATCGGCCCCTCGGCTATTGGACTACGATGGCAGTGACGCGGGAAAATGCACAGGATGGTGCCGATGGGCAAGCTGCTACGGGCATTGGGTCTCATGAGCGGCACGTCGATGGACGGAATCGACATTGCGCTCATTGAGACGGACGGGGAGCATCGGGTCATCCGCGGCGAGCGCGATTCGGTTGAATACCCTGCAGACTTTCGAGACCGCTTGCGTCAGGCCCTAGAGGATGCTCGAGGCCTGACCGATCGGCGTGCCCGGCCGGGCTGCCTTGCCGAGGTCGAACGCGAGCTCACGGAAAGACATGCCGAGGCTGTCCGGGCGTTTCTCTCCGACAGGAATCTCGAACCCGCAAATGTCGACGTCATCGGGTTCCACGGGCAGACCGTCTTTCACCGCCCGGCGCAACATTCTGAATCGGGCGTCATGGAGCCCGCCTTTACAGTTCAGCTTGGCGACGGCGCATTGCTTGCCTCACTGACAGGCATTGACGTCGTGTACGACCTTCGCGCCGCCGATGTCGAGGCCGGGGGGCAGGGCGCCCCGCTTGTTCCAGCCTACCACAGAGCCTTGGCAGCGAGACTGCCGCAGCGTCCGCTCGCCTTTCTCAACATCGGCGGAGTCGCCAACGTCACCTGGATCGGGGAGGACGGGCGGCTCATCGCGTTCGATACCGGGCCCGGCAACGCGCTGCTTGACGACTGGGCACTCCGCCATACGGGCAAGGCGTGCGATGTGGATGGCGCGTTGGCTCGCTCGGGGACTGCCGATAAGGAGGTCTTGCGGCAGTACCTGATGCATCCGCACTTCGAGCGGCCCGTGCCAAAGTCCCTCGATCGAAACGACTTCACCCTGAGCTACGTAGAAGGGCTTTCACCAGAGGATGGCGCCGCGACGCTGGCAGAGCTGACGGCGGCTGCGGTTGCTCGCAGCTTGAGCTGGCTGCCTGCTTCGCCCGTTCTCTGGCTTGTCACGGGTGGAGGCCGGCGCAACAAGCACCTGATGGAGTTGCTGGCCTGGCATCTCGAGGCGCCGATCGCCCCTGTCGAAGCTGTCGATTTGGATGGGGACAGCATGGAGGCGGAGGCGTGGGCTTATCTGGCCGTCCGCTCCCTCAAGCGGCTGCCCATTACCTTTCCGGGCACGACGGGAGTGCCTGGCCCCGCGACGGGCGGGGTGCTGGCCCCAGCACCGCGGGCACGATAAGGGCGGCAAGATCATCGATCCGCAAGGATGCTCCTGGTCCGAGAGCTCGCCGCCCCAAAAAGCCACTTATTTCTCTTCGGCTTTGGCCTTCAGGATCTCCGGCAACCGGCGGTCGATGTACTTGCCGACGACCTCCTTCAGCGCCTCAATCCTGTCCTCGCCTTCGAAGAAGTGGTTGGCGCCCGGAACGATCTCATGCTCTATCTTGATGCCCTTCTGCGTCTTTGTTTTCGCCGCGAGCTCGGCGACAGACGCGGAAGGCACCACCCGATCCTTCTCGCCGTTGACCAGCAGGCCGGATGCCGGGCACGGCGCCAGGAACGAGAAGTCATAAAGGTTTGCCGGCGGAGCAACGCACACGAAGGCGTCGATCTCCGGCCGGCGCATCAGCAGCTGCATGGCGATCCAGGTGCCGAAGGAAACACCGCAGATCCAGCAGCTCTTGGCTTCCGGCTTGGCAAGCTGTAACCAGTCGAGAGCCGAGGCGGCGTCGGCGAGCTCACCCGGGCCGTTGTCGAAGAAGCCTTGGCTGCGCCCCACGCCACGGAAGTTGAACCGCAGCACCGAGAAGCCGCGTTCGGCGAACGTGTAATAGAGGTGGTACACGACCTGATTGTTCATCGTGCCGCCGAACTGCGGATGCGGGTGGAGAATCAGCGCGATCGGGCTATCGCGCGCCGGCTCGTGGTGATATCTCGCTTCCAGTCGCCCGGCAGGGCCGTTGATGATCAGCTCAGGCATCGGTCCTCAAGTTTTCGGTCAAAACCTTTTCGTTGAAGCTCGGGTTAAGGCTCTGCTTTCGCACCCATTAGATGGTGTAGTGAGCACAAATTGCGAACACGTCAGGAAATCTTGACTTCCGGGCTCGGAATTACCATAGTGGCGTCGAGATTAGAACGGTTCGAAAGACCCGTGGTGCACTGCAGCGGTCCTGCAGCAGTGCCCTTCTATCACGCTTGCCGTGGAAATTTGCAATAGCCGCGAGCGTCTTCGGGTTTTCGGGTCGGCACTTCTACCGAGCGGAGCAAATCAGTGGAGCTCAACACGCGAGGCCGGTACGCCGTGATGGCGATGGCCGATCTCGCCAAACACCAGGGACCAGATGGCGCGGTGCCGCTTTCGGCCATTGCCGATCGGCAGCGACTGTCCGTCGCGTACCTGGAGCAAATCTTCCTGAGATTGCGCCGCGCCGGGCTGGTGGAGAGCGTGCGCGGTCGGGCTGGCGGTTATCGGCTCGGTCGGCCCGCTTCTGAGATCACGGTGGCCGAAATTTTGACGGCAGTTGAGGAAGAGACGCGCATGACTCGCTGCCTGGGGGAGTCCAGCGTCGGCTGCCTGGGCGAGGGCAAGTGTATTGCTCACAACCTCTGGCATGCGCTGGGCGATCACATTCGCGTCTTCCTCTCGAACGTGAGTTTGCACGAGGTGATCGAAGGCGTGCCGCCGCATAAGCGGGCGGTTGCGCCAGCTGAGGAAGTTGTCGCGTTGGAGTGACAAGCGTGCGTACATACTTGGACCATAACGCGACGGCTCCCCTGCGGCCGGAGGCTCGAGAGGCCATGCTTCAGGCCCTCGATGCGGTCGGCAATCCGTCATCCGTGCACGCGGAGGGCCGGGGGGCACGCGCCATTCTGGAGGAGGCGCGGGAGCAGGTGGCCGCTCTGGTTGGCGTTCGGCCATCCCAGGTGGTTTTCACGAGCGGGGCCACGGAAGCCAACAATTGGGTATTGCATGCCGGGTGGGATGCCATCCTTGTCTCGGGCATCGAGCATGACTCCGTGCTGGCACCGGCAAGGACGTTCTGCCGCGAGGTCATCGATCTTCCAGCCGAACGCAGCGGTGTGGTCCGCGTCGACCACGTCCAGGCCGCATTGGCGCAGCGGGCGGGGCGGTCGGAGCGCGTGCTTCTTTCGCTTCAGCTCGCCAACAATGAGACCGGCGTCATCCAGCCGGTCGCGGAGGCCGCCGCTCTGGCGCGCGAATTGGGCGTACTTGTTCACTCGGATGCCGTGCAGGCCGTTGGACGAGTGCCGGTCGACTTCGAGGCTCTGGGTGTCGATTTCCTGAGCCTTTCCGCCCACAAGCTCGGTGGGCCGAAGGGCGTAGGCGCGCTCATCCTGCGCGATGGTCTGGAGATTGCGCCGCTGATCGTTGGCGGCGGTCAGGAGCGGCGCCGTCGCTCGGGCACGGAGAACGTGGCCGGAATCGCAGGATTTGGTGCGGCGGCAGCGGCTGCGCGGCGGGATCTGAACGAGCAGCAGCGTATTGCCTTGCTTCGTGACAGGCTTGAGCGCGAGGCTATTGAGATCGCACCGGAAGCTCAGGTCATCGGTCGCGAGGCGACGCGGCTTCCGAATACGACTTGCCTCGCCTTGGCGGGAGCTTCGGCAGAAACACTGGTCATCCGGTTTGATCTGGCAGGAGTTGCTGTTAGTGCCGGGGCGGCGTGCTCGTCAGGGAAAGTTGGCGCAAGCACAGTGCTCGCGGCCATGGGACTGCCGGACGATCTGGCCCGCTCCGCCATTCGCGTGAGCCTCGGCTGGACGACGACCGAACGGGATATCGATGCGTTCCTCGCAGCATGGAGCGCCATAGCCGGCGGCCAACAGCATCGGGCGGTCGCCTAAGTCAGCAGCAGAGTTTGTACGGTTCGTACGGAGAGAAAGAAGAAGATCATGGCAGTACAGGAAACCATCGAGCAGGTCCGCAGGATCGACGTCGACCAGTACAAGTACGGCTTCGAGACCAAGATCGAGACCATCAAGGCGCCGAAGGGCCTCAACGAGGACGTCATCCGCTTCATCTCCGAGCGGAAGGGCGAGCCTGAGTGGATGCTGCAATGGCGGCTGGATGCCTACCGGCGCTGGCTCACCATGACCGAGCCGACCTGGGCGAAGGTCAAGTATCCGAAGATCGATTTCCAGGAGCTCTACTACTACGCCGCGCCCAAGGGCCTGGATGG
>PKEY01000062.1 GCA_002919265.1 Hyphomicrobiaceae bacterium | reverse complement strand
CTCGTGAAAATCCCCATGGCCGGCAAGCTCGACAGCCTCAATCTTGCGGTCGCCACGGCTTTGACCCTGTACCAGATCCGCGGGCCCCATTTGAAACTCTGACCGACAACAGCGCTCCGTCCACTCCACCAATATGCGCATCGAATATCACCGCACGCTCATCGCTGACCGCGTCCGCAACGAGGCTTTTCGCGCGGCGCTCGCTCGGGTCATTCGCAAGGGCGAAACGGTGGTGGCGGATATCGGCGCCGGCACAGGGCTGCTGGGACTGATGGCGGCGCGGCTCGGGGCAAAAGAGGTTTTTCTTTACGAAGTGGCGGAAGTGGCGGGCGTTGCGGAGGAAATCTTGAAGCGCAACAAGGCGCGCAACTGCCATTTGATGCCCTGCCACTCGACCGAAATGCAGGACCCGCCGCGTGTCGATGTCGTGGTTTCGGAAACGCTCGGTAACTATCCGTTCGAGGAACACATCATCGAGACGATGAATGATGCCATCCGCCGTCATCTGAAATGCGGCGGCATCGTTATTCCCGGGCGACTTGCCCAGTACGTCGCGCCCGTCGTTACGGATCGTTTTCACACGGAGTTGACGGCCTGGGAGCGGATCGGCGACGGCCTTGATTTCACACCGGCCCAGGAAATGAGCCTCAACAATATCTATGTCCGTACCCTGACGACCGGGGATTTGCTCGACGAGGGCCGGTCGGCGCGCAAGTGGGATGAGATTGATTTCTCCGTTCAGAACCGTTCGAGCCGCAAAGGTGAAGTCCGCTGGTCGCCTGATGCAGGTACGACAGTCTATGCCTTTGCGACGTGGTGGGTGGCGGAGCTTGTCCCCGGCATCGAACTTTCAACCGCGCCGGATGCGCCGCGCACCCACTGGGAGCAGCTCTATTTTCCCCTGATGCGCCCTGTTTCCGTGCGGGAAGGCGAAACGATCGCCATCTCGCTGCGCTCGCGGACCTCCGTGAGCTCAGGCACAGATGTGGCGTGGACTGTAATCCGCCACGACCGCTCCGGCCGGGTTCAGGAGCGCCAGGCGATGGATCTCAGCAAGGGCTATTTGCCCTGACTTTCCTTGACCGCCGCCTCGGCGGCCGTCCGGATCGCCGCAATGTTCTCGGCGTAACGACCGCCCGCGAACACCGCGCTACCGGCCACGAGCACGTCGGCCCCAGCGGCAGCGACATCGCGCGCGGTTTTAGCATTGATGCCGCCGTCCACCTCCAGATGAATGGGCCGGTCGCCGATCATCCGCCGGACGTTACGGGTTTTCTCTACCATCGCCGGGATGAAGGACTGTCCGCCAAAGCCTGGATTGACGGTCATCACGAGGACCAGATCGACCTTGTCGAGCACGTAGGCGATCGCGCTCTCATGGGTCGACGGGTTCAGCGAGACGCCGGCTTTCTTGCCCAGGCTCTTGATGAGTTGCAGCGACCGATCGAGATGCGGACCGGCTTCGGCGTGCACGGTAATGATGTCGGCTCCCGCCTTCGCAAAGGCCTCGATGTACGGATCGCACGGCGCGATCATCAGGTGCACATCGAGGATCTTTTGCGTGTGCGGCCGGATGGCGGCCACCACACCTGGGCCGATAGTGATGTTGGGCACGAAGTGACCGTCCATCACGTCTACATGCACCCAGTCGCCCCCGGCCGCATCGACCGCGCGCACCTCTTCTCCAAGCCGCGCGAAGTCAGATGAAAGGATCGAGGGGGCGATAAGGATGTTATGCATGGAATCGGTCCGCCTGATCGAATGAGATCTGCGGCTGCCCTAGCACCAACTCGCGCTGGAGAAAAGGAACCGATTGCCCCTCGGTACAGGCAGATTTGGGGACTTAGCCGACCCCGCGCGTTTTCGTCTGGTTGGGCCGCGCATTTTTCTCAAGAAATTCGATGATGAGCCTGGCGACGTCCACGCCGGTGGCCCTCTCAATGCCGCGCAGGCCCGGCGATGAATTGACTTCCATGACCACAGGGCCGCGATCCGAACGCAGCATATCCACGCCGCACACGTTGAGCCCCATGATCTCGGCCGCGCGGATAGCCGTGGTGCGTTCCTCCTCTGTCAACTCGGCGGCGACGGCGTTACCACCGCGGTGCAGGTTGGCCCGGAAATCGCCTGCGCGTCCGGTCCGCTGCATGGCGGCGACAACCTCGCCACCCACGACAAGGGCGCGAATGTCGGAGCCGTGCGCCTCCTTGATATACTCCTGCACCATGATGTCGATGTTGGCGGCGCTGAACGCCTCGATGATCGACAAGGCCGACGCGTCGGTCTCAGCGAGGATGACGCCGATGCCCTGGGTTCCCTCCACGAGCTTGATGACGACCGGAGCGCCACCAACCTCCCTAAGCACGTCCTCCGCTTTCTTAGGGCCATGTGCAAAGGCCGTCACGGGGAGACCGATGCCTTCGCGTGCCAGCAGCTGTAGAGCCCGCAACTTGTCCCGCGCGCGGCCGATGGCGACGCTTTCGTTGAGCGGGAACACGCCCTGCATCTCGAATTGCCTCAGGACCGCCAGCCCGTAGTGGGTCACCGAGGCTCCGATACGCGGAATGACCGCGTCATAAATCGGCAGCGTCCGCCCGCCGTAGCGCAACGTCGGCCGGCTGGACGTGATGTTCATGTGGACGTGGAGGGTGTTAATGACATCGATCTCATGGCCGCGCTCACGCGCCGCCGAGACGATCCGCTGGTGCGAGTAGAGATTCGGGTTACGCGCCAGCATTACAAATCGCATGCAAAAGCTCCTTGCCAGACCTTGTCGCTCGCAGGCCCGGGAATGCACTGATAGGATACGGCCCTTTCCGCGCCAAGCGCCGCGGCTGACGCAAAGGAGCGACAAACATGACTGGACGCGAACATCATTACCGAGTCACCGTGCGCTGGACCGGAAATGAAGGCATTGGCACGGTCAGCTACCGCAGCTACTCCCGCGACCATGAAATCAGCAGTCCAGCAGTTCCGGACAAGCCCGTCCTTCCAGGCTCGTCAGACCCGACGTTTCGTGGCGATCCCCGGCGGTGGAGCCCGGAAGAGTTGTACATCGCCGCGCTCTCGGCGTGCCATAAGCTTTGGTATCTGCATCTCTGCGCGAACGCGGGCGTAGTGGTCGAGAGCTATGTCGACCACGCCGAAGGCATCATGGTGGAGGATGAAACGGGCGGCGGCCAGTTCACCTCGGTGACGCTACACCCTGAGATCACCATCACCCGCGCGTCCGACATCGAAAAGGCGCACGCGTTGCACCATGACGCACACGCCAAGTGCTTCCTCGCCAATTCGGTGAAAACGCCGGTGATCGTCGAACCGATAATTAACGCGCTCGATCGGCAGACTGGCTGATCGCCACCTCCTCGGTGAAGGCAGGCTCCGCCCCGGCTTCGATTCCGTTGTGCATCAGCCAGGCGCCACTCGAGACGATAATAATCAGGAGAATTACGCCCAACGCGGCACGCTTCAGCAGCGTTCTGCCGAATGGCTCGTGGCGGGCATTGTTGTTCGTGGATAATGCGTAATCTGACGATGCTTTACTGGGCAACGACATGGTTTCTCCCCCCGAGCCGATGCGAGGACGGGTGGTTGCTGAGGACTTTGACGCAGTCAAGGTGATCGGCGATCGGCGAGCGTTTTGCTGGCTTGCCGTGATCTGTGCGACACTCGGCTGAACGCCGGACCGCAACTGAAACGCGAAACCGGCTTCGGAGATCACTCCAGCGTTACAATTTTTTCGATAACGTGAGCATTACCGTATCCACCGGCCGTATCGGAGGATGAAGAACAGCGGAATGATGAGACCGAGAATCACGGAGCTCCAGGTGAGAGCGGGCAGCGCGTCGTAGACGCCCCGATCCACCTGGAAGATCATGTTGAGATATTTGGTCATCAGCTGGCCCGCGACCAACGCCATGTTCATGAGCGAGGCCATCAGCGCGAACCAGGTCGCCCGATGGCCGGCAGGCGCATAGATGGCAATCAACGTCAGCATCGGGATCATACTGAGATTGACCAGCGGCGACTCGACAGCGGTGTCGAGGATCGCAATTTGCCTAGCGCCGATGCCAAGAACCTGCTCGGTCCAATGATGGACTTCGTGGACCAGAAGCAGATTGGGGATCGCCAGCACCGTACCCAGGATGGTCAGCCACAGCATGACCCGGGCGATGGGCTGGCGGGTGATGCTGTCCGAAAATAACCAGGCGGACACGAAGCCGATTGCGGCTCCGATCTGCTGAAGCACGCCGAAAAACGCTTCATCGAAGCCAAGCTTGTCGATCGAAAACCACTGGTATCCAGCCCCGGTGCCGGGCACAGCCCGGAAGGCAAAAATAATGAGCGCGGCATAGAAGATCCGTTTTCGCGTCTCGTCGTCGACCCCGGCCGTCACCCTCCGCAGCATCAGGATGATCACCGTCATGGAGACGATGAAGATGATTTCCTGACTGAACGGCATGCCGGTGACGCCGATCACAGTCACCACGATGCCGAACACGACGCCGCCGACAAGCAGCCGCCAATCGATGGCGCGCGGTGCAGCCGTTTCAAGTCGCACGAAAATGGCGCCAGTTACAGAGATGAGTGGAACGACGAGGCCGATAAGGAAAACGGTCTCATAGGAAAAGATCGACGCGAGGTAACCGGATAGCCACGCCACCGAAAAGATGCCGAGAAAAAGCGCCAACCGGCCGAGCACCTGAACCATGCCGAGATCGCGGTCGACGTCCGCCTTGTCCCGAGGCGTTCCGTCGGCATTTACGCGTGGCACGACCTCCGTGCTCATGGCGTCGGCCACGACGTCCTGCAGCACTACACCGGTGACGGTCAGCAGCGAGGCGAGAACGTAGATCGTGTCCGGCCTGGCAAATGTAATCCAGCCACCAGCCGCACCGGCAAGCAGAATCAGGCCGCTCGCCACCATCGCCGCGCCGAGGAAAATGTAGGCGCGCCGTTGCGAGCCGAGCAGCGGCACAGCGTCAACCAGCTCCCCGAAAACCATTTTGATGGTCCAGGGAAGCGTCAGCCAGACGCCCAGCGCTGCGAGATCCTGAGGCGTAAGTGTCAGCGAGTTCTTGACCCAAAAGCTGTCGGCCACCGCCGTAATGCCGAGCGCCCCGTAGGCGAAATAGATCATCAGCAGCGGCAAATAGGCGAGGCGAAACTCCCGTATGGGAGTGACGACGGCCGCCTCCAGGCGCTGCCGCCAGGTATCCGGGCGTTCGACTGTCAGGGGCTGAAATTCAATGGTCACGCAAGAAGTGTGGGAATGGCAATGAAAGCCTGCAAGATCATCAAGAGCCGCACAAAAAAGCTAATGCCGCGCTAAAGCAGCGGTAATTGCTGGCGCACGAGCTCGATCGTCCGCGCGAGATCAACCTTGCCTGACCCAAGGACCGGGATCGAAGGGACGACGAGAATGGATTTCGGAAGCCAAAGCGGCGGCAGCTTCTCCTCCTGCATGTGCCGCAAAATGGCATCCCGGTCAGCGTCAGGTTTATCCGTCACCAAAACAAGCTGCTCGCCTTTGTACGGATCCGGAATACACACGACCACGTGATTGCCGTCCGGCCAGAGGCGGCTGATGACAGACTCGACAGCGGCGAGCGACACCATCTCACCGCCCAACTTGGCAAAGCGCTTAGCGCGGCCGCGGATCGTGACGAAACCCTCTTCATCGATGGCGACGATGTCGCCTGTGTCATGCCAACCGTCAGGCGGTGGAGAAATAGTGCCTGGCGCACCCGGCAGCATGTAGCCGAGCATGACGTTCGGCCCTTTGATCGAAAGCCGCCCGGCATCACTCAAGCCCGGCACCTCAGCCAGCTTGTACTCTATTCCCGGCAAGAAGCGGCCGACCGTGCCCGGCCGGTTCGAGGCGGGCAAATTGACGGCAACAACGGGCGAGCATTCGGTGACGCCATAGCCTTCCAGAAGCACCGCCCCATATCTTGCCCACATGGTCCGGGTGGCATCCTTCACCCGTTCCGCACCGGCGACGGAGAAACGGATGCTCGCCAAATCTTCGGGCTGTGCCGCGCGGGCATAACCCTGCAAAAAAGTATCTGTGGCAATCAGGATCGTCGCTTTGGTTTCGCCGATCAGCCGAGCCACCTGCCTGTAATGCAACGGGCTCGGATACAAGACGGATTTCATTCCGAAGAACAGCGGCAGCAGCGTTCCCGCCGTGAGCCCGAAGGAATGGAAATTCGGAAGCGGGTTGAAAAAGTTATCCGCCGTACTCAGAAAACTGTCGGTAAATGCGTAAATCTGCCGGGCGTTGGCTACGAGATTGCGATTCGAGAGCGCGACGCCCTTGGGATCGCCTTCGGTGCCGGAGGTGAAAAGAATGACGGCTGGCTGATCGGGGCTGAGCGCATGTCTGCGGTGAACAGCGGCCGGGACAAGCGCCCTAATCCCGCCCTTCACCTTATCGGCCGCGGTAATGCTCGCGCGCACATCCTCGAGATAAACGATCCTGATCTGGCGGCCTGGTGCAATTTTATAACCGTCCAGGGCTTCGATAATACCTTCGAGCTTGGCCGTTCCGATGAATTTGCGCGAGGTAATGATTGTCCGCAAAACCGCCGTCCGGGCAGACGACCGGAGATTGGGCGCACCAGCGGTGAAATTGAGCAAGGCCGCAACCCGGCCATACGCATTAAGTGCAAACAACGTAATCGGTTGCGCCAGAACGTTCGGGAGCAGCACGCCGACGTTCTCACCGCGGCGAGAAAACTCAGCAAACTTCGCGCCCAATACCAGACTGGCTTGAATAAGGCGGCGATAAGTCAGGGGATTGCGCTCGACGTCCTCCAGAACCGCGCGATTGGCCCCATAGCGCGCCGAAGCCTGCAACAGCGCGGAAAACAAAGTCATACGTGAGGTGTTTGGGTCGAAGCGCGCCATTGTCTGAATATGGATCGAAAATAATGGACAAAAAACGGGCTATGGCCGCGCTTCTTTGCCCCTTCAGTCCCCTTTTTTCGCTTGCTCCCCGAACAATTCCGCAAGCGCGCGTGGCAGCATCTCTGGCAAGTCTTCAGCGATGAGGCCGGGGCCGAAGGCACTTGCAGCTGCCCCATGTAGCCAGACGGCTGCAGCAGCGGCCTCGAAAGCGGGCATGTGCTGGGCCAACAGTCCGGTCACGAAGCCGGCAAGCACATCGCCCGAGCCAGCGGTTGCCAACGTCGGTGGAGCGTTCTCGTTGATCGCTGCTCGCCCGTCCGGCGCCGCGATGACCGTATCCGCGCCTTTGAGAATGATGGTAGCGCCACTGAGACGGGCGGCCTGTCGTGCCCGGTCGAGCTTGGGAAGCGAAGTCAATTCCGGGAAAACGCGGGCGAACTCGCCGTCATGAGGCGTGAGAACGACCGGCCTCCGGATCGCGCCAATCGCTGCAAAAAGCTCATCGCGTTCGTCCGCAAAGACCGTCAGCGCATCCGCGTCTAATACGGTGCTGGCGCCTGACGCGAGCACGACCAGGACCTTGCTCTTCGTATCGTCATCCACGCCGGCGCCGGGTCCGATGAGCACGGCATTGAAGCGCCGGTCCAGTAGCAATTCGGCCAACTGTTCGGAGTCGTTCACCTCCCGGATCATGATGGCCGTGACCTGCGCTGCATTGATCGGTAGCGCGTTCTCATCACTCGCCAACGTGACGAGGCCGGCGCCGATGCGCAAGGCGCCACGCGCCGCGAGGCGGGCAGCGCCTGTCCGCCAGGCGGGGCCGGAGATCACGACTGCGTGCCCTTTTGAGTATTTGTGCGCCGTGAGTTTCGGGCGCGGATAATGGGCCAGCCAAAGGCCGGGCGCGTTCGCGAAAGTCGAGACCCCGATCTGGGGCAGCACCTCCGGCTTGATCCCGATGTCGACCACGCGGGTCAGGCCGCAGTGAATGCGGCCAGGCAAAAGCAGATGGCCGGGCTTTCTGCGGAAGAAGGTGACGGTCCGTTCAGCCATCACAGCCGGACCTGTCACCTCCCCCGTACTGCCATCAACGCCGCTCGGTACATCGACGGCTACAACGCGGCGCCCTTCCAGACTCGTCGCGACGTCAGCGGCAACGCCCTCAAGCCGCCGGGAAAGGCCGGCACCAAACAGCGCATCGATGACGACGTTGGCGTCCTCGGCGAATGCGGTGCTCAACGGCCATATAGGGCCATTCCATCGCGCCGCTGCCTCCGCAGCATCCCCTTTCAACGCCTCGCGCGAGCCAAGCAACGCTACGCTGACTGAGTAGCCGCGCTCCCTCAACACGCGCGCCGCGACGAAACCGTCGCCGCCATTGTTGCCTGGCCCGCAGAGCACGGCTACGCGCGCACCGGCCTCGGCAATCCGTGCCACCTCATCGGCCACCGCGCGCCCGGCGTTCTCCATGAGCTCAATGCCCGGCGTTCCACCGCTGATCGTGAGCGCGTCCGCGCGGCCCATTTCGGCAGCGGTCAGAAGCTCGAGCCCTTCGGGTCCTGCCGTCATTTCGGTTCCGATCCAGGGTAATGACTCAGCTCGATAAGGTTCATATCGGGATCGCGAATGTAATAGGAGATGATCCGCCCGCGGGCACCCGTGCGCTCCACTGGCCCCTCAAGAATGGGAACGCCGAGCGCAGCCAGGTGATCGGGGATGCCCTCAAAGCCCTCGACCAGCAAACAGAGGTCGGCTGAACCCGGGGTTGGAAAAGCCGCCTTGGGCTTGAACTCCCTGCCCGTCTCGTGAAGATTGATCTTATGCGGGCCGAAGACCAGAGCTGTCCGCCGCTCCGGCCCAAAGACCTCTCGCTTCATGCCAAGCACGCGCTCGTAGAATTCGGCCGAGCGCTCGATCGAAGCGACGGTCAGCACGAGATGATCGAAGCCTACGACCCGCATGTCTGCTTCTCCCACACATTCCCCTTGGAACGAGGCGACGGTAAGCGACTGGGTGTCAAGATCGCATGAATTCCGATCAATGCTGCTCATAAGAACAGCAATCCCCCGCCCCAGCGGTGCACAAAAAATTTGCAACGCGCCCAATAGTTCGGCGTTGACATTGCTGGCCGAGTTGCGGGGTTAAAGAGCCCACGCGGAAAAACCGCGAAGTTTCGGGGCCTACCGTCCTCACAGCCACTTGGCACGCGTCGTGCTTAATCAATGCCTGAGCCAACCGACAGCCCGGGCGGGAGTCATCGAATGAAGAAAATTGAGGCCATCATTAAACCGTTCAAACTCGACGAGGTGAAAGAGGCGCTTCAGGAGATCGGCCTGCAGGGCATCACCGTCCTTGAAGCCAAAGGTTTCGGTCGCCAGAAGGGCCATACGGAGCTCTATCGCGGCGCCGAGTATGTCGTCGACTTCCTGCCGAAGGTGAAAATCGAGGTGGTCCTTGCGGACGAGCTGCTCGACAAGGCAGTCGAGGCCATCCAAAGGGCTGCCAAGACGGGCCGCATCGGCGATGGAAAAATTTTCATTTCATCGATCGAAGAGGCCATCCGAATCCGCACTGGAGAGACCGGCGTGGATGCGATCTAACGGCTCTGCGTCTGCGATTGCACTCGTGGATGCAATTCACCCCGCTCCATTAATCCCAGCCAAACCTAGCCTTACAAAGAGGGGAGTTGCTCAATGGCCAGTCCAGCCGACGTCCTCAGACTGATCAAGGAGAAGGACGTAAAGTTCGTAGACCTGCGGTTCACTGATACCAAGGGTAAGATGCAGCACGTGACCGCGGATGCGAGCTGCATCGATGAGGGTGTCTTCGCGGATGGGTATGCCTTCGACGGCTCCTCGATCGCGGGCTGGAAGGGCATCGAAGCCTCCGACATGCTGCTCGTCCCTGATCCGGCTTCCGCGCACCTTGACCCGTTCTTCGCGCAGACGACGCTCGCCATCTTCTGCGACGTCATCGAGCCGTCCACCGGCGAGCTTTATGAGCGCGATCCGCGCGGCATCGCAAAGAAGGCCGAAGCCTATCTGAAGCAGACTGGCATCGGCGACACCGCTTACTTCGGTCCGGAGGCGGAGTTCTTCATCTTCGATGACGTGCGCTTCACGACCGATCCGTTCAACACCGGCTTCAAGCTCGACTCGACGGAACTGCCGACGAACTCCGGCACCGAATATGAGATGGGTAACCTGGGTCACCGGCCGCGGACGAAGGGTGGCTACTTCCCCGTCCCGCCGGTCGACAGCTGCCAGGACATCCGCTCCGAGATGCTATCCGTGATGGCCGAGATGGGGGTCAAGGTCGAAAAGCATCACCACGAGGTCGCGGCCGCCCAGCACGAGCTCGGCATCAAGTTCGGCCCGATGGTCACCATCGCGGACCACCTGCAGATTTATAAGTACGTGGCCCACAACGTCGCCCAGGCCTACGGCAAGACGGCGACCTTCATGCCGAAGCCGGTGTTCGGCGATAACGGCTCTGGAATGCACTGCCACCAGTCGATCTGGAAGGACGGCCAGCCACTGTTCGCGGGCAATAAGTATTCCGACCTTTCGGACACCTGCCTCTACTACATTGGCGGCATCCTAAAGCACGCGAAGGCGATCAATGCCTTCACCAACCCGACGACCAACTCCTACAAGCGTCTGGTCCCGGGCTATGAGGCACCCGTGTTGCTCGCCTACTCGGCCCGTAACCGCTCGGCCTCCTGCCGCATCCCGCACGTCTCGAGTCCGAAGGCGAAGCGCATCGAGGTTCGCTTCCCGGATCCGGCCGCCAACCCGTACCTCGCTTTCGCAGCGATGCTGATGGCCGGGATCGATGGCATCCTGAACAAGATCCATCCGGGCGAGCCGATGGACAAGAACCTGTACGACTTGCCACCGGCCGAGCTTGCCCAAATTCCGACCGTCGCCGGCTCGCTGCGCGAGGCGATCGAGGCCCTCGACAAGGACCGCGGCTTCCTGAAGATGGGCGGCGTGTTCACGGACGATATGATCGACGCCTACATCGAGCTGAAGATGGCCGAGGTGCTGCGCTTCGAGACGACGCCGCACCCGGTGGAGTTCGATATGTACTACTCGGTGTAAGCTCTCGATCTCGGGAAAGAAAAGAAAAAGGGCGACCTTCGTGGTCGCCCTTTTTATTCAGCTCATCACTTTCTGTTTCAGCACTTTCCTTCGCTTCACGCGGACTAATAAATCACCACGGTCCGAATGCTCTTGCCCGCGTGCATCAGATCGAATCCCTCGTTGATGCGCTCGAGCGGAAGCGTGTGCGTGATCATCGGGTCGATCTGGATCTTGCCCTCCATGTACCAGTCGACAATCTTGGGCACGTCCGTACGGCCCCTGGCGCCGCCGAATGCTGTGCCCTTCCACACGCGTCCCGTAACGAGCTGGAAGGGACGAGTCCGAATTTCTTCGCCGGCACCTGCCACGCCGATGATGATCGACTGACCCCAACCGCGGTGAGCGCTCTCCAAAGCCGCACGCATGACATCCACGTTGCCCGTGCAGTCGAACGTATAGTCCGCGCCGCCGATCTGATCCGCCCCGCGCTTCGTCATGTTGATGAGATAGGGGACAAGATCCTCACCGATTTCGTTGGGGTTGACGAAATGGGTCATTCCAAACCGCTCGCCCCACGCCTTTTTCTCGTTATTGATGTCGACGCCGATGATCATGTCGGCCCCGACGAGGCGCAGGCCTTGGATGACGTTGAGCCCGATGCCGCCAAGGCCGAAGACGATGGCCGTCGAGCCGGGCTCAACCTTCGCCGTGTTGATCACGGCGCCAATGCCAGTGGTGACGCCGCAACCGATGTAGCAGACCTTGTCGAACGGAGCGTCCTCGCGGATTTTCGCCACCGCAATCTCCGGCAACACCGTGTAGTTCGAAAAGGTCGAGGTGCCCATGTAGTGGTGCACCATCTTTCCTTTATAGGAGAAGCGGCTGGTGCCATCGGGCATGACCCCCTGCCCCTGCGTGGTGCGAATTGCTGTACACAGGTTCGTCTTACGCGAGAGGCATGACGGGCATTCCCGGCACTCGGGGGTGTAAAGCGGAATGACGTGATCGCCTTTCTTGACGCTCTTCACCCCCGGACCGACATCGACGACGACGCCGGCCCCCTCGTGGCCGAGAACAGCCGGAAATAGCCCTTCCGGATCGCGACCCGACAATGTGAAGTCGTCGGTATGGCAGATGCCAGTCGCCTTGATCTCGACGAGAACCTCTCCCTCCTTCGGGCCTTCAAGGTCGAGCTCGACGATCTCGAGCGGCTTGGCCTTTTCGAATGCGACGGCGGCGCGCGTCTTCATTTCCCTGCTCCTTGGATTGGAGATGGAACCGATCGCCCTATGTCAGCCGAAGGCGAGGCCGAAAACAATGGTCCCGCCCGAAATGCTGTTAGAAAACAGGTGCCGCTCCGCGGCGCAGGCGCGGGATCACCACACGCATCAGGCTCACCGATCAGAGAGGCTCAGCCGCGCTCGACGTTGATAACCTCTCCAGTGCGAAGGTCCACCTCGACCTCGATCTCACGCCCGTTCTGATCAGTGCCTTCAACCTCCCATCTCCGGTTGTTGCGCTCGATCTCCCTCACGTTCACCAGTCCCTGCTTGCGCGCGATCTCGATGGCTTGATCGGCTGTGATTTCGCCCTGTTGCTGGGCGGGTTGACCGCCGGGAGCGGGCGGTGGCTGCTGCTGCGCCAACGCAACGCTGCCTATCGCAATTAACGAGGCCGAGAGCACGCTCATCCCTATTCGCTTCATCTTCTCACCTCAGCTCATCTGATAGAACCAACGCGTTTTCCGTGAGCCCGACCGCGGGCTATGCGCAAAACGCAGCCGCCTCAAACTCAGGGCCTTGCCAGAACGCCGCAGTCCACCGCCCGGCATGACGCCTCGAGCAAGAAGGCGGCCCGAGAGCACTCGGCGGTGCGGCACTGTATCGTTTACACGGAGGGTTCCGCCCCACTAGCATGCTGCCCAAACAGGCGGGCATGCTGAAAGGGGACAGCAAGGGATGGCGACGACAGCAACCTCGGAGCATCGGCGCGGTGATGTCGAAACCGCGATCGCAGTGCTTCGGCAGCGGTTCGGCGAACGACTTCAAACCGGAGAAGCTATCCGTCGCCAACATGGCCACACGCTCACTTGGGTGCCAAACCAGCCGCCTGACGCCGTGATCTGGCCCGAGTCGACGGAAGAGGTTCAGGAGATCGTCAAGGTCGCGGCGAGCCATCGCGTGCCGCTGATCCCCTTCGGCGCGGGCACATCGCTGGAAGGGCACGTCAACGCACCCTTCGGTGGCATCTCCGTCGACATGTCCCGCATGAACCGAATTCTCCAGGTGAACGAGCGGGATCTCGATTGCGTCGTCCAGGCGGGTGTCTCCCGGAAGCAGATCAACGATTACCTTCGCGACATGGGCCTGTTCTTTCCGATAGACCCCGGAGCGGAGGAAGCTACGCTCGGCGGCATGGCGTCGACGCGCGCCTCGGGCACCAACGCCGTGCGCTACGGCACCATGCGGGAAAACGTCTTGAACCTTACTGCCGTCATGCCCGACGGCTCGGTCGTCCGCACGGCCCGGCGGGCTCGGAAATCCGCCGCAGGCTACGACCTCACGCGCCTGCTGATCGGAGCGGAAGGGACGCTCGGCATCATCACCGAGCTGACCGTTCGGCTCTATGGCATTCCCGAGGTGATCCTGGCTGCCGTTTGCCCCTTCAAGACGCTCGAGGGCGCGTGCAACGCGGTCATTCAATCGATTCAGCTGGGCCTCGGCATTGCTCGAATAGAGCTGCTCGACGAGGCACAGATCTACGCGGTGAACATGCACTCCAAGACCAACTTCGAGGAGAGCCCAACCCTGTTCCTCGAATTT
>PKEY01000002.1 GCA_002919265.1 Hyphomicrobiaceae bacterium | reverse complement strand
AGCCACGGAGTGCTTCTCCATGTACTCGCTCATGTCGATGCGCACCATCGCGGTCTCATCGTCGAACAGGAACTCGGCGAGCGCCTTCGTCAGCTCGGTCTTACCGACACCGGTCGGACCGAGGAACATAAAGGAGCCGATCGGCCGGTTCGGATCCTGCAGGCCGGCACGGGCGCGACGAACGGCCGTCGAAACTGCTTCGACAGCCTCCTCCTGCCCGACGACTCGCTTCGCCAAGGCCTCCTCCATCTTGAGGAGCTTCTCGCGCTCGCCTTCGAGAAGCTTGTCCACCGGAACGCCGGTCCAGCGGGAGACCACCTGGGCAATGTGATTCGCGGTGACAGCCTCCTCGAGGAAAGCACCGCCATCACCCTTCGCCTCAAGCTCCGCCAGCTCCTTCTCGAGCTTCGGAATGATGGCGTAGGTCAGCTCGCCTGCACGCTGCCACTCGCCGCGCCGTTGAGCCTGCGCAAGCTCGTTGCGGGCGCGGTCCAGCTCGGTCTTCAGCTGCGCAGCCTTGCCGAGCTTGTCCTTTTCCTGCTGCCACCGGACCGTCAGCTCGCGCGATCTCTCCTCGAGCGCAGACAGCTCCGCCTCGAGCTTCTGCAAACGATCCTTAGAAGCCGGATCGCTCTCCTTCTTGAGCGCCTCGGCTTCAATCCGCAGCCGAATGATCTCGCGATCGATCGAATCGAGCTCCTCCGGCTTCGAATCGACCTGCATCCTGAGCCGCGACGCGGCTTCGTCGACCAGGTCGATGGCCTTGTCCGGCAGGAACCGATCCGTGATGTACCTGTGCGACAAGGTAGCCGCAGCCACCAAGGCGGAATCGGAGATGCGCACCTTGTGGTGCTGCTCGTACCGCTCCTTCAAACCGCGAAGAATGGAAATTGTGTCCTCGACCGACGGCTCATCGACAAAGATCGGCTGGAAACGGCGGGCAAGAGCCGCGTCCTTTTCAATGTGCTTGCGATACTCGTCGAGCGTCGTGGCGCCGATGCAATGCAGCTCGCCGCGAGCCAAGGCAGGCTTTAGCAGGTTCGAGGCATCCATCGCGCCTTCGGACTTGCCTGCGCCGACGATAGTGTGCAGCTCGTCGATAAAGAGAATGATACCGCCCTCGGCCGCCGTCACTTCCTGCAGCACAGCCTTGAGCCGCTCCTCGAACTCGCCGCGATACTTCGAGCCGGCGATCAAGGCACCCATGTCCAGGGCGAGCAGCTTCTTGTCTTTCAGACTCTCGGGGACGTCGCCTTTAACGATCCGCTGCGCCAAGCCTTCCGCGATGGCCGTCTTGCCGACGCCGGGCTCGCCAATCAGCACCGGGTTGTTCTTCGTCCGCCGCGACAAGACCTGCATCGTGCGGCGAATCTCTTCATCGCGGCCGATGACGGGGTCGATCTTCCCTTCCGCCGCTGCCTCGGTGAGATCGCGCGCGTAGCGCTTCAGCGCATCGTAAGCCTGCTCGGCTGTTGCGGTGTCAGCCGTCCGCCCTTTGCGCAGCTGATTGATGGCTTCATTGAGGCCCTGCGGCGTTACGCCGGCGTCCGCAAGAATACGGCCGGCCTCGGTGCTCCGAGCCAGCGCGATGGCAAGCAGCAATCGCTCGACGGTGACGAACTTGTCGCCCGCCTTATCCGCAAGCTGTTCGGCTTGATCGAAAATCCGTGCCAACTCGGGCGTCAGATAAAGCTGGCCGGCCCCGGCGCCTGTAACCTTTGGCCGACGCGCAAGCGCCTGATCCACAGCCATCTTCGCGGCGCGCGCATTTCCTCCGGCTCGGGTGATCAAGCCCGCGGCCATTCCCTCCTCGTCATCGAGAAGGGCTTTCAATAGATGTTCGGGGGAGAACTGCTGGTGGCCTTCTCTCAAGGCCAACGTCTGCGCCGCTTGCACGAAGCCCTTGGCGCGGTCGGTGTATTTTTCGAAATTCATATCGTCCCTCTCCTAGCGCGTTCGCCCGCCCAAGTGGCACGGGTAGAACGCCAGAACGTCAGGATGGTGCGACGTATCGCCGGGCCCTTCCGGCACCCTGCGACCCCGTCGGCAGCAACAGATATAGGGTTGCCGGAACGGCCGGAAAGGGGGAGCCTGGGCGAAAGTTCACACGCTTGGCCATTCCGCGCGTTGAACTGCCTCAAACCGATGACAAAGGGACAAATGATGATGGGTGCCGTGGAGTCCGGGCCGCGCGTCGTCGGACTGTACCGTTATGCTGTGAAGGGTTTGTCCCCGGAGCAGTTGAATGAGGTCTCGTTAGTGGTTGGCGAGACTGTCCCGCTGGACCGGGCTTACGCTATCGAAAATGGGCCCAGCCGCTTCGATCCCGTTTCGCCTCGCCACCTTCCCAAGACGAACTTCCTGATGCTGATGCGGGACGAGAAGCTCGCAACGCTGCAGACGCGGCTCGACCCGGACACGCACATCCTCATCATTTCCCGGCAGGGCCGGCCAGTGGCCAGAGGTGATCTCAGAACCAAAATCGGGCGGCAGATCATTGAGCAATTCATCGCCGCCTACATGGCCGATTCACTTCGTGGGCCGCCCAAAATCGTTTCGGCACCGGGCCACAGCTTCTCGGACATGGCGGCCAAGTGCCTTCACATCGTGAACCTGGCCAGCGTGCGGGCCCTCGAAAAGCTGATCAAACGACCCGTCCATCCGCTGCGGTTCCGTGCGAACATCTATCTGGACGGCTTCGAACCTTGGGAAGAGCTCAACTGGCTCGAACGTGAGCTTGTGATCGGCCACGCTCGCATGAAGGTATTTCATCGCACGCGCCGGTGCGATGCCACCAACGTGGATCCCGAGACTGGGGCACGCGACATGGCTATCCCCGCCACCCTACAGCGCACCTTCGGACACTCCGACTTCGGCATTTACGCAGAAGTCACCGCTGCCGGGCGCGTTGCCGCCGGCGATTCTGTCCGCGTCGTATGATGACCTAAAGCCCCTCTGATTTGCTGCCCCGGATAACGAACGTTCGGGCAGCTGCCCCGTCCTTATTGGCGCTCCAGCGCTCTTATTACTTCCCGTTGTCCTCCTTGGCTGCGGAAGCGGCTTCTCCTGCCTCGGCCGACCCGCCGTTGGTTTCGCGGCGCACCCGCCTCACTGGCCGTCTCAGGAACTCCGGCTGTGGCTGCTCGGTGCCGCCGAAACGATCGCGCCGCCGAGTCGCCGCTTCAGAGCGAGACGGTTGCGCCACGGGCTCCATAACAGGCTGTTCGGCTTCGGGCTGTTCGACAGCCTGAGCCTGGCGTTCCGCGCTAGCACCATTGTTGCGATATTCCTGGCCGTTCCGCTGCTCCTGGAACCGCTCCCGACCACCATTCTCGCCATTCGTGCGGGGATGAATCTGATCCTGCAGCTGCCTTGGCCGAGGTTCGTCGGTGCGCAGCTGAACGTCCGCGCGTGGTTGCACATCCGGCTCGACAGGGCTGAGCAGCTCTTCCTCCTCCGTATCCTCATCGGAGAAGTCATCAACATCCGTCAGGATATCGTTCCGATGACGGTTGAAGCCGTTCATCTGCTCGCCGGCCTGCTGGGCAGTCTGCTCCCTGTAGGCCATGATGATTCGATTGTAATGCTCGGCGTGCTGCAAGTAGTTCTCGGCCAGAACCGGATCGCCGGAAGCGAGAGCGTCACGCGCAAGGGCCATATACTTCTCCGCGATGTGCGCCGGCGTACCCCGGATCTTCACATCGGGACCATTCGATTCGTAGCTGCGCGTCAGCGGATTATGATGCGCTTTCCGGTTACGGCCGCGGCCTCTCCGATTCTGCTGTCCCTGCCTCATAGTCTCCCAATCTCAACTATGCAGATTACTTCTAGTTTTTGTTTGCCAATACAAAGGGCGACTGCAGGCTCTCTGCCACACTTACCTGCCAAGACAGATGTGCGTCATCGCCCCCTCGAAGCGGCTCACCACGACGGCGCTGCCACGTTCGTCACGTAAATCGTGCGCGCGGACGGTTCAGATTATTCCTTGTGTTTCCGACACTCACGAAAGTTCGCCAGTCGATCCATTCGGGAAAAGGCGCATACGACGAAACTTCGAAGTCTTCATACGCGCTGGTTCAGACCAACATCGGACGACCAGCGGCTATTCTTCGCTTGTTTCGCTCGGTTTACTTGCGCTCGCAGGGGGCAACCGCATAAGGGGCTCGGCTGCACTGTTGCGCTCGCGCTTCTTTCCGCCTGAGGCGACATTAGCCCGTGACCGACTCGTTTCCAAGTATTTTTATCTCTCGATTCAGCTGCGTGCCTTCCAAGCCACACACCTGTCAACCCCCAATAAGTCGCGAAATGTGCGTATCTGCGGTCGCGCCGTTTCGACCCGGCACTCATCGAGAATCTTGGCAACAGCTGTGGCCTGCCCGGCCCCCACTTCAAAGATGGCCCAACCTTCGGGCACGACCCGAACAAGGTTTTTCGCGATCTCGCGGTACACATCCAATCCATCTACGCCGCCGTCCAACGCAGAGCGCGGATCGAAATCTCGGACCTCTGGCGCAAGCCCTTCGATATCGCCCGTGGGAATGTAGGGCGGGTTGGCTACGACAAGGTCGAACGGGCCAGCGATACCTTCGAGGGATCGCGCGAGCCTAAATTCTGCTCGCGATTTAACGGCGTGTTTGAGAGCGTTTCGACGCGCTATCTCCAACGCCTCGACGCTGATGTCGGTTCCGAGCCCAATGGAGTTCGGCAACTCGGCGAGCAGGGTTATCAGTAAGCAGCCCGATCCTGTACCGATATCCAGTATGCGAATCGGTTTCGCTGGATCGCTCTTCCGCTCATTGACCAGCCCCAAAGCGGCCTCGATCAGTGTTTCAGTCTCCGGTCGCGGGTCGAGCGTGGCAGGAGAAATCTCGAACATCCGGCCATAAAAACCGCGGCTCCCAAGAATGCGCGAGACCGGCTCGTGCGCGAGGCGCCTATTCAAATAACCTTCGATCGTTTTCTGAGCTTCCGGACCGACAGGCAGATCAGGCCGAGCTATCAGCTGCTCTGCACGCAACCCCAGCGCCGCACCGACAAGGAGCCGTGCATCAAGCCCCGGCGACTCGATCCCGGCCTCACGGAGCTGGCGGGTGGCGAACACCACCGCTTCGGAAGCGGTCCATGAACCGGTCACTCGCTCACATGTGGGTGTGTGCATCCGCTTCAGCAAGCTGGCTGGCCTGATGGTGTGTAATCAGCGCATCGATCAGCTCGTCGAGAGCACTGCCATCCAGGACCTGATCGAGCTTGTGCAGGGTTAGATTGATGCGATGATCGGTAACACGACCCTGCGGAAAGTTGTACGTGCGAATCCGCTGCGACCGATCGCCCGAGCCCACCTGTTCGCGGCGTTGTGCGGCGCGCTCATTGGCCTCCCGCTGGCGCTCGAGCTCATAGAGACGCGAACGCAGAACCTGCATGGCGAGCTTGCGGTTCTGATGCTGCGACTTCTCCGACGAGACCACGACGATCCCCGTCGGAATGTGCGTGATGCGCACCGCCGAGTCCGTCCTGTTGACATGCTGACCGCCGGCGCCGCTCGCGCGCATCGTATCGATGCGGATGTCCTCGGGCCGAATTTCGATATCTACCTCTTCCGGCTCCGGCAACACCGCAACGGTAGCGGCCGAGGTGTGGATGCGTCCGGAAGCCTCTGTCTCGGGGACGCGCTGTACGCGGTGCACACCAGACTCAAACTTTAGCCTGGCAAAGACGCCGTGACCTGAAATGGAGGCGATGACCTCTTTGTATCCGCCGAGGTCGTTTTCGGAAGCGGAGATGATCTCCGTCTTCCAACCGTGGAGATCGGCATAGCGCTGGTACATGCGGAAGAGATCCGCAGCGAACAGAGCTGCCTCATCACCGCCTGTCCCTGCGCGAACTTCGAGGATGACGCTGCAATCATCCGCCGCATCCTTGGGGAGCAGCAGGACGCGCAGCTTTTTGTTCAGCTCCTCAATCTTTGGCCGCAGCGCCTCGATTTCCTGAACGGCCAGCGCGGCCATTTCCCGGTCCGTGCCGGGATCGTTAAGAAGGGCGTCCAGATCGGCGAGTTCTTGCTCCGCCTTCCTCAGCTCCTGGACAGTGTTCACGATAGGGGTAAGTTCCGAGAACTCTTTGCTGAGCTTGGCGTAGGCCGCCTGGTTGACGCCCTGGTTCAGCTCCGCCTGGATCACCTCCCAGCGCGCGATAACCTTCTCCAGCTTTTCGTACGGAAGAGAACTCATCTCGATTAGTTGTATCGATTTCCCAGCAGCCCTCGCTGGCTTGGCGGGCTGCGCCCCAAGAGAAGGCAATTCGCGGGCGTGAGCAATCCCAGAGCTCCAACGCACACGACAAGTTCACACGATTTAGAAACGTATGTGGTGGTGCGTACCGTGAGCCGCGCCCTACGACAGCTCAACACCCTCCGCTCTCGCGAACTCCTGCAGATGTGATCTAATGCTGCCGGACTGCGTCTGCAACAACTCTTCGAGATGACCCGCCAGCTTGTCAGCGTTGAGTGACAAAATCATCGTCTTGACGGGGCCGATAGATGCCGGCGCCATCGAGATTGTCCGAAAACCAAGCCCGATCAGAGCCATAGCTTCCAACGGGCGACCAGCCATCTCGCCGCAAAGGGTCACCGGAACGCCATGCACGGCACCGGTACGGACCACGTGGCGCAGCGCCCGCAGTGCGGACACAGACAGCGGATCGTAGCGGTGTCCCACGTGCGCGTTCGACCGGTCCGCGGCGAACAGAAACTGCAGAAGGTCGTTGGAGCCCACGGACACGAAGTCCACGTGGGGCATGAGCGCATCGAGCTCGTAGAGGAGGCTCGGGACCTCGATCATGGCGCCGATACGCAGCTTGGACGGGCGCGGCACCCCGCGCTTCTCCAGCTGCTCGACCTCGCGAGAGATCAGCATCTTGGCCGCTTCAATCTCCGAGACGACCGAGACCATCGGGATCATGATGCTGAGCTCTCGGCCCGCCGCCGCGCGGATCAGCGCCTGCACCTGCGTGCGGAACAAACCCGGTCGGTCGAGTGACATGCGGATGGCCCGCCAGCCGAGCGCCGGGTTCTCCTCTTTCGGATGCTTTATGTAGGGCAGGATCTTGTCCCCGCCGATGTCCAGGCTGCGGAAGACAACCGGCTTGCCCTGGGCTCCGTCCATAATCTGGCGGTAAGTCTCCGCCTGCTTGTCCCGCCGCGGGAACGTCGAGGAGATCATGAACTGCAGTTCGGTGCGAAAGAGCCCGATGCCCTCTGCTCCCGACTCGGCAAGATGGGGAATGTCGACGAGAAGCCCCGCGTTGATGTGCAGGCTAATTCGTATGCCATCCTTGGTGATGGCCGGTACATCACGCAGCGCTTGGTATTGACGTTGCCGCCGCGCCCGGAAACGGACCTTGTCCGAGTAGGCCGCGACGACATCGCTCGAAGGCCGCAAGTGAACGTCGCCCGTTTCGGCGTCGACGATCATTGGATCGCCAGTGGCAACCCGTTCGACGATACCCCGCGCCTGTCCAACAGCCGCCAGCCCAAGGGCCCTCGCGACGATGGCCACGTGGCTCTGGCCACTACCTTCCTCGATAACGAGGCCGCGCAGCTTCGAGCGGTCGTAGTCCAGAAGCTCGGCCGGCCCCATGGTACGTGCGACCAGAATTGTATCGTTGGGCAGCTCAAGCCCTTCCCGCGCGGCTGTTGTGCGACCGGCCAGGATGCGCAGCAGCCGGTCCGAAAGATCGTCAAGATCACGCAGCCGCTCCCGCCAGTAGGGATCGTTCTGCCGCAACATCCGGGTACGCGTGGTGTTCTGCACCCGCTCGACCGCCGCTTCCGCGGTAAGCCCCTCCCGCACAGCCGCCTCGAGCCGACGCATCCAGCCGCGGTCGTTGGCGAACATGCGGTAGGCTTCGAGCACCTCCCGATGGTCGCCGGCCTGTGCCAGGGACTCGATCCCCATCATCTCGTCGAGGCTCGCGCGCAGCTTGTGCATGGCCGCCTCGAGCCGCTCCAACTCGACGTCAATGTCCTCGGCGAGCAGCTTGGTGACGACGACCCGCGGCTCGTGCAGCACGACGTGCCCGAGCGCAATGCCCTCCGAAATTGGCTCGCCGTGCACGACGCTTGCGAGCGAACGGCTGAGCTCTGCCGCAGCCCCAGCGCCTGCCACTGCTCCGGACACGATGTGCTCCGCTACGACCATAGCGGTCGTGAGCAGCACCTCGACGTCCTCATCGGAGTACTCGCGCCGGGTTCTGTTTTGGACGGCAAGCACCCCGAGCACCGTCCCGCTCCGCAGGATCGGGACCGCGAGCATTGAATGGTAGATTTCTTCGCCCGTTTCTGGCCGGTACGAGAATGCCGGATGCTGCTGCGCATCGGGCTCGTTGATGGGTACCGCCAGCTCGGCGCAACGGCCGACCAATCCCTCGCCCCGCTTCAGGCGAGTGTTGTGCACCGCCTCCTTCTTGAGGCCTTCCGTCGCGAACAGTTCGAGCGATCCGTCCTGCCGCTTCAAGTAGATAGAGCAGACCTCGGCCACCATCAGGCCGGAGATCTGGCGCACGATCTTGTCGAGCCGGGATTGCTCCCCACCCGGCTCGGCCATGATCTCGCGCAGGCGTCTCAGAATGACCCTGAGCGCAGGCTCCGGCGGCAATGTGCGCGGCTCGTCTCCGCGTCTGGTCTGCATAGCGGCTGCCGTTCAGTTTTGTTGACGGACGGCGAGACGGCAGGAGACACGCGACCTACTGCCTCGCGCCTCCTGAGCAGCTTCTCTCCCGCAGCTTCGCGGGGGCCTTGCTCAATCCTTGTCGAGCCCGAAGAGCGTATGCAAGGTGCGCACAGCAAGCTCGGCATAGGCGGCGTCGATCAAAACGCTGATCTTGATCTCCGACGTGGTGATCGCGAGGATGTTAATCCCCTTTTCAGCCAAAGCTTTAAACATCTTGGCTGCGACACCAGCATGACTGCGCATGCCTACGCCGATGACCGATACTTTTACGACGTCGGCCGAGCTTTTGATCTCAGAGTAGCCGATTTGCTCGCGTGCGTTTTTCAGAACCTCGAGCGTCTTGGGCAGGTCTGAGGCATTCACCGTAAACGTGACGTCGGTGTATTTCCCATCCGCCGACAGGTTCTGGACGATCATATCAACGTTGATGTTGGCCTCTGCCAGCGGGCCGAAGATGGCGGCCGCTACGCCAGGTTTGTCGGCCACATTCATAATCGTGACCTTCGCCTCGTCCTTCGCATAGGCGATGCCGCTGACAACCTGGCTTTCCACGATTTCTTCCTCGTCACAAACAATAGTACCGATGTTCTGCCATTCCGACCCGGAGCGGACCGGCTGCAGAGCCTCGGGGTCTGTAAAGCTCGACAGCACCCGCGTGCGCATGCGGTGCACCATCGCCAGCTCGACGGATCGGGTTTGCAGCACCTTCGACCCGAGAGAAGCCATCTCGAGCATCTCCTCGTAGGAGATGCGCGGCAGCCGGCGGGCAGACGGCACGATGCGCGGGTCTGTGGTGTAAACCCCGTCGACGTCCGTGTAAATGTCACAGACGTCGGCACCGAGCGCGATGGCGAGCGCGACGGCACTCGTATCGGAGCCGCCGCGACCCAGCGTCGAAATTCGGTTGCGCTTAGGCTCGAGCCCCTGGAAGCCGGTGACGACGGCAACCTCGCCCTGGGCGAGGCGGGCTTTCAGCTCGTCGGCCTTGATATCGATGATGCGGGCAGCGCCGTGCGCGGCATCTGTCAGGATTGGGATCTGCCACCCCTGCCATGAGCGGGCGGGAATGCCCATGGATTGCAGTACGATCGCGAGGAGACCGGCCGTAATCTGCTCGCCCGAAGCGACGACGGCATCGTACTCGCGGGCATCGTGGATGAGCGAAGCCTCACGCACCCAGGCCACGAGCTGGTTCGTGTGCCCGGCCATGGCCGAAACCACGACGGCGACCTGGTTTTTTGCGTCGATCTCGCGCTTGACGTGACGGGCCACACTGCGAATGCGTCCGATATCCGCGACGGACGTTCCGCCGAACTTCATCACTACGATTGCCATGCGTCTACCCGTTGCGCCAACGCCCCGTACTCGGCGCCGCGGACGCGGTACCGAGGGCGAGGTGTTGGAAACCTTCTCCTCGTTTCAGCGGATTGGCCCAGTCGGGCCGTACTCATAGCGATAACGCGCGAGCGCTGCAACAAAACCGATGTAGGCTTGACATCGGGCACGAGAAAGGCGCGAAGTGGTTGCCATGATCCTAACCGGACAGAACCAACCCACTCTAGATACTGGCGAAATCGATCGATTCGCCAGGCTTGCAGACAAATGGTGGGATCCCGAGGGCGAATTCCGCCCGCTGCATAAACTCGGTCCGGCCCGGCTTGCGTTCCTTAGGTCGCACCTTGTTCGCCACTTCAATCGGGAAGAGCACGCGGCGAAACCGTTGACCGGTCTCACGATTCTGGATGTCGGATGCGGCGGTGGACTGATCTCCGAGCCGTTGGCCCGGCTCGGTGCCATCGTGACCGGCATCGACCCGGCGGAAGAGAACATCGCCGTCGCCATTCAGCATGCGGAGCCCCAGGGGCTGGCAATCCACTATCGCGCCTGCCGTGTGGAAGAGCTGGTTGCCGAGCACGCTCAGTTCGATGCTATCGTTTGCCTGGAGGTCGTCGAGCATGTCCCCGATCCCCAGGCCTTCATTACGACGTGCGCGGAGGTGCTGCGGCCAGGCGGCCTGTTCATCCTCTCAACGATCAATCGCACCTTGAAATCCTATGCGTTGGCGATCGTCGGCGCCGAGTACATCCTTCGCTGGTTGCCGATCGGCACCCATCAGTGGGACCGGTTCATCACACCCGAAGAGCTGAGCCGCTACTGCATCAGCGCCGGGTTGCAGCAGCCCACATTCGAGGGGCTGATCTATAATCCGCTGACCGGCCGCTGGACGTTGGGTGCGGATACTGACGTCAACTACATGGCTGCGGCGGCCAAGCCGGCGCCGGGCTCGCACTGAGCCGGCGCCAACCTCACCTCATTCTAGCCCACGCTCCTTGAGCCACTCCTTCATCATCGAGATCTCGGCCTCCTGGGCCTTGACGATCTCGCTGGCAAGTTTCCGGATTTCCGGATCCTTGCCGTATTGGAGAACGATGCGGGCCATATCGACCGCGCCCTGATGATGCGGGATCATGCCGCGTACGAAGTCCACGTCCGCGTCGCCGGTAAACTCAATGTCCATCCCGGCGTGCATTTTTGCGTTGGCCTCTGCGTAGGCCCTGGAGGCCTCGTTCACCGTACCTTTGATGGCGAAGGAGTCGTGTGCGCCATGGCCGTGCCCATGCTCCGCGCCGTGCATGGCGTGCCCATGGTCGTGACCACCGTCAGTATTGTTTCCCGACTGCGCGACCAGCGGTGATGTGCCCGCAAGAAGGGCGAACGCAAAGACGGTCGCAAGCGTGCGAAGATAATCCTTCATCGGAAGTATCCTGATCTGATTGGTTGAAGCTCAACTGTGCGGCCCTTCGCTGATCTCTCAGACGCGAGGACCGAGTACCCGCGACGATCAGCTGAGCTTGGGCGGCGGAGGAAGGACGTCGGGATCCACCCCTTCGGAGAGGAGTTCGGGGGCGGAATAAATCGCGAGGCGTCCCTGCTTCTCGATCAGGTACCCGGCTGGAATATCGAAGACCGGATGGCAGAAATAGCTGCAATCAGAGCAGAACGCGGCGATTTTCGCGCAATCACCTGCCGACCCCTGTGTGCCGTGCGGCCCAGCATCGTGGGAAGCCAGGTGTGTGTCCATCGCCTTGTGGGTATCGTGATGGGCGTGCTGCGATCCACTATCGACCGAAGACCGATGGTCAGCGTGCGCCTGCGGGAGTACGATATGGGCGAGCGGCGAAGCTGTCGCGAGTAAGAGCATCAAGACGATAGTCAGAGCCCGCGCCCACAAAGACTGCCCTTTTGCCTTGGTCCTCATACGAAACGCTGGCGATCCGTTCCTGCGAGACTCGCAAATCGACTGGAGCACTGACAACCACAAAAAGGTGTCAGCGTTCGGGCGAAAGTGCATCCATCAGTTCGATAGATCGCTTAGAATTGAGCCAGCTGCAGCACCCGCTGCACCATTGCACTTTCGGGCCGGGCCAGCTCATCAACGATCGTGAAGTGATTGGCGTTGGGTACCACGACGCATTCAGCTTTCACACCTGCCGCGGACCACGTCGCGGCGATGTCCAGGCTTTGGCGCAAAAACTCCTGACTTTCCGCACCGCCTACGGCAGCCACCAAAAACCTGTCTGCTGGAGGAGGCGGCCAGAAGATTGGGCTCGCTGCGCGCGCCGTTTCAGGGGTGAGCTGTAAAGCCTCATTTAGGCTGGTTGGAATGAGCGGCTCGAGCTCGAAAACGCCGCTGATGGCGTAGGCGGCGCGCACGAGGTCGGCAGGCGCACCATAGTCGCTCCACCGGGTCGCCAGCATTGCCGCGGCTAGGTGGCCGCCCGCAGAGTGGCCCACGACGACCGGGCGCCGCTGCATGCGTTCCCAGAGCGCACGCAGAAACTGGCGCATTTCTTCGATGATTTCGGCCACCGAACCTTCCGGGCACAGCGTGTATGAGGGCAGCACCACTATGGCGCCCATACGAACCAGTGTCTCGGCGACAAAGCTGTATTCCGTGCGATCCCCGCGCTGCCAATAACCGCCGTGGATGTAGACGATCAGTGGTCCGCTGCTGTCGTCGCCCGAGGTCGGCTTGAAAACATCGTAGCACTGGCGAGGCTTGGAGCCGTAGGCAACCCCAAGCTCCGACGACAGACTGGCGCGCACACGCTCGGACTCCCGCAGCCAGCGCGCGACAATCTCCGTATGCTCCGGCACGCGGCGGCGATTGTTGTATTCGGCCTCGTAATCGATCTCCGTCACGTGCCCCTCCCTAGACTGCCACCGCGTGCTGGTGCGCATCCTCCAGGATCATGTCGGATGCCTTTTCCGCGATCATGATCGTCGGCGCGTTGGTATTGCCCGAAGTCATGGTCGGCATGATCGACGCGTCGATGACCCGCAGGCCGGAAATCCCGTGCACCCTCAGACGCTCATCGACCACCGCCATGGGGTCGCGCCCCATCTTGCAGGTGCCGCATGGATGGAAAATCGTCGTGCCCTTGGCTCTGGCAAACGCCATCAAGTCTTCGTCGCTCTGCGCCTCGGGGCCAGGCAGGAATTCGCGCTTCACATACTTCGCGAACTGCGGCTGCGCGCCAATTTTCCGCAGCAGACGCATTCCTGCGAGCGTGACCTCGCGATCTGTTTCCGTGGCCAGATAGTTTGCGACGATGCTGGGCGGGTCGAACGGATCTGGCGTCTTGATCCTGATCACACCACGGCTTTCCGGCCTGAGCTGGCACACAGAAGCCGTAACACCAGAGAACGGGTGCAGCCCATAGCCTGGCCGCTCGGCTGACAACGGCATGAAGTGAATTTGAACGTCTGGCACCTCGAGCTCAGGCCGCGTTTTCGCGAACACCCCAACAACGCCGGCGCCAATCGTGAGAATTCCGCTACGATTGAAGATGTATTCCAAGCCGACCCTTAGCTGCTTCAGGCGGCTGTGCCAAACGTCGTTCAGGCTCGCCGGCAATGAGCAGTCATAGACAAAACGCACCTGGAAGTGATCTTGCAGGTTCTCGCCGACGCCCGGCAGTTCATGCTGGACCTCGACGCCTGCGCGCTTCAGAACGGAACCGGGGCCGATGCCCGAAACCTGCAGCAATTGCGGGCTTCCGATCGCGCCGGCTGCGAGCAGCACTTCGCGCCGGGCATTGATGGTGCGCATCTCACCGCCGAGCTTGTAAACGACGCCGGTGGCGCGGCGCCCGTCGAGGGCGATCCGCTTCACCTGCGCTTCGGTGATGATCTTGAGG
>PKEY01000133.1 GCA_002919265.1 Hyphomicrobiaceae bacterium | reverse complement strand
TATAGAGATCAGTCTAACGTTTCGTTATTCTTGGCACTCAACTCGTCGTTTTTCCATCTTATTGTTTGATTATGGATTATCGTTAGCCGGAAAAATTTCTCAACCAAGCGGTGATGCGTTTGGATGAGCAGAACTTCAAATAGAAACGGGTCCCCAAGGCCGTTTCGAATCGTCACAACCTCAGCTCATTTCTCCAGGGCATGTCGCCCTGTGTTCCCATTCAGATCGCAGAGTTGAGCTTGTCCCAGGCGAGCGCCACGGGAGGCGATGATAGGAACAAGGGAATGAACGCAACAGTGCCCTTGATCAGTGTTCCTCAAGCCGAATATGCCACGATGGCTGGCCCCAGTTCGATGGTCGCAAAGGGCAGAGGAGGAAAGGTCGGACGCATTCGGCGGTACCAATTGCGTCGGACCGAGACGTCGGCCGCTGACTACCAACTCACTTGCAGACCAGCCTGCCGCCAACGCTGCTTTCGCTGCTACGGCCGCCGTGGGACTGTTCCTTCACCGTGAAGCCGACGCCGCCACTCAAGGCCCAGCGTTCGCCGTAGCCTACGAAGTGCCCAAGCACGCCCATCGCGGTGAAGCCAAGGGCAACGTTATCTGCCCAGCACGAGACGTTACCCGCGAGACCGAACCGCCCATCGGCACCAATGCCGGTAACGGGACAGCGGACAATCCCTTGGCGGTGAATAGCGCCATTGCGATAGGTCGCGCCTCTCTGGCCATTGGCCGCGATTTGTTTGCCTCTGCAAACAGCGCATTGGCTGTTGGTCGGGCGCCATCGGCGACCGGTGATAACTCCTCGGCTTTCGGCAGCGGCCCATCGGCTTCGGGAGATAGTTCGCTCGCAGCCGGTGCGGGGGCTCTGGCGCCGGCGACGGATCGGCGGCTCTCGGCCGCAACCCTCAGGCGAAGTCGAATGGTTCCGTCGCCATAGGCTCCGATTCCACTGGCAGTGGCGCCATTGCCAATCGCGAAAACCAGTTCGTTCTGAGTACTCAGAACCACACCTACACCGCCTCGGGCATCACGTCGGGCCAGAGCCGAGCACGCCAGCAGGGCCCACTTGAAGTCATGACTCAGATCGGTTCGGCAATCTTGCAGCAGATGGCGGCTTGCTGTTCGACGAGCTGAGCAAGATCGGCGGTGGCGTTGCGATCGCTATGGCTCTGGAAAACCCGGATCTGGTCAGCCCATTGGCGCTTGCATTCGGTCCACAGCCGAAATCTCCAGCTTGGGCGGCGTTCGCACCCGAGTTGAGGCCACAACCTACGGTCCATCGCGCCAAAAACAAAACCGGCGCAAACTCTGCCGCTCATGCGGAGTTTGCGCCGGTTGTGCAATCTTGCGCTAAATCGAAGTTCGTCGTTGGCCCCTCAAGCCACCCGATCGCCCTTCTTCACCGTCACCGTCCGGTTGTCCACGCCGGGCAGCATTTTGCCGGGATCGCGGGTGACGACGACGTCAACGACGCTCGGGCCCGGGGTTGCGAGCGCAGTCTTCAGGGCGCCGGCCAGTTCACCCGGCTGCTCGACGCGCACGCCATGACATCCGAAAGCCTGCGCCACAGCCGCGTAGTTGGTCTCGGCAAGATCCGACGCGTGATAGGCCCCTGCGCCGTACATGAGATGCTGCAGTGCCTTCACGTAACCCGAGGCCGCGTTGTTCACGACGATGATCGTCAGATCGAGGCCGAGGCGGCGGGCCGTTTCGAGCTCGCCGATCATCATGTTGAAACCACCGTCGCCGGTGATGCTGACGACAGCCCGGCCATTCGCGGCCATGGCGGCCCCCATCGCGCCCGGCAGGCCGTAGCCGATGGAGGCGAAGCCGCGATCAGGCACGAAACCTCGGCCAGCCTGCTTCGTGTCATAGAGAAGACCGCCCCAATGCGCGGCGAAGCCGCCGTCCGCAACGAGAATGCCATCGGCGGGCATGAGACTGTTGAGCTCATGCATGAGGCGGGCCATGGCAACCGGGGTCTCGTTCGACTCGAGCCGCTCCCGGACGCCCTCGCGCCACGCCTGCATGCGGCGCGCAACGTCTGCGGCGTAATCGGCAAGTCGTGAACGGATTGCAGGCGCATCAGCTGAAACCGCCGTCATGAGATCGCGGATGCCTTCACGGGCGTCACCCCAAAGCGCCACCTCAGGCTCACGCGTGCGGCCGAACTCCTCGGGCAGAATGTCAAGGTGGATGATCCGTTTGCCGACAGGAGGCACCGTGTAGCGCTTCGTGGCGATCTCGCCGAGCTTGCAGCCGACAACCAGGATAAGGTCCGCTTCCTCGATGAGCTTGTTCGCGATGCGATCGTAGCGACCGAACAGGCCAGCATTCAGCCGATCAACGCAGGGAATGGCGCCTTTGCCCGTCATGGTATGCGCGACGGGAATATTCAGGGCGCGCGCGAACTCCGTCAAAACCTCGGCCGCACCGGAAATGTGCACGCCACCGCCAGCAAGCACGATGGGCCGTTTGGCTTCGGCGATCATCCGTGCTGCCCGTTCCAGAGAAGCCGCATCCGGGCGGGAACGCAGCGCCGGCGCCGCCTGATAGATCGGGTTGGCGTGAAAATCGCCCTCTTCGTAGCCGTGGGTCCCGTGGCAGATGTCCTCCGGCACGTCCACCACCACCGGACCGGGACGCCCCGTCGTCGCGACGGCAAACGCGCGCCGCATCAGCTCAGGAATGCGCTGGATGCTCTCGATGCGGATGACTTCCTTGACGGCCGGGCGCAGGATATCCAGCTGGCGCGACTCCTGGGTCATGTTCTTCCAGGAGTGATCGCGATGGGTATTTCCTGTCAGCACGACGAGCGGTGAGCCAGCGTTCAGCGCCTCCACAAGGCCCGTCACGAGATTGGTGGCGCCCGGCCCTAGCGTCGCGTCGGCAAGACCAACGCGCCCCGAAACCTTCGCGTAAGCGTCCGCTGCGAAAACGCCGGCGCGCTCGTCATTGATCAGATGATGGTTGAGACCCAGGCGACGGGCCGCATCGTAGAACGGCAGCAGCTGGAAGCCGCCCATGCCGAACATCGGCCCTCCCTCGTGCGCCTGAATCATGCGCGCAAGGGCTTCGCCGCCGGTCATCTCGTTTGCGGACATCAAGGACTCCTTGGTTATCAGTTCAAATAGCCGAGGTACCGCGGCAGCCAGAGCGACAGCTCAGGGAACGCGATCAGAAGCACGAGCACCACGGCCAGAGAGAAGACGAACCACATCACCCAACGCGCCGTCGCCTCGATGGGGATTCCGGCCACCTTGGACGTGACGAACAAATTGACGGCAACGGGCGGCGTGATCTGCCCGATGGCGATGTTGACCGCCATCAGCACACCGAACCACGTCAGATCCCAGTTGAGCTTCAAGGCCACCGGGTAGAGCAGTGGCAGTGTGATGAGAAAGATCGACGGCCCGTCGAGCAGCATCCCCAGAAAGAGGATGAGCACCATCACGAGGCAGAGCACGACGAGCGGATCCTGGGTGAACGCCAGGATAGCATTTGCCGCCTGATCGAAGGCGCCCAGCGTCGAGCCGGCAAACGCGAAAAGCCCGGCAAGCGCGATGATGATCATAATGACAGCGGTGGTCTCCGCCGCGTCGGCAAAAATCTCAAAGATCGCGCGTAGATTGAATGCCCGAGAAAAGAGGCCGATCACGATGCCATAGACGGCCGCTACGGCTGCCGCCTCTGTCGGCGTGAAGAGCCCGCTGCGCAAGCCTCCAAGAATGATGACTGGCGCAAACAGCCCCGGCAGCGCTTCCCAGAATGCCCGCCAGAACGGTGGCCGCGTCTGGGAGCTATAGACTTCGAAGCCATGCTTGCGGCTGAGCCAAAGGGCTGGGAGCATGATGGCGCAGCCTGCGAGAATGCCGGGCACAAGACCCGCTGCGAACAGGGCGCGAAGATCAGCGCCCGGAACAAGAACGCCATAGATGACGAGAGCAAGCGAGGGCGGAATGAGAATGGCGGTAGTCGCGCCGGCAGCGATCACACTTGCCGAGAAGGCTGGCGGATAGCCCGCCTTCTGCATGCTCGGTATCATGATCGTTGCGACAGCGGCTGCATCCGCCGGTCCCGAACCGGACATGCCGCCCAGGATCATGCAGACAAGAACAGCAACCAAGGTCAGGCCACCGCTCCGTGGACCGACGATTGCCTGCATGAACGTGACGAGCTTCGCGGCCACGCCCGCCCGCTCGAAGACCACTCCCGTCAGCACGAACAACGGAATGGCAATCAACGGATACTTGCTGATAGAGTTGTAGGTAATCTGCGCCACGCTCTGCAGCGCGTTGACGTCGAGCCCTACTCCGATGGCGGCGAAACCGGCCAAGCCTAACGCTACGCCGATCGGCGTACCAACGATCAGCAGCAAAAGGAAAACGGCGACGAGGACGAGATTAGCCGTGATCATTGCCCGCTCCTCGCCTCTTTCCACCACGCGTAAAGGATGCGGCCGATGATCAGCAGCGAAAGGATTGGCATCCAGACCGTGTAGCGCCAGGACGGGACACCCAGGCCGGCCGACAGCTCTTCGAAGCGATATTCATCCCAGGCGAGCCAGCTGCCGTACCAGGCAATCAGCCCGAACATGACCAGCGCAGCAACGCGACCTGCGACCCGGCAGAACCTGCCCCAGACATTGGCCATGTCAGCGAAAAAAGCGACGCGCAGATGACTGTTGCGGGCCACTGCGATGGATGCGCCAACAAACGTGATCAGAACGAGTAGGAACGTCGAATACTCCTCAGTAAACGCGAAGGAGTAATCGCTGACATAGCGCACCAGCACGTTGGCGAAGCTGATGAGGCACAGCAGTGCCATCGCAACCGCAGCGACGAGCCGTTCCACCGGCAGGAGACGGTCGCGCGGCTCAGCCGTTCGCGATGCGTCAGTGTTCGGATCGTGGACCATGGGCGCAGGCCAGAAATGGGAGAACACCCGGCGAACTGATGCACCGGGTGTTCTACGCTTCCGTGTTACTTGCCGCGGTTGGCGACGGCCTTCTCAGCGGCTTCGACGAGCTCTACGCCGATCCGCGCCTTCCACTTCTCGTAGACCGGCTTCGTCGCGTCCTGGAACGCCTTGAGCTCTTCCGGCGTCAACTCGGAGATGGTGACGCCCAGCTTCTTGATCTCCTCGAGCTGCGAGGGATCCTCGGGCGTCACACCCTTGCGCGCGACCTCGATGCCGTACTTGCCGGCTTCGATTGCCGCCTGCCTGACGATCTCCTGATCTTCCGGCGTGAAGCTCTCCCACACCTGCTTGTTGACAGAGAAGATCAGCGGATCCGCCACGTAGTGCCACAGGGTCACGTACTTCTGGCCGACCGTGTGCAGCTTGGCGACCGTGAAAATCGACAGCGGATTCTCCTGGCCGTCGACTGCGCCCGTGGAGAGCGCCGGCTGCGCGTCAGCCCAGCTCATTTGGGTCGGGTTGGCGCCAAGGGCCGTGAACGTGTCGTTGAACAGCGGCGAACCGACAACACGGATCTTCAGACCCTTCAGGTCCTCCGGCTTGCGCACCTCGCGCTTGGAGTTCGTCAGCTCACGGAAGCCGTTCTCGCCCCAGGCGAGCGGGACGATGTCCTTGGACGCGATGATCTCGAACAGTTTCTTGCCCGGCTCGCCCTGCGTGATGGCGTCGATAGCCGCGTGGTCCGGCATCAGGAACGGCAGGGAGAACAGGTTTAGCTCCGGCACCTGAGGCGACCAGTTGATGGTCGAACCGACCGCCATGTCGATGATGCCCTGGCGCATGGCGGTGAATTCTTTCGTCTGGTCGCCGGCCACCAGCTGCGCACCGGGATAGACCTTCATGTTGATGCGGCCGTTGGTGCGCTCCTTGACGAGATCCGCCCAGCGCTGCGCCGAAAGCCCCCACGGGAACGGTACGCCGACCACCGTAGAGATCTTGTATTCGCTCTTGTAATTCTGCGCCTCGGCGGGAGCGGTGGCAAAGGCTCCTGCAAGAAGCGCGGGCAAAGCCAGGCCGACAACAAACTTTCTGTATAAACTCATAGCGTTTACTCCCCTTACGAGTTAACGGCGACTAGTTCCCGCACGGCTTTCATTGTGGCCGCCTCCGTGACGCGCACCGCATCCTCCAGCGGCGGAGCGTAGCTGATCGGGATGCGCGGCGCACCCAAGCGGCGGACAGGAGCCTTTAACCTGCTGTGCAATCTTTCGGCAACAGTTGCCGCGATTTCGGCGCCGAAACCGGCGACCGAGACGGCCTCCTGCACGACGAGAAGCCGTCCGGTTTTCTCAACGCTCGCGAGAACCGCTTCCTTGTCCCAAGGCCAGAGTGTGCGAAGATCAATAAGCTCGACGTCGATGTTTTCGCTGGCGAGCTTCTCCGCCGCTGCGGCAGCGACATGCACCTGCTTGGACCAGGAGACGATGGTGATATCCCGCCCTTCGCGGGCGAAGCGAGCTTTGCCGAACGGAATAAGGAAATCCGGATCGTCAGGCACCTCATCTTCCAACGGCCAGAGCCCCTTGTGCTCCATGTAGACGACGGGATCGTCGCAACGGATGGCCGACTTCAGGAGGCCTTTGTTGTCAGCCGGCGTTGCCGGGCAGACGACGACAAGCCCCGGAATGTGCGCGTACCAAGCCTCCAGCGATTGCGAGTGTTGAGCCGCCGAGGAACGCCACATGCCGATCGGCTCGCGCACGACGAGCGGGACCTTCGTCTGACCACCGAACATGTAGCGGGCCTTTGCCGCCTGGTTGACAAGCTCGTCGATGGCGCAGAGGGCAAAGTCCGAAAACCGCATCTCGACGACAGGCCGGGTGCCCATCATCGCGGCGCCCACGGCGGCCCCCATGATGCAGGCTTCGGAAATGGGCGCATCGGAAATGCGCTCCGGGCCGAATTCGTCGACCAATCCGCGATACTGGCCGAAAACGCCACCGCGGCCGAGATCCTCGCCGACAGCCCAAACAGTCGGATCGCGCCGCATTTCCTCCGCCAGTGCGGATTTGGCGGCTTCAAGATATGACATGCGCGCCATCAGAAAGCCTCCACGCGCGGATCGCCAACATCCTGTACGTCTGCAAACGCCTGCTCTGCCGGCGGATACGGCGTCGCAACGGCCGCTTCGTACGCCTCACGCATCTCTCTTTTGGCGGCTTCCCGATCCGCTTCCAGCTCGCTGTCCGGCACGCCGGCTGCCCGCAGAAGATCCGCAGCACGCGCGATCGGATCGTCCTTCCAGCGTTCTTCGACCTCTTCCTTCGGCCTGTACGCTGCCGCATCGGCGCCGGTGTGGCCGGTCAAACGGTAGGTCCGTGCGCGCAGGAAACGCGGGCCACTACCAGCCCGGATCGCAGCGGTCAGTTCCGCCACCGCCGCATCGACGGCGAGCACATCGTTGCCATCTACATCCATTGCAGGAATGCCGAGACTTTCGGCGCGCGCCACCGGACCATCCCCCGCAGTCATGGTCTTCGTGCGAGTGGTTGCCGCGAAGCCGTTGTCCTCGCAGACGAACAAAACCGGCAGATTGAAGACCTTCGCCCAGTTCAGGCCCTCGAGAAACGGCCCGCGATTGATCGCGCCGTCACCGAAAATGCAGCAAACGATTCGATCCTCTTTTTTGAGCTTGATCGCATGCGCGGCACCAGCGGCAATCACGATGTTCGCAGAAACGACGCCGTTGGCGCCCAGCATACCCACTGAGAAATCGGCAATGTGCATCGAGCCGCCCTTGCCGCCGCAATTTCCACCTTCGCGACCCAAAAGTTCCCGCATCATGGCCAGCGCATCCGCGCCTTTGGCCAGCGTATGTCCGTGGCCGCGGTGGGTGGACAGCAGAATGTCATCGCGCCGCAGGTTGGAGCAGATTCCTGCTGCGCAGGCCTCCTGACCAATAGACGGATGAATGGCACCCAGCACGACCTTCTCTTCAAGGCCGCGCAGCGCTTCTTCTTCGAACGCACGGATGCGCAGCATCAATCGATAATGCGCGCGCAGCCGCTCGACATCGACGTTACGGCGTAAGCTCATATTCTCTGGTCAGGCTCCAACTGGTGAGGAAACTGCAGCGGGTTCTTCGCAAAACGGCGGCTCGAGAACGCCCTCAAGCGCCTTGGCCTCCTCGCGCAAGCGTTTAACGAGATCCGGCAGGCGATCCGGCCCCATGCGATCGCGAATGGCCGCGAGACTCAATGCTGCAACCGGCCGGCCATTTCGCCCGAATATCGGCACAGCAATTCCTTGCATCGCGGGCACGATCCGGCCCTCGTTGAGCGCGTAGCCCGTTTCGCGTGTACGCGCGACTAATTTGTATAGCTCTTCGGGAGAAAAGCCCGCGTAATCCTGCAACCACCGGCGATTGCGGTCGATGATCATTTTGATCTCATCATCCGGCAGGAACGCGAGCAGCGCGAGACTGCCAGCGCCGACCCCCAGCGGCCTGCGATCGCCCTGATCAAGTGTCAGCGTGCGGATGGGAAAGCTGCCCACCTCGCGCGCGATGCACACGGCGGCCAAGCCTTCCCGTATCGAGGCGAACACCGTGTCTCCGGTTTCGCGGGCAAGCTGGATCAGCACGGGCCGCAGGACGCTCTGGATATGATGGATGCTGGCTGCCCGACCCAGTGCGGCTGCCGCAGAGCCGAGGCTGTACCGCTTTGTCCGCACATCCTGATAGGCGAGCCCAACTTGCACGAGGGCCCCGAGCAGCCTGTGGGCAGTCGTCTTGCCGAGACCCGACTTTTCCGCGATATCGCTAAGGCGATGGCCCTGTTCTCCCGCATCGGAAAGCAGGCGGAGAATCAACGCCACACGATCCACCGTCTTGACTGCGGATTCCTGGGTCAATGTTCCGTCCCCGCGTTCAGGGTTGAACGCCATTGCAAAATAACGGAACTTTGATAGCATAATTTTGGAACAAAGGTCACCCAACTTTCGTGCAAAGTGATGCGGGTGGCGGCGGGGACGGGTGCAACGACGGATGACGCTCATCATAGAGGCGCCAACGGCCACAAAATTCCCGCCCGAGGCGCGTGGAAGCGTCGTCGTTTGCGGTAGTCACGGTGGACGTTACCCGGCTTATCTCGCCGCGCAAGCTGGTCTCAGAGCCGTCATTTTCAACGACGCTGGCGTCGGACTGGACAATGCAGGTATAGCCTCCCTCGCCTTGCTCGGCCAAGGCGGCATGGCAGCGGCCACGGTTTCACACGCGACTGCTCGCATCGGTGACTCCGCGGATATGCTGGCGCGCGGCGTCATTTCCCATGCCAATGAGCCTGCGGGCCGCGTCGGCGTCGAGCCCGGCATGCCCTGCCGTCTGGCAGCGGAACGTCTGCGAGAGGCTGATCTGGTTCACGTCAAAATTCCACCATCCGAGGAGTCGCGCACGGTGCGCGAGCTGCCGGGTGCAGTCCGGCGCCTCGTCCTCATCGACTCTGCGGCGATGGTTGAGCCGGCAGATGCCGGACATATTATCGTCACCGGCTCGCATGGGGGATTGGTTGGCGGGAATCCGGCGCTCGCCTTGCGGGTGGACGGCTTCGCGGCCGTGTTCAACGATGCCGGCATCGGCATCGAAGAAGCAGGAATTGCGCGACTGCCTGCCCTTGATCAGCGCAATATTGCGGCCTTCACTGTCGCAGCTTCCAGTGCACACATCGGCGAGGCGATTTCGACATTTGAAGACGGCCTCATTTCGGCTGTAAATGCATCTGCAGCCAAACTTGGTGCAGCGCCGGGTTTGCGGGCAAAGGACGTTTTGACGGCGTGGGCGCTCGGCTCGCCAGTGCGCCAATAAAATGAGTTTCTGGCGGTCTCGGGCCGGCCAGACGAGCGGACAGCAGCGCTCATGAAGCGCTGACAGGAACGGAAAGGGATGAGATGAAAAAATTTGTCTGGGGAGCAATCGCGGCATTGGGGCTCTCGTGTGCAACGATTGCGTCGGCAGCGGCCCAAACGCTGACGCTGAAAATGGCCCACATCTATAATCCCGGAAATATTTGGTACGACGTCGCAGAAGATTATGCGAAGCGCGTTGCAGAGCGTTCGGGCGGAAAAATCAAAATCGATATTGCACATTCCGGCTCGACGGGCGACTGGCCGCAAGCGATCGAAGGTCTGCTGATCGGCACCAACGATATTGTTCTCCAGTCCATCGGCACGCTCGACCGCTATAACACCATCGCCGGAATTGAGGCGTACCCGTACCTCATTCGGGACATCGCGCATTTCAAGGCGGTTTACTACGGCCCGATCGGCAAGGAGCTGTTCGACGAGATCGCGAAGAAGACCGGTTTTCGCATCATCGGCGCCGGGTATCGCGGCGCCCGTCACATGAGTTCCAACAAGCTGGTCGAGAAGGTCGATGATCTGAAGGGCGTCAAGCTCCGCGTGCCCCCTCTCAAAATGTACCGGCTGACCTGGGAGTACCTTGGGGCAAGTCCGGTGCCGATGGGCGTTGCCGAGCTCTTCACCTCACTCCAGCAGGGCGTTGTGGACGGGCAGGAAAACCCGCTCGAGGTAATCCAGGATCAGAAATTCTACGAGGTCCAGAAGTACGTGATTGAAACCGGCCACGTCCTCGGCGCGATGACGTTCATCTTCTCTGATGCCAAATTCCAGAGCCTTCCGGAGGAGACACGCAAGATCCTGATCGAAGAGGGCGAGGCTGCGATGCTCGCCGGCACGGAGCGCATGCTCGAAATGGAGGCACAGTACAAAAAGGACCTCGAGTCCAAGGGACTGACCTTCATCCCGGTGAACCGCGCCGCCTTCCAGGCCAAGCTTGCTCCGATGACGAAGGATTTTCCGGAGCTCGCAGACTGGGTCGCGAAAATCCAGGCCGTCAAGTAAACGACATAACCGAGAACATGATCAGAGCCGGGTCCCAGTGACCCGGTTCTCCTTCGCGGAGTCGTCACATGGCCGATCTCTCCACGGAGCCAACTGCTCTTGAAGGCTGGCGACTGATGCTCGACCGTTTCGGGCGCCGTCTGGAGCAGGCCTTGGACGTGGTGCTCGTGATCATGCTGACCGTTCTGGTCGCGAGCCTGGTGTGGCAGGTTATCGGCCGTTACGTCTTCTCGAAAGCGCCCGGCTGGTCTGAGGAGCTCGCCCGCTTTCTAATGGTGTGGGTCGTCATGCTCGGCAGCGCGGCCGTCATGCGCCAGAATGGGCACATCAGCGTTTCGGTCCTCGTTGATGCCTGTCCGCGCGGCTTGAGAAAGCTGCTGCTCGCGGTCAGAGATGTGATTGTGCTAGCCACCGTCTACGTTCTCTTCAGTTACGGCATCAATCTCGCAACGCTCCTTAAAGGCCAACTTTCTCCCGCTTTTGAAGTCACGATGGCCCTTCCCTATTCCGCCTTGCCCGCTGGCGCCATCCTCATCGGACTCGCCGTCATTCTCGCGCGCCTGACCCGCAGCCCCTACGCCGAGGGCACCAGCACACCGATCACCTGAGGACGACCGGGATGGCATTGCTAGCGACACTCGTCATCGCAATCTTCGGATTCATGCTGATCGGCGTGCCTATCGCCTTTGCCATCATCGCCGGCTCGATCGTCGCCATTTTGCTGTTCGTACCCGGCGCAAACCTCATGATCGTGCCCCAACAGGTCTACGGCGGCCTCGACAGCTTCACGCTTCTTGCAATCCCCTGCTTCCTGCTAGCCGGCAGTCTCATGACGGCAGGCGGTCTGACGGATCGGCTGCTGGCCTTCACCAATACGGTGCTCGGACGTTTCCGCGGCGGACTCGCCATGAGCAACGTCTTCGCCGCCACGGTTTTCGCCGGCATTTCCGGCTCGGCCGTTGCAGACACCTCAGCGCTCGGACGTGTTCTCATCCCGGCAATGAAGCGCGAGGGTTATGGCCCGGCGTTCTCGGCGGCCGTGACGGCATCGTCCAACGTGCTTGCCCCGATCATCCCGCCGTCGATCGCGTTCATCGTCATGGGCGTGCTGACGAACCAATCGATAACACGCCTCTTTCTTGCCGGCGTGATTATCGGCCTCGTTTACGGATTGGCAATGCTCGTCATCACCGCGATCATTGCGCAAATCCGGCAATATCCGGTCCACGGCAAAGCCAGCGCAAAAGAGATCTGGACGAGTTTTCGCGGTGCCATCTGGGCACTGATGATGCCGGTATTCATCATCTTTGGCATCCGGACCGGCATCTTCAACGTCACAGAATGTTCAGCGATAGCGGTCGTGTACGCCCTTTTTGTCGGGACGGTCGTCTATCGCGAGCTGACACTCAAGGGCATCTACCAGGCGCTCGCCGAAACCGCGCGTCTTACCGCCGTCATCATGATCGTCGTAGGCGCTGCCCGGATCTTCTCCTGGATCCTAGGCTACGCTGGTCTGCCGCAGCAGATTGCCAACGCCATCCTGATGGTGACCGACAGCCCGTGGGTCTTCCTGATCCTGCTCAATATCCTGCTGCTCATCGTCGGTATGTTCATGGAGGCCAACGCGGCCCTCATCATGCTCGTGCCGGTACTCTTTCCGATCGCGCTGCAGCTTGGGCTCGATCCGATCCACGTCTCCGTGGTGATCGTCGTCAATCTCTGCATCGGCTTGATTACACCGCCCGTGGGCCTTTGCCTCAATCTGACCTCGCTGATCGCCCGCGTTCCGCTCGAACAGTCCACCCGCGAGGTGCTGCCCTTCCTGGGCTTCGCCCTGCTGGTGCTAGCGCTGCTGACCTTCGTGCCAGGTCTAGCGACCTGGTTCCCCAACCTTCTGCTCGGCTGATCGACACTAAAGGACCATCATGGCGGACCGTCTCAAGGACAAAGTGGCAATCGTTTTCGGCGCTGGCTCGGCGGGACCGGGCTGGGGCAATGGCAAGGCGACCGCTGTCGCTTTCGCCCGCGAGGGCGCAAAGGTGATGTGCGTGGATCTCGTGCCGGCTGCCGCTGAAGAAACCGCCTCAATCATTGTCAGTGAAGGCAACGTTGCCGAAGCCATTGCGGCAGACGTCACCAAGCTGGATTCCATTGAGGCCGCAGTTGCCCGAACCATTGAGCGTTTCGGGCGCATCGACATCCTGCACAACAACGTCGGCCTGACCCACATGGATGGCCCGGTGGAGCTCGATGAGGCGCGCTTCCAAGCCGCCGTCGACATTAACATCGGCTCGGTCTACCGCACGTCGAAGTGCGTGATCCCGCACATGCTGCGGCAGGGCGGTGGCGCCATTGTCAATATCTCATCACTCGCTGCCATCCGGTGGACCGGCTATCCGTACTTTGCCTATTATGCCACGAAAGCAGCCGTGAACCATGCGACCGTGGCCATCGCCATGCAGTACGCAAAATCCGGCATCCGCGCGAACTGCATCATGCCCGGCCTGATCAACACACCGCTGATCTATAAGCAGATTGCTGGCCAATACGCTTCGGTCGAGGAAATGATTGAGGCCCGCAACAAGCTCTGCCCGATGGGCCATATGGGGGAGGCTTGGGACGTCGCCTACGCCGCCGTCTTCCTGGCCTCCGACGAAGCGAAGTTCATCACGGGTGTCTGCCTGCCCGTTGATGGTGGTCAGCACTGCTCCGTGATGGCCGGGGCGTAGGCTTTAACTCCCGCATGGAAAGCGGCCGCTCATTAGGGCCAGCGGCCGGCTGTTCTGATTTGGCCTTAGCGTCGATACTCAAACAGCCTCTTGCAGCGCCCGACGAGCTGCCGAAACACCAGCTCGGCCCGCAGCTGCGGCAGCTGCTGCGCCCAGCAACAAGCCAATGAAGCTCACGATCGCGGCTCCAGAAAGTGCGCCGGCGGCTTCTTCCGTCATCTGCTGCTGTTGTTGCGGAGTGGGCTGTTGTCCAGGCTGTTGCGCTTGCTGGCCGGGAGCAGGCCCGCCACCAGCCTGACCGGTTATGGCACCGAGCGGCCCCATCGCCTGCTGCTGCAGGCTTTGCTGTGCGCCCAGGATGCCGCCGGCAGCGCCTGTCAGCAGGAAGGCAACGATGAGAGTGGCACCTGCCCAGGACAGCAACCCATGGATCATCCCGTCGCTGCGATCACCGGAGCCAAGCGTCCGTCCGGCGATCCAACCGCCTATCGCGGCTGCGATGATGCCCGCGATCGTCCACCAAATCCCAAAGCCAGTTCCAAGCCATTCGAGGTTGGCTCCGCTGGTCGCCCCGGCAAGCCCAATTCCAATCCCGAGCAGATTGAGGATCATGTGGGCCACC
>PKEY01000134.1 GCA_002919265.1 Hyphomicrobiaceae bacterium | reverse complement strand
GAAAAGCCGCCCGAGGGCGGCTTGGATGGCGGGTTATATAGCACGCTTTTCGCGGATGTGAAGAGGCCAGAGCCCTAATGGGGAAAAGTTTTTGGAGAGGTTCCGAAGCCCGCCCAATCTAGCCTCATGCTGACGGCGCGTTGGGTGCAAGAGCGGTAGAAGCGGCTAGCCGTTTGGCGCAACATTGGGAACTGCCGGCCCAAGGTCGGCACGCTTTGCTTGAACTCAAGGTACGGCGCGCAGTCTCTTGCGTATTAGGGGAGTCCTCCCGAACCTCGTATCGCACCACGCACGCGAGATGGTATGAGAGGGCGAATGCCTGCTCATGGATCAGCAGCCGGATCAGCAGGGTTTCGCCGACGTTGACGCATCACCAAGAGGAGGCGCCATGCAACTCAAGGGTAAAGCCGCCATCGTCACCGGATCGACCTCCGGCATCGGGCTCGCCATCGCACACGCCTTCGCCAAGGCGGGGGCCGATGTCATGATGAACGGCCTGGGCGATGAGAACGAGAACGCGGAGCAGATCCGGGCCGTGGCGGCGCATGGCACACGCGTGGTTTTCCACGGCGCCAACATGCTGCGTCACAACCAGATCGCGGACATGGTGGCGGAGGCCGAGCGGACGTTTGGCCGCGTCGATATCCTCGTCAACAACGCAGGCATCCAGCACGTGGCGCCCATCGAGGAGTTTCCCATCGAGAAATGGGACGCCATCATCGCCATCAACCTTTCGGCGGCGTTCCACGCCATTCGGGCCGTCGTACCGGGCATGAAGCAGCGGCGCTGGGGACGAATTATCAACATCTGCTCGGCCCATTCGCTGCGCGCATCCGTGAACAAGTGCGCTTACATCGCGGCGAAGCATGGCCTCGCCGGCTTGACCAAAGCGGTTGCGTTGGAGCTGGCGCAGCACGGCGTGACCTCGAATGCGATCTCTCCGGGGTTCGTGTGGACGCCGCTCGTGGAACGGCAGATTCCCGATCTCGCGCGGACACAGGGGATCACCGAGGAGGAGGCACGGAACCAGATCCTCTCCCGTCAACCCACGCGCGAGTTCGTGACCGTGGATCAGGTGGCCGCGCTTGCCACGTTCCTTGCCAGCGATGCCGCGGCCTCGATCACGGGCGCAAACTACTCGATTGATGGGGGGTGGACCGCACAGTGACCACTGTCCGGTCCTGCTTACGGTGCTACTTGCGCGGGGTCACCAGTGCCATGGGTTGAGCCGTTTGAGCGTCTTCCTCCTGGCCTGAGAGTGTCGCGATCACCGCTGCGATTGCAGCCAAGGTGATGGCGAGCGCGATGGCGACTTCGCGTGCTCGATGTCTCAGCCGGTTTATTGCCATTGCGAACCAATGTTTCTGTCGTTGGTTCGGCCAATGGAAACGCATCTTCGGGGACCACGCCAGCCCCAGTTGTGCCGCGCGACAGAAGAACACACGATATGAGCAATTCGGACAGAAGCGCGCATAGCTTGCAGTCAACTCACCAGACAGCAGAGGTGAACAACGTTTCGGCCAGCGTGGTCTGGGCGGCAGGTCAGTCGCGCTTTTGACCAGCGTCTTACCGTGCTTGGTGGGACCAAGGCTTCGCCCCGGCACCAAGGCACTCTCCGCATTCAAGTTAACGATGCTCGAAAACCCATTGCGTTCGAATGGGTGAGACGGTTTGTTGTGCGTCGGGACAGGCGCCCGCTGGTGCGGGCCTTAAACAACGAACGAGGTGGAAATGACTGGGGCGCAGCCGGCGAGCGGCGAGCAAGAAATTCTCTACGAGGTGCGGGACAGGATCGGTTTCGTGACGTTCAACCGGCCGCAGGCCCGCAATGCTCTCACCTTCGGCATGTACGACAGGCTTGCGGAGATCTGCTCCCGAGCGCCCGACGATGGCTCTCTCGCGGCTATCGTGATCACGGGGGCAGGGGAGCGCGCCTTCGCGGCAGGTACGGACATCTCTCTGTTCCGCGACTTCAAGACGCCGGAGCATGGGATCGCCTATGAGAAGCACGCCGACGAGATCATGACGGCGATTGAAAGCTGCCCCGTGCCGACGATCGCCGCCATCGCAGGCGCGTGCACCGGAGGGGGCGCTGGCATTGCCGCGTGCTGCGATCTCCGTATTGCCACGCGAGACATGAAATTTGGCTTCCCCATCGCGCGGACGCTGGGCAACTGCCTTTCTGCGGCGACCCTCGATCGTTTGGTGCGATTGCTAGGTGAAGGGCGTGTGAAGGATCTGATTTTCACAGCACGTCTGATGGGTGCTGAGGAGGCGTATGCCGCGGGTCTCATTTCCGAGATCGTCGAGGACCACGCGGCCTTGATGAAACGGGCCGAGGAGCTGGCGCGGCAGATCGCTGGGCATGCGCCGCTGACAATGAGAGCGACCAAGGAGCTTCTGCGCCGGTTGCGTCGCCACGGCCCGGGCGTGGATGACAAGGATGTGGTGGCCAAGGTCTACACCAGCGCCGACTTCCGCGAGGGCCTCGACGCTTTCCTTTCAAAACGGCCGCCGCAGTGGACGGGTCGCTGAGGCGCGGGTGCCAGGCGCGCGAATGACGACTGACGGAGGAAACGTATGACGAAAGTTGGGTTCATTGGCCTCGGCAACATGGGCGTTCCGATGGCCGGCAATCTGGTCAAGGCCGGCTACGACGTGACCGGCTATGACCTCCTGCCCGCAAATCTCGAAAAGGCTGCCGCACGCGGCGTGAAGAGCGCCGAAAGTGCCGATGCAGCGGCCAAGGACGCGGATATCGTCATCACGATGCTGCCTGCCGGCAAGGACACCATCGCGGTTTACGAGAAGACAAGCGTGCTGAGCGTGGCAGCGCCTGGAGCCGTGTTTGTCGACTGCTCGACGATCGACGTGGCCTCGGCCCGCCGCGCCCACGAGCTTGCCGCGAAGGCCGGCAAGCTGTCGCTGGATTGTCCTGTCTCTGGAGGCGTTGGCGGGGCCGAGGCGGCGACGTTGACGATGATGGCCGGCGGTAGCCAGGAGGCCTTCGAAAAGGCGCGGCCGGTGCTGGAAAAGATGAGCCGCAAGGTCGTTCATTGCGGCGAGGCCGGAGCCGGGCAGGCCGCCAAGATCTGCAACAATATGATCCTCGGCATCAGCATGATCGGCGTTTGCGAGGCCTTCAATCTCGCCGAGAAGCTGGGGCTGTCCCACCAGGCGCTGTTCGATGTCGCCTCGACCTCCTCGGGGCAGTGCTGGTCGATTACCTCCTACTGTCCGGTGCCCGGCCCCGTGCCGAACTCGCCTGCCAATAACGGCTACAAGCCCGGCTTCGCCGCCGCGTTGATGCTGAAGGACCTGCTGCTCGCCCAGGAAGCCGCCCGTTCGGCTGGCGTAGCAACACCGATGGGGGCAGAAGCCGCGCAGCTCTATCAGTTGTTCGTGGCCACCGGGAACGGCGGTGTCGACTTCTCAGGCATTATCGAGTTCATGCGCGGCAAGACGAGCGCTGGCCAGTCGTAGGTGGAACGCCGTCCGATTTCGCCGGTTTTCGGAGGAGGTTGCTCGCCGCGCAGTGGAGCTGCATTCCGGCGGGCCTCAATCCGGAACTCATGCGATGACGGACACAACGGTGAAGAAGATCCACGCGCCCGATTCGCCCAAGGGCGAAATGGGGCAGACGTATCTCGTGTCGGGCAAGCGCGTTTCCATGCGCCTCTGGGAGCAGGAGGAGCCTGGAAGCTGGAAACCCGAGAGCGTGCGCGAGTACGAAACGGTCGGATATGTCATCAATGGCCGGGCGGAGCTCGAGCTGGAGGGGCAAACCGTACGACTTGAGCCCGGTGACTCGTGGCTGGTGCCTGCGGGTGCGCGACACAGCTACAAGATCCTCGAGCCATTCACCGCCATCGAGGCTACGGCGCCGCCTTCCCAGGTACACGGCCGCGATGAGCCTCGCTCGTATGCCGACTGGCCCGAGAGGATCTAACCGCTCCTCGCTTTTAGAAACGAAGGTGAGAGACCGCTTCCTCGGCACGGGTTGAACTCCGCGGCCATACATCGTCGAGCCGCTGCGGAAGTCGCGTGCCACGGCTGGTCGAAAGAATTTCCCGAAATTTCAGATCGATTGGGTCGTTCGCCCGGATATTTGGCGCGAATATCGACTCGGCTTCCTTGGATCCCACCAGCCAGGTAAGCGGTTGAATGAAATTGGCGGCAGCGGTGTTGATGCGCATCAAGGCCGTGTGCCGCGCGCGGGGCGAACTTTGATGACGGAGCGGGCGAAAGGAGCACGGCCATGTACAAGAACATTCTGGTGACCACGGACGGCTCGGAGTGTTCAGAGCGATCAATCGGCCACGCCGTGGAGCTGGCAAAGTTTCTCGGCGCAAAACTCACGGCTGTTACCGTCACGCCGCCGCTCCAATTTTTGACCGTCGAAGGCGTCGTCTATCCCGAGGACCCGGAGCGCTACCAGCAGATGACCGATGCCCAGGCCAAAGCGGCCCTCAACGTCGTGGCGAAGGCTGCAGAGGCTGCCGGCGTGCCTTGCGAGCTCGTCCAAATCGAAAGCCCGCAACCCTACGAAGGCATCATCAAGACGGCCGAGGACAAAGGCTGTGATCTGATCGTCATGGCGTCCCACGGCCGGCGGGGCATATCCGCGCTCCTGCTCGGCAGCGAGACGCAGAAGGTGCTGACCCACAGCAAAATTCCGGTTCTCGTTTTTCGCTGAAACAAACATACGACGGGAACGGCATCCATCTCCCGGCACATCGAATTGCCGCACTCGCGCGTTAGCGGTCACCGACTGTCTGACAGGAGGTGACTGATGACTGAAATCACCCTCTACCACGCCAGTCCGTCCCGGTCGTCGATCGTGCTCTGGATGCTGGAGGAGCTGGGGCAGCCCTACGACGTGCAGCTCATCAACTTGCAAAAGGGCGAGAACCTGTCGCCGCAATATCTGGCGATCAATCCGATGGGCAAAGTGCCGACGATCAAGCACCGCGGCGTCGTGATTTCCGAGGTTTCGGCGATTTGCACTTACCTTGCGGATGAGTTTCCCGAAGCGAAGCTGAACGTGCCCGTCGGCGATCCGAGGCGCGGCCCGTATCTCAGATGGATGTTCTTCGGCCCCAGCGTGATCGAGCCCGCGGTCATAGATGGCAGGTACCCACGGAAGGAAGAGCCGCGCCGAGCGACGCTCGGGTATGGCGATTTCGATACGGTGATGAACGTGCTCGCGCAGGCGACCGGGGCTGCCAATCCTTACCTGTTGGGCGAGCAATTCACGGCGGCGGACGTCGTGATCGGCTCACAGCTCCGATGGGGCATGATGTTCGGGCTCATTCCCCAGCGCCCGGAATTCGTGGCCTATGTCGATCGCCTCAATGCGCGCCCGGCGGCGCAACGCGCCCGGGAGAAGGACGCTGATTATCAGAAGCAGCAGGAAGCCCAGTAAGCCGCAAAATTTCGATCACTCCGCTGATTTGAATTTCCGCTGAACCCTCTCAACGAAGCGGGCAACATTCACGACCACGCGCTGATGCGTGCCATCGCCGATCGGCTCGTGGTCGTCCCGCGCTTCGACGCGGAAAGTCACCAACCGTCCTTCGACGGCGATCACCTCTGCGGTCGCTGTCACACGCAACCCGACAGGCGTCGCCGCGAAATGGCGTACGTCGAGATGGGTGCCGAGACTCTGATAGCCTTCCGGCAGCAGATGTTCGACGGCATCGAGCGCGGCCGCCTCGATCACATTGATCATCACCGGCGTCGCGAGAACCGCCACGCGTCCGGAACCAACGCGCGGCGCCGTGTGCTCGGGGCCAACAATGAGTGTGGCTGTTCCTTTGAGGCCTGGTTTCAGCGCAGTCAGGTCGGTCATGGTTCGGCTCGCGAAGTTCTATCGCGTGCATTTAACCGGACACGCCAGGTCAACCAACTGCGTTTCGCGTTGCAGGACTTGGGAAGCGGGAGAATAGGCCGAACAGCCGCGGAGGGGAGGCTTACCTCATTTTTTCGGCTTCTTGAGCGAGGTGCTCCCACAGCGCTTGCAGAATGGGTAATTGCCCGCGCAAAATCTTCCGCTCGGCTTCTCCCTTGCCGAACCACCCGGCGCGGTCGACTTCCGGAAAATCCTGCATCCGGCCGGAGCGCGGGGGCCATTCCATGGTGAACGTGATGCTGCGTACAGCAGTGGCGTCCAGATCCCCTTCCATCGCGAATGCTGTCACGAGCTTGCCGCCCGGCTGGCGAACGGTGCCGAGAGGAATGACGTCACCTTCAAGGCGCGTGCCCGTTTCCTCTTCAAATTCGCGGCGGGCGGCGGCAAGCGGTTCCTCGTCGTCCGTGTACTCGCCTTTCGGAATGGACCAGGCGCCATCGTCCTTTTTCGCCCAATAGGGGCCGCCGGGGTGGACAAGGAGAACCTCGGGCTGGCCGTTTTTCAGCCGATAAAGAAGGAGGCCAGCGCTACGTTTTGCCATGAGTATGAATTGCCTTAAGTCAATGTCTAAAACGTAATGCCCTTGTCCGCGAGCTCCTTCAACGCCTTGTCGCTCTTCTTGAGATCGAGGCCCATGGCGCTCAGGACCTGCGGGGCTTTGGTGAACTGAATATCACTGTACTCGACGACCTGCACGCGGTTCCCCCAGGGATCGAGAAAGTCGAGAAACCGCCCGGGCAGGACCTTCGCGCCGGCGGCTTCGGCGAGCTGCCGCACGGCCGCGCGGTCATCCACGACAAGGCCGAAGTGCCGCTCCCTGTCGCTCGAGGGCGCCGGAGTTTCCATAAGCGCGATGAACTGATCGCCCATGTCGATGAAGGCGCTTCCGTTCTCGCGTCCGCGGAGCTTGAAGGTGAAGATGCTGCCATAGAAGGCAAGCGCCTCGTCGATGCTGCCCACCTCGAGCGCGACATGATTGATGCCCACGAGGTTGGGTTTGGTCAGTTGGGGTGTCGTGGTGTTGGTCATGGGGTGGCTCCGTTCGTTCTCTCGTATCGTCCCGACTTCATAACGCGCTCAGGCTGGCTTCCGGTGCGCTGGAGCAACCGCACAGCGCGGGACGCTGTAGGTGTGTTTGCGGATGTGGAGCGGGAGTGTGGAGGGTTAAGCAGAATGCGAAAGTAGGTTAGTGGCGATTGGAATATGTGAAGCAGCCTGGAAATTGCATGACCAAACTGCTCGCAGCGAACAATCTAGATGCTAGCCTCTGCCGTTTTGCCTTCGCGACCTAACGGTGATGAGGTCGCCGTTATGAATTATCTTCCGAGAATTTTTTGCGCTTCGCCGAACCGTGACCTTGGTGCTCTGATAACGGATGAGTTATATCAATTATAATTTCCCCTGTTTCTTTATCGACAATCCGCTCAAAGTACCGGTCGCCAAACCGATCAATAACGCGGTGTAGAAATGTCCAGCGCCTCTCTTTGCGCCAATAACTATCCCCACTAATTATCTCCAATAACCACCGTCTTCGGGATCTCACTCTGTCATGCTTTGAATGGCGGCAATCGTGGCTTTCAGCCGAGACAAGGCTTTGTAAATGGACACTAAAGTTTCTCGAATAACTTCCGCAATTCGGGCATGGTGCACGTCCTTCCTCGTTGTGCGAGGCCGTCCCGCTGAGGTGCTGACCGCAATTCTTGCAATGCTCGAGAAATATTGTGTTTGCTATCCCTATGCCGGAGTGCACGTGTCCCTAATTTGGCGGCATATTATTGCGTCTGTTGAGCGTACGCGTGCACGAATTATAGGTGCGCTCACCGCCCCCGCAGTCTCTCCGCCATCAACCTAACCGCCGCCTCCCTCGCAGACGCACTTCCCTCCAGCACCGCATCCGCAAGCCTGTCGATCTCTTCCGTGTCAGCCTGCCGAATTTGTTCGGCGATGAGATCTGCGGCGGCGCGGGCGATAAGGTAGCGGGCGCGCATCCGGCGCCGGGTCTGCGGGCCGGCCGCAAGGCGACGTTCGCCAACCTTTTCGATCGCTTCGGCAAGAGCGGCGACGCCGTCTCCGGTCAGCGCGGTGGTCTTGAGCACCGGCGTCGTGGCGCGCTCTCCGGTCCGCATGCGCAGCGCGGCCTTGAGCTGATGGTAGGTGCGCTCGGCGCCCTCCCGGTCCGCCTTGTTAACCACGAGGATGTCGCCGATCTCGAGCAGGCCGGACTTCATGGCCTGAATTTCGTCGCCGAGCCCCGGCGCGGAGATCACGACGCGCACATCCGTAACCTCGGCGATATCCATTTCGGACTGCCCCGTGCCCACGGTCTCGATGACGATGCGGTCGAAGCTGGCGGCGTCGAGCACGTCGATCATCCGCACCGCCGCTGGCGTCAGCCCGCCCAGGTGGCCGCGCGATGCCAGCGAGCGGACGAACACGCCTTCATTGTCGAGCGTCGAGGTCATGCGCAGGCGGTCGCCCAGGATCGCGCCGCCCGAGATGGGGCTCGTGGGGTCCACGGCGATGACGCCAGCGGTCTTGCCCTGCCGCCGAAGCTCCCGCAGGTAGGCGTCGACCAAGGTCGACTTGCCGGCGCCGGGCGGGCCTGTGAAGCCCACCACAAGGGCGCGTCCGAGACCTTTCTGCAGTGCGCGCAGCAGCGCGGCCGAGAGCGGGGATTGGCGCTCCGCTTCGGTCAACGCGCGAGCAATGGCCCGCCGCTCGCCGGCGCGGACGCGCGCCGCAAGCTCCTCGGCCTCACGGGCGAGATCGGCGGGCGAGCGTTCGTCGGAAGGGAGCCGCGCTTCGGTCATGGCTAGTACCAGACGCCGGGCCACCTGAGGCGCGGAACAAGCCGCATTGGGTCCCAAGGCGACAGGAAATCCATGGGCTCTTCCTCGTAGACAATGATCGGCGTCTCGGGCCGGGGCGCCAGCTCCCGCAGCCGGGCAATGCGATCCTCCGTGCGCGGGTGGGAGCGAAGGAGCGACGGTTGCGGGACACGCCGGCCGGGGATCGGGAACATGAGGTCTTCCCAGAAGCGGCCCGTGTAGCGCTCGAGCTTTGCCAGCGCCGAGATGAGGCCATCCGGATCGCCCGTCAGCATCGCGCCCTCGAGGTCGGCGTCATACTCGCGGGCGCGCGAGAGGCCGAGCTGGAGGAGGCTCGATACTAGGGGAGCCAGATACAACACGAGGATGGCCCACCAGGACACGAAGATCACGCCGGCCAGCATGCCCACGAAGTTGAACATGGCCAGCATCATCGCCAGCGTTGAAAGCGCCTGCGTAAAGCGGCTCATGGCATCGGCGAGGCCCATCACCCAGAGATCGTTGTTGCGGATGTGGCTCACCTCGTGGGCGAGGACGCCCGCAAGCTCCCGCAGGTTGAGCGTCCGTAGCAGACCCGCCGTCACGGCAATGCTGGCGTTGTCGGGCGTGCCAGTCGCGAAGGCATTGAGCGTGGCGCTGGGAATGACGTAAAGGCGCGGGCGCCTGGGGAGGCCGGCGCGTTCAGCCAGGATGTCGAGCACGCGGCCGACACGACCTGCATGCCGCGGATGGACCTCCTGCGCCCGATACATGCGCATGATGGCCTCGGGCGGCAGCCTGGGCGCAAAGAGGATGAGCAGCGCGACGGCGAGGAGCGCCCAGAACAAGCCTTCCCAACCCCAGATGAGCACGGCGGACAGGCCGAGGACACCGCCGATACCCAGTAGCAACAGGGCGGAATGAAGCCTGTTGCGCAGCTTGTGTTCGCGTCGGGCCCTTTCGTCGAGCAGGGGGTACAAGAGACTGCAGGTCCTTGTCAGCTACGGCGATTCGATCGCCTTCCAACGTAAGTCATTCCGCTCAACGGCGCACGGGCGACACGTGCTCGCAACAGACGCGCCACCCCGCTCACATGCGCGAGATCAAAGCGGCGTCGCTCTTGGTCTGAGTCCTGGAGCTCACTTCCTTGAGGATCGTCGGCACGACATCCTCGGCACGGTCGACCACGGTGCAGCGGACGTCGAGATTCTTCCGGATGAAAGCGTCCTTCCGCATGTGATCGAGAAGGTTCAAGAAGGGTGTCCAGAACCCGTCAATGTTGGCGATGATGACCGGCTTCTCGTGCTGGCCGAGCTGCGACCAGGTCAGTTGTTCGACGAGTTCCTCAAGCGTGCCGATGCCGCCCGGCAGTGCGACGAACGCATCCGACTTCTGGAACATGAGCATCTTGCGCTGGTGCATGTCCTCCGTGACGACCAGCTCGTCGACGTCGCGCAGCATATGCTCACGTTCCGTGAGGAAGGCGGGGATGATGCCAGTGACGCGCCCTCCGGCCGCAAGCGTGGCGCGGGCGATTTCGCCCATCAGACCCAGGCTGCCGCCGCCGTACACGAGGCCAATGCCGGCCTCCGCGAGCGAGCGTCCCAGAACGCGAGCGGCTTCGGCATAAGTGGGCTTGGCGCCCACGCCAGATCCACAATAGACGCAAATGTTCCGGATTCCGCCCGAAGGGCTCCGATCTGCAACTTTCTGCATTTGTTCTTGCCCGTTAGTTTTTATCGTTTCCTCACCCTCTGCTGTTCGCCGCACCCCGTTAGATATCGTGAACGGAATCCTGTTTGATAAGCCCAGAGCCGGTCCGAAATGAGGCGCGTCAATCGCGGTGAAAGGAAGGTGGGATTGGCTCTCGCGCTCCGACGGCCGGTCGGCATGCGTCGGTGGCGGATTTGCCGGCGGACCTGAGCCGGGGTATGACAGCAACGCACTGACACAGGTGGTTCCGGGCGGCGCCCGGGGTCGCGCAGAGCCGACCGATGACCATATGTGGGGAGGGTGGCGCTCAGCTCCCGATCAGGTTTCTGCGCCAAATCGCTAACGTTCAGCTCGCCTGAAGGCTGGTCGCTTGTCGGCAGCGCCGATGTTCGGCTGCCAGGGAGCTGCTTGGGTGAAAGGTTGGAGAATGGCAAGCCAGCAGGCCATCAAGGCAGCACAAAAGGCGAAGCCGGCGAGCGAAATGCCAGGGGTCGGCCGCGCGGACCACTGGGCGGTGCTGCGCGGGCTGCTGCCGTACGTGTGGCCCGAAGGGCGCCCGGATCTCCGGTTGCGCGTCGTGCTGGCGTTCTTCGTGCTGGTGATCGCGAAGGTCGTCACGGTTGCGACGCCGGTTTTCTTCAAACAGGCCACGGATCTGCTGGCGGGCGCCGCGGGCGAAGAGGGTCTGAGTGCAGGGGAAGGCATTGGTCTTGCCGCGGTGGGCCTGATCCTCGCCTATGGCACTGGTCGCGTCTTGATGATGGTGCTGAACCAGATTCGGGACGTGTTTTTCACGAAGGTGGGCCAGCATGCCGTCCGGGAACTGAACAATCGCACGTTCAGGCATCTGCACCGATTGTCGCTGCGCTTCCATCTGGAACGGCGGACGGGCGGGTTGAGCCGCGTGATCGAGCGCGCCACGCGCGCCATCGAACTCATAATCCGCATGGGCATCCTGAACGTGGTGCCGACGGCGCTCGAGCTGCTGCTGATCTGCGGAATTCTGCTCTACTACTTCGATTTCCTTTACGTCGTGATCGTGCTGGTCACGGTCGCGGTCTACATGTGGTTCACCTTCGCGGCCAGCGAGTGGCGCATCTCCATTCGCCGCGAGATGAACGAAAGTGACACCGAGGCCAACACGAAGGCGATCGACAGTCTTCTGAATTTCGAGACGGTCAAATACTTCGGCAACGAGGAGCTTGAGGCCAGGCGGTTCGACGCCTCCATGGCGCGCTACGAGCAGGCGGCAATCCGGACCTACTACTCCCTCGGCGTGCTGAACTCGGGCCAGGCGCTGATCTTCACCATCGGCATGACGGCCGCAATGCTGCTGACGGCCCGCGGGATCATGACGGGGCAAAACACCATCGGCGATTTCGTGATGGTCAATGCCATCCTGATCCAGCTCTACATGCCGCTCAACTTCATGGGCATGGTGTATCGCGAGATCAAACAGGGGCTGGTCGATCTCGAAACCATGTTCGCGCTGCTCGACGAAAAACCCGAGATCGTGGACAAGCCCGGTGCCAAGCCGTTGCGCGTGGAAAAGGGAACAATCCGCTTCGAGAACGTGTGTTTTTCGTATGATCCCGATAGGCCAATCCTGAAAGACGTCTCGTTCGAAGTGCCGGCCGGGCATATGGTGGCGATCGTCGGGCCGTCGGGTGCCGGCAAGTCGACAATCGGACGAATTCTGTTCCGCTTCTACGACATCTCTTCCGGGCGCGTTACGATCGACGGACAGGATATCCGCGATGTCACACAAGAGAGCCTGCGGGCTGCCATCGGCGTGGTGCCGCAGGACACGGTCCTGTTCAACGACACGATCTTTTACAACATCAAGTACGGCCGTCCCGACGCGACCGATGAAGAGGTCTACGAAGCAGCGCGGCTTGCTCAAATCGACGACTTCATCCGTCAGTTGCCGGTCGGTTATCGGACGATGGTTGGCGAGCGCGGCCTCAAGCTGTCAGGCGGTGAGAAGCAGCGCGTCGCAATCGCCCGCACGATTTTGAAACGGCCGCCAATTCTGCTTCTCGACGAAGCAACGAGCGCGCTCGACAGCCATACGGAAAAGGAGATCCAGGACGCCCTTGATCGCGTCTCACGTGGGCGGACGACTCTTGTCATCGCGCACCGTCTGTCGACCATCGTTCATGCCGACAACATCTTGGTGCTCGAGAAAGGTCGATTGGTGGAGCAGGGCACGCACGCGCAGCTCCTAGCGAAAGGTGGCCTTTACGCCAGCATGTGGAATCGCCAGCTGCGGGCAGAAAAGGCGCGCGAGGAGCTTGCGCGGTCGCTGGAGGAGGCGGAGCTGGGCTCAACATCAGAGCCGGCCGTCTGACGGCCGGCTCTCCCAATCGTTCAGAATGCTCTGGTCGAGCTCACTTGGGCTCTTCAAACAGCGCGCGGTGGATCAGTCCGCCGACAACGCCGCCGACCAAGGGCACCAGCCAGAAGACCCACAGCTGTTGGATCGCCCAGCCACCCTGGAAAAGAGCCGTGCCAGTGCTACGCGCCGGGTTTACTGACGTATTGGTCACCGGGATGCTGATCAGATGGATGAGTGTTAGCGCCAAACCGATGGCCAATGGCGCAAATCCGGTGGGGGCGAGTTTGTGCGTCGTGCCTGCGATGATGAGGATGAAGAACGCGGTGAGCACGAACTCCACGAGAATTGCTGATTGCAGCGAATAACCGCCCGGCGAATGCTCGCCATAACCATTGGAGGCGAACCCGCTGGCAGCGGCATCAAATCCGGGTTTTCCGCTGGCAATCAGATAAAGCACGCCGCCGGCGATAATGGCGCCGACCACCTGGGCGATGATGTAGGGCACCAAGTCTTTCGCCGGAAAGCGTCCGGCCGCGGTGAGACCCAGCGTGACTGCAGGATTGAAATGCCCGCCTGAGATATGGCCGACGGCATAAGCCATCGTCAGCACGGTAAGGCCGAACGCGAACGCCACGCCTACAAAACCGATACCGAGTTCTGGAAAGGCCGCTGCTAGAACGGCGCTTCCACAACCGCCGAAAACCAACCAGAAAGTACCGAAGATTTCGGCCACCAGCGGCTTCCCATTCATGATTGTTTCCTTGCGTTGGATTCAACTAACAGGAGAAGTGTCAGGCTGATTCTTTTGATCGACGCAAGGACAATCCAAGGGGCGGGGCGGCTTTAATTGATTTGAAAATTAAGCCAACGTTAATGACCGGAAATCGCTGAAAGAAGAAACCTGGGCGAACGGCGCTCGATTTTCGATTTTGATTTGCACTTGCTTGGCAAGCATTTTCATGTGGGCAATCAAAATCATGGTTCGCATCGCGCAAATCGGAAATTCTGACAAATGAATGTCTATTGCGCGACAAATTCTTTGCGAGTGTAGCCCTGGAGATAGAGTAGAGCCGTAAGATCGCCGTGCCGGATCGATACCTTTGCCTCCGCGGCCACAATGGGCTTGGCGCGGAAGGCTACTCCGAGGCCGGCGGAGCGGATCATATCGAGGTCGTTGGCGCCATCTCCCACAGCAAGCGTTTCTTCCGGCTGCAGATTCAACTCACGACGCAGGCGTTCCAACGCGGCGAGTTTGGCTTCACGGCCGAGAATGGGCGGGGAGACGGTTCCGGCCAAATGCCCATCGACGATGTCGAGCGTATTGGCCTGATGCGTGTGGAAGCCGAGCCGCGTCGCGATGCGCTCGGTGAAGAACGTGAATCCGCCGGAAACCAGCGCACAATAAGCGCCACTCGCCCGCATCGTGGCGACCAGCTCGCGCGCGCCCGGCATGAAG
>PKEY01000120.1 GCA_002919265.1 Hyphomicrobiaceae bacterium | reverse complement strand
GCGCTGCTGCGGACGGGCGACCGCGTGCGCATCGACCTCAACAAGCGGACGGCCAACATCCTCATTTCGGACGAGGAGCTGGAGCAACGCCGCAAGGAGCTGATGGCCAAGGGTGGTTATAAATATCCCGAGAGCCAGACGCCCTGGCAGGAGATCTTCCGCAGCCTCGTCGACGAGCAGAGCCGCGGCGCGGTGCTCAAGAACGCGGTGAAGTATCAGCGGATTGCCGAGACGAAGGGCATTCCGCGCGACAATCACTGATTGGAGACGTGATGGGACCGAAGGCGACGACCGCGACCATGATCTCGGCCATGCGGTACGACGACCCCGCGGCCGCTGTGGACTGGTTGTGTCGCGCCTTCGGCTTTCAGCCGCATGCTGTCTACAAGGACGACGCGGGCAACGTCGTTCATGCCGAATTGTCGTTTGGCAACGGCATGATCATGCTGGGCCCGAACATCGACAGCCCGTTCGGGCGCTTCATGACGATGCCCCAGGACACTGGCGGACGATGCACGCAGACGATCTACGTCATTGTCGATGACGTTGACGCTCACCACGCTCAGGCCAGCGCAGCCGGGGCGGACGTCGTCATGCCACTGAGGGATGAGTCCTACGGCGGCCGCGAATATTCCTGCCGCGATCCCGAAGGCCACATCTGGACCTTCGGGAATTATGATCCCTGGGCCATTGCCGCGAGCGTCTGAAGTCGGTCCACAAAGTGGACTGTTTCATTGTCAGGCGCTCATGAACTTAAGCAGGTCGTTGTTCAGCTGCTCGCGTGCGGTGACGGCCAATCCATGTGCGCCACCGGGGTAAACCTTAAGCTCGGCATTCTTCACGATCTTTGCCGAGGCTCGTCCGGCCGCGTCGATCGGGACGATCTGGTCATCGTCGCCGTGAATGATGAGTGTCGGCACGTCGATTTTCTTGAGGTCCTCGGTGAAATCGGTTTCCGAGAAGGCCTTAATGCAATCGTAGGTGTTCTTGAACCCGGCCATCATGCCTTGATGCCAGAAGCTCTCGATCGCTCCGGGTGAGACATCAGCTCCCGGACGATTGAATCCGAAAAACGGCCCGGAGGCCAAGTCCCGATAAAGTTGCGATCGATCCGCAAGTGTCGCCGCGCGCAGTCCGTCGAACACGCTGATCGGAAGGCCGCCAGGATTTTCCGGAGTCTGCACCATGAGTGGCGGCACTGCGCCGACGAGTACAACCTTGGCAACCCGGTCGGTGCCGTGGCGGCCAACGTAACGAGTGACTTCGCCGCCGCCGGTCGAATGGCCGATGAGGACGACATCCCGCAGGTCGAGCGCTTCAATGAGCTCGGCGAGATCGTCGGCGTAGGTGTCCATATCATTGCCGTTCCATGGCTGACTCGATCTGCCATGGCCGCGACGGTCGTGTCCGATGGCGCGGAAACCAGCGGAGGCGACGGCGTACATTTGGGATTCCCAGGCATCGGAATTCAGTGGCCAGCCGTGACTGAAAACGACCGGCTGCCCGCTACCCCAATCCTTATAGTAGATCTCAGTGCCGTCCCTCGTTGAAATTGTAGGCATCCAACTGCTCCCGCATAGCTTGTATTCGCTCATGCGGGAAAACTTCGACTGGCGAGCCTGGTTGCAGTGCACATAGGCTCGACAGTCGATTTTTTCGGTGGGATCGCCAGCCAAGCTTATTCGGCGGCTGCTTGGGGCGGTTCAGCGTGCTCTCGCTCTTGTTCTTTGTTTTCCTTGCGAGGCTCCAGCGTGGCGGCAATCGCTTCCTCGACCCGCTCAATCCAGATGAACTCGAGGTTTCTGCGGGCTTCCTCGGGAATATCGTCGAAATCCTTGCGGTTGCGCGCTGGCAGCACGACGCGCTTGATGCCCGCACGCGCGGCTGCAATTGCCTTTTCCTTGATGCCGCCCACCGGAAGCACGAGTCCGCGCAGACTGATTTCACCGGTCATGGCGGTATCGTTGCGCACGCAGCGCTGGGACAGCAGCGAAACAAGCGCGACGAAAATCGTAATGCCGGCGCTGGGCCCATCCTTCGGCACGGCACCTGCCGGGACGTGCACGTGGATGTCGCTTTTCTCGAACCGGGCCGGGTCGATGCCAAGCTGTTCGGCGCGGTTCTTGACGATGCTGAGCGCAGCCTGCGCGCTCTCCTGCATCACCTCGCCAAGCTGGCCCGTTAGAATGAGCTTGCCCGAACCCGGAATGCGCGTGGCCTCGACGAACAGGATGTCGCCACCCACAGGCGTCCACGCGAGACCCGTGGCGACGCCGGGCACGCTGGTGCGCATCGCCACCTCGTTCTCGAACTGCGGCGGACCGAGGATGGCCTGCAAATCGCTTTCGTCGATCCGGATCGGACCAGTTTCGCCTTCCGCGATCCGAACGGCGGCATGCCTTAGGACTTTGCCGATCTCACGCTCGAGATTTCGCACCCCGGCCTCGCGTGTGTAGTGATCGATGATCGCCTTGAGCGCTTCATCCGTGATCTCGACCTGTTCCAGTTTCAGACCGTTCGCTTCCATCTGCCGTCGGACGAGATAACGGCGTGCGATCTGCAACTTCTCGGTAGCCGTGTAGCCCGCCAGGCTGATGACCTCCATGCGGTCGCGCAGCGGACCGGGGATCGTATCCAGCATGTTCGCCGTAGTGATGAACACCACGCGGCTCAGGTCGAATGGCACGGCGAGGTAGTTGTCGCGGAAGGTGCTATTTTGCTCGGGATCGAGCACCTCCAGCAGCGCCGCTGCAGGATCGCCGTGGATGCCGGCGCCCAGCTTGTCGATCTCGTCGAGCATCAGCACGCAGTTGCGCGAGCCCGCCTTGCGGATGGCCTGGATGATGTTGCCGGGCAGCGCGCCGACATACGTCCGCCGGTGCCCGCGGATCTCGGCCTCGTCATGTACGCCGCCAAGGCTCACGCGCTGGAACTTGCGCCCCATCGCGCGGGCGATTGATTGACCAAGCGATGTCTTGCCGACGCCCGGAGGACCGACGAAGCAAAGGATCGGCGCCTTGCCCTGCGGTGCAAGTTTTCGGACCGCCAAATACTCGATGATCCGCCGCTTGACCTTCTCGAGGCCGTAGTGGTCCTCGTCGAGAATTTTGCGCGCTTCCTCAATATCGATTGGCGGCTCTTCGGGCAGCTTCCAGGGCAGCTCCACCAGCCAATCGAGGTAAGTCCGCACCATGCCGTACTCGGCTGCCGCTTCGGGCATGCGGGAAAGGCGGCGCAATTCCTTGCGCGCGTGCTCCTCCACGTCCTTCGGCATTCCCGCCTTGGCGATGGCCTGCTCGAGCTCGGCCATCTCCTGCGCCTTGGTGTCGTCCTCGCCCAGCTGGCGCTGGATCGCGGCCATCTGCTCGCGGAGTAAAGCCTCGCGCTGGCGCTGGTCGAGCGCCGCCTTCGTCTGACGGCTGATTTCCTGCGTGAGCCGCAGCACTTCGATACGGTGCGCCAGCAGCTTGGAGACCTTTTCCATGCGGACGGCCAGGTTCACCGTCTCGAGAATTTCCTGCTTCTCGGACGACGGAATGTCCATGTAAGCGACGGCGAGGTCGGCCAGCATGCCCGGCGAGGTCACCGCCTGAATGGTGGCGATCAGCTCCTTCGGTGCCTGCGGCATCAGCTCCAGTGCCTCGATCGCCTGCCGCTGCAGATGTAGGAAGCGCGCCTCGATCTCCGGTGTTCGGGTCTCCGCATCGGGGATGCGCAGCACACGCGCGACGAAATAGGGGTAGCCCTCCAGGAACTCCGTGACGTGGAAGCGCTCTTCACCCTGGCAGACGATGTGATGCGTGCCGTCTGTCCCGGTCACGAAGCGGACGATGTTCGCCACGGTGCCCATGCGATAGAGGTCGACGGGCTGGGGATCCGCCATCTCGGGATCGCGCTGCGTAAGCACGCCGATTTGCCGTTGCTCGCGGACCGCCTGCTGGATGGCCAGCACAGATCTCTTTCTGCCTACTGTGATGGGCAGGATGACTTTGGGAAAGAGCACCAGGTCCCGAACCGGAAGAATGATCAGGGTGTCGGGCGGCGGACTAGATTCCTGTGGTTGCTCAGGCGAAGGGCGAGAGGTCTCCTGATCGACCATCAAATCTCTCCCGTTTTCTTGAGGCGAAAGAGCAGGCAGCCCTGGCTCGAGGACCATCGGATGGCCTGATACTGGCCTTCCGGCAGGCTGACGCGGCGTTCGAAGCGCCCTTGTGGCAGCTCCACCCGATGGATTGCGGCGGTTCGAAAGGCTTCCGGCAGGACGCGGACGCCGGCCACGATCAGGTCGCCGCCCTGGATGACAGCCTGGACCTGGTCGGGATCGACCCCGGGCAGGGCGACAAAGACTAGGACTTCGTCATCCGTCTCGAGGATGTCAACTGGCGGCCGCCACGCGGGCTGCCGGGATGATAAAGGGTGAAGATCGAAAAGCTGCTGGTGCAATCGCTCCGCCCGCGCCAGCATCTCGCAGGCTTCTGACCACATCCAACGCGGGAAGTCTTTATCGTCCATTCAGCCCGTCCTGTGGGTCGATGACACGTTATAGATAAGGTCTGCTCGCTTAGTTTGCTGGTGACTCAGCCGTTGCCTGGGTCCACGTCCTTATCGACGGAAACATCGGGCAGAGCGCCTGTCCCTGGTGTGGCTTCCGGGTCCGTCAAATCCGGCCGCGCATGGGGCCCGGCTGGATGCATAGGGTGCCCAGTCTTGCGCCGATCGGGCTGCGTCTGAGGCGCCTTCCGCTCTTCGTCCGTCTTGGCCTTGTTGCGGCTCATCTTGCCCGCCTCCTTCCGGATTTTTCGTATCCAGTTGGAACGTATGGCTGTCGGTATGGTTGCGACGCATGGCCATGCTTCGTTCTTAAACAGGCAGGCCGCAACGGGCGCTGAAGCGAACTTTGCCGGAACCATCGAGCAATCGCCCAGCTGGTGTGCCGGAACCCCGCGCGCTCGCCAGACGTTCTAGACCCAGGCAGTGTGCTGCATTGCGAAGTGATCGCGTCGGACGGTGCAGCTCCGGATCTTGAGCCGGAACGTACCGCGCGTAGCGGACGTTGCTCTGACGTACGTCAATTCTTTGGAGGCCGGCATGGATAGCCGAATATGGTGGTTGATTGGGGCGGTCGTAGTCGTCGTGTTGCTCGTCGCGCTGTTGTTCCCGCGCGAGCCAGTGACGACAGCGACAACTCCTCCGGCGACGACATCGTCGCCTGAAAGAACTTCGCCGCCAGCATCTTCTCCGCCTACGACAACGAGCCCGACGACACCGTCGACTCCTCCGGCTGCCAGCCCGCCGAGCGGCGGTTCTGGTCAGCAGTAGCTCAAGGCGAAGGGACAGAAGTTTTGCGAGCCGCAGGCCGTCATGGCTTGCGGCTCGTTAGTGCTACGCCGGCAATGATGAGAATGAAACCGACGACGTGAAACATCCCCAGCGGTTCTCCGAGCAGCATGATGGCCATCAGCGCACCGAACAGGGGGATGAGGTGCATGAATATGCCGGCGCGCACGCCACCGATCAGCTCCACACCACGCGTGAAGCAGAGATAGGCGAGAATGCTGGGAAAAATGGACACGTACGCCAGCGCAAGAATGGTGAACAGCGTCGGCTGAACGAACTTGCCGTAAACGAACATTTCAACCAGCACAATCGGCAAATTGAATAATCCCGACGCCAGGAACATACAGAAAAGAAACGTGATCCAATGAATGGCAGGTCGCAGCCGTAAATAGGCTGTGTAAACAGCCGTAATCGCCATCGCAAAAAGGATAATCAAATCGCCCCTGTTGAGGCTCAGTGTCAGCAGCGTTTCCGGCTCACCGCGCGACACAATGACGAGCACCCCGGCCATTGAGATCAGCGTACCCACGATTTGAGGTGTGGTCAGCCGGTCCTTGAAAATGAGGACGCAGGCGATGGCGATGAGAATAGGGCCTGTCGAATTGAGGATGAGGCTATTAAGTGCTGTCGTATAATTCAGCCCGATATACTGCAGCGTATTGAATGCGCCGCCGCCGATAATTCCAAGAAAGCCGACGAAAAGCCATTTCTCGCGCAAAACGGGCCAGTCGCGCGCCAGGTGCGGCAAAGCGAAGGGCAGAACGATCAACGAGGCGAACGACCAGCGCAAGAAAGAAAGGGCCACGGGAGGAATTTCGCCGGCCGCAGCGCGCCCCAACACCTGATTGCCGGCCCAGAATAGGGCCATCAGTGTGAGGAGCAGGTACGCATTGTCAAAAGCCTTGCCGGCCAGCCTGCGAAGCATGATTTCCGCGACCTCTTCCAAAAGGCCCGCCACCTTCAGGCAGCGAGCCCCAATCAATTATTGCGATCTCGGATGGTTTGACGGCTACTTGCCCCACCTGAGCGCAAGCGGCGAGACCTGAGCCGCCAGCTCGAGAAGTTCAGCCCGCGTTGCCGGATGCAACGGCTCCAGCGGATGCCGTACAAAATCGCTCTTGATGACGCCGCCAGCCTGCATGACCGTCTTGGTCGCGCGGAGGCCGCACTGGCGGTTCTCGTAATTGATGAGTGGCAGAATGCGGGCGTAGGCAGCCATCGCATCGGCGCGACGGCCGGCGCGATAGTGTTCCAGGACAGGCTTGATGAGGTCGGGCAGCAGCGCGCTCGGCATCGTGCCCGTCGCACCGGCGTCGAGGTCGGCCATCAGCGTGATTGCTTCTTCGCCGTCGAGCGGCCCGGCGATGAGGTCGCCCCCCTGTGCTATGAGCGCCCGCAGCTTCGCAGCAGTGCCCGGCACCTCGATTTTAAAATAGCGCGCAAGCGGCACTTCCTTCGCCAGGCGGACCAGGAACGGTACCGACAGCGTCACGCCGCTGAGCGGCGCATCCTGCACGATGATGGGGATTTGGGCGGCATCGGCCACACGCTGGAAGTGCTCAAGGATGCCCTTTTCATCCGCCCTCAGCGTGGCGCCGTGATAGGGCGGCATCAGCATGAGCATGCTTGCACCGGCCTGGGCAGCGGCGCGCGCCCGGGCAGCCGCGATCTGCGTGCTGAAATGGCTGCATGTGACGATCACAGGCACACGGCCTCCCACGTGAGAAAGGCACAGCTCGACGAGCGTGCTCCGCTCTTCGTCCGAAAGGAGGAATTGCTCCGAGTAGTTGGCCAGGATGCAAATGCCGTCGACGCCTTGGTCGATCATGCAATCGAGCACGCGGCGCTGACCTTCGAGGTCAAGTTCACCCGTCTCGGTGAAGGGCGTAGGGGCAATGGGAAAAACGCCGCTCAGAGGCTCGGCAACTCGCTGCATTTGAATTGTTCCTCGTCTTTATGATTTGGCCGTTGGTGCCGGTGGGCAGCCATAGCACAAATATCGGCTGGCTCACCTACCTTCGTGCGCGGATGAGCCAGTCAGAACTTCCTCGAGACTGCACCACCCCTGTTGCGGATCCCGCTGACTGCGGTAACGTTCTTCGCACGTGCGAAAGGAATGCGAGACCATGTCGGGTGTGAGCCAGATCGAGGATGTCCAACCGGTGAAACGTGACAAGCCGTGGCTGTTCCGGACGTATGCCGGCCATTCGACGGCTGCGGAGTCGAACGCGCTTTATCGGCGTAACCTGGCCAAGGGGCAAACCGGGCTTTCGATTGCCTTCGACCTGCCGACGCAGACGGGCTACGACAGCGATCACGAACTGGCGGCTGGCGAAGTCGGCAAGGTAGGCGTTCCCATTTGCCACCTCGGGGACATGCGCACGCTTCTCGACGGCATTCCGCTCGATCGCATGAACACGTCGATGACGATCAATGCGACGGCGGCTTGGCTTTTTGCGCTCTACATCGCTTTGGCCGACGAGCGCGGCATTCCGCGTGACAACCTCACGGGTACTATCCAGAACGACATCATCAAGGAGTACCTGTCGCGCGGCACATACGTGTTCCCGCCGGAGCCGTCGCTTCGGCTGACCAAGGACACCATCGTCTTCTCCTGTCGCGAGGTGCCGAAGTGGAACCCTGTGAATGTCTGCTCCTACCATCTGCAGGAAGCCGGCGCGACGCCGGTGCAGGAGCTTGCCTATTCCCTCGCGACGGCCATCGCTATTCTGGATACCGTCAAGAATTCCGGTGAGGTCGATGCGGAGGCCTTCGAGGCGATTGTGGGGCGCATCTCGTTTTTCGTGAACGCAGGTCTCCGGTTCATCACCGAGATGTGCAAGATGCGCGCGTTCGTCGATCTCTGGGAGGAGATCACGCGCGATCGTTATGGCGTGAAGGATCCGAAGAACCGCCGCTTCCGCTATGGCGTGCAGGTCAACTCGCTCGGCCTCACGGAGCAGCAGCCGGAAAACAACGTCTACCGCATTCTGATCGAGATGCTGGCGGTGACGCTCTCGAAGCGCGCGCGGGCGCGTGCGGTGCAGCTTCCGGCGTGGAATGAGGCGCTGGGCCTGCCGCGGCCCTGGGACCAACAGTGGTCGCTCCGCATGCAGCAGATTCTCGCCTACGAAACTGACCTTCTCGAATACGAGGACATTTTCGACGGCTCGGTGGAAATCGCGCGAAAGGTCGAGGTGCTAAAAGAGGCCGCGCGGGCCGAACTCGCTGTCATTGAGCGCATGGGCGGCGCCGTTGCCGCCATCGAATACATGAAACGGCAGCTCGTGGAGAGCAACGCGGCGCGGCTCGCCAAGATCGAATCCGGTGAGCAGGTGGTTGTCGGCGTGAACCGCTTCGCCGAAACCGAACCGTCACCACTTTCCGCAGGGGAAGGAGCTGTACAACTCGTTAGCCCCGAGGTCGAGGTGGAACAGATCGAACGGCTGAAAGCGTGGCGCCAGTCCCGTGATGAGGTAGCCGTTGCGCGTGCGCTCCAGGAGTTGGAACGTGCGGCCAAGGAAGGCCGGAACATCATGGAGCCGTCAATCGCTTGCGCCAAAGCAGGCGTCACGACCGGCGAATGGGGCATGACGCTGCGCCGGGTCTTTGGCGAATACCGCGCGCCGACTGGCGTTAGTCTCGCGGCCGCTGAAGAAACGGCCGGGTTGGGGGCCGCCCGGGCTGCGGTGAGGGCCGCCGCCGAGCGCCTCGGCCGCCCCGTCAAATTGCTGATCGGTAAGCCGGGGCTCGACGGCCACTCCAACGGCGCTGAGCAGATCGCCGTGCGTGCGCGCGATTGCGGCATGGAGGTGGTGTACGAAGGCATCCGGCTGACGCCTGCGCAGATTGTGCGTGCGGCGTTGGAGGAAAGCGTACACGTCGTGGGGCTGTCGATTCTTTCCGGCTCCCACATCCCCCTCGTAAAGGCGGTTCTCGACGGCATGCGTCGGGAAGGCATCGACGATATTCCGGTGGTGGTCGGAGGCATAATTCCGCCAGAGGATGCCACAAAGCTGAAGGCCATGGGCGTCGCCGCCGTCTACACGCCGAAGGATTTCCAGCTCAACGACATCATGTGCGAGATCGCGCGTCTGGCAGTGCGTGAGCCTGCGGCGGCCTGAACTTCCCCGGCTGTCACTTTTTCTCGCCGCTGATTTCGACCGGCTCGCCCAGCGTCTCGCGGATGTAGAGCCGGCGAATGGCGACGTCCGTGACCACTGCAAGCGGATAGGCAAACAGCACGCCCAACGGACCGAAGATCACGCCTAGGGCGATCACCGCGAACAATCCGACGGCTGGCGGGATCTTCACGGCGTTGCCGACGATAATCGGCAGCACGAGGTTGGACTCGATCTGCTGGACGACGACATAGACAGCGAGGGCCCAGAGCACCATGTCGAACCCTTGCGAGGACGCCACCAGAAGGCCCGGGATCGCCGCCGCAATCGGTCCGATGATCGGGATGAAATCGGCCAGCCCCATGAGAAAGCCCAAGGCAAGAGCTGAGGGAACGCCGACGAGCCACAAACCTGCCGCGGTCATGATGCCGACGATCAACATGGCGAGAAGCTGGCCGCCAAGCCAAAGGCTGAGCGCCCGGCCCGCATCATCAAGCGTCTCTGCGATTTGCGGCTGAATGCGGGGCGGAAACAGCGCGACAAGGCCGTTCCTGTAAGTGGCCGGATCGATGGAAAGGTAAATGCCCGTGAAGATGACGAAAAGGAGCGCGGTGATTACGCCGACGAGGGTCGAGCCCCATTGATAGGCCGTTGTGAGAACATTTCCGACGAGCGTTCCGGTGATCAGATCCTGCAGCCGCGCAAACCCGAATTCTGCCAGAAGGCGATCGGCGGCAGCCGGCAGGACTTCGAATAGCTGCGTGAGCTGACTGGCAATCTGCGCGCCAAAGAGGAAGCCGCCTGTTCCGACCACGATCAGAATGGCCAAGCCGGCGAACAGAAGTGCAAACCCATCTGAAATCTTGAGCTTTCGCTTCAGCGGCTCGGCAATCGACCGCAGCAGTATCGCGAGAAGGATGCTGGCGAAAACAAGCAGAAGAACGTCTGAGAGAAGCCAGATCGCTGCGCCGAGCGCCAGGAACGCCGCCAGGATGACGATCTGGCGAACGAACTTCACCTCCGAATCCGGGAGGTCACCGCGGGAAGACGGAGGGGTCACAGCCGGCTCCTTCCGAAGAAGCCGCTTGCGGCGGCACGGCGCCTGACCAACAGATGGGCGAGGCTCTTGGTTCCGGGTTGGTCCTGCCTGGCGCCCGCCGCGACAGCCTATCCCTTTCTTTTTGCTGGGAGGAGCCTACCTGCTCATTGACGCGCTCGTCGTCACGACTATGATCCGCCTGCTTTCGCGTCAGCCCCAGTGGCGGAACTGGTAGACGCGCCAGACTCAAAATCTGGTTCCCGCAAGGGAGTGCCCGTTCGACTCGGGCCTGGGGCACCAAAACATCGAAAGCCTGCGGGCGCGGCAGGTCTTCCGTTCTCCCACCTTCATCCCGACCCAATTGACGCACCGTGAGGGGCGGCCTACCGTCTCGCGCAATGGTGCCGATTTCCAACAATGCTTATGCGACAGCAGCGGCAACAGTACCCGGGAGTTGAAAGCGGGTGCTGGCCGACAAATGACGGTTGGCCTGGCAAGATCGGGTGGCAAGAAGGGGGAAACGATGACATTTCACTTCGCTCGCGGCGTGCGCATCGCTGGCCTGGCAGCTCTTGCATCATCAGTGACTTGCGTTCCCGCTCTTGCCCACCACGCGATGGGCGGAGAAGTGCCGCAGACGTTTGCCCAAGGGCTTCTCTCCGGCATTTGCCATCCGCTCATTGGCATCGACCACTTCGCGTTCGTGGTTGCGGCCGGCATTGCCGCTGCGCTTGCGGGTCGGCTCTGGTCGCTCACGTCAGCTTTCGCAATTGGCGCTTTCGCCGGATGCCTCGTTCACCTCGCCGGCATCACGCTGCCGGTGGCTGAGCTCGTCATCGCGGCCACGGTGCTTCTGCTCGGCACCATCCTCGTGAGCAATCGCAACGTTTCTCCTGCTACGCTCGGCGCTCTGTTCGTCGGTTCCGGACTATTTCACGGATGGGCCTACGGTGAAGCGATCTTCGGCGCAGAACAGACGCCGCTCCTTGCCTATCTGGCAGGCTTCTCGCTGATCCAGCTTGTGGTCGGGATCTCCGCTGGTTTTGTCGGTCGCTGGATGATTAAGGGCGATGCGACGCTGCGCACGAATGTCCGTCTGGCGGGCGCAGTCGTCGCCGGCATCGGCTTGGCATTGCTCGTCGGGCATATCGAGGGGCTGCTGTTCCCCGCAGTGCAGTAGGAGACGCGCTGACGCCGGAGTGGGGTGCTTACTTAAGCCATAGGTGCGGTATCGCGGTCTCAACGCTTGTTGAGTATCCGCTCCGCTGCATCCCGCAGCGTTCTGGCAGCAAGAGCAACGGCGGGGCTTCCGCAAACGATTTGATTTTCCGGAATGACGATCCGCCGGTCGGGCGGCAGTACCCGCTCGAGTGCGGGATGGGCCAGCAGCGCGACCCCCTGGTCGTTGGCGCCGAGATTGGCGCTGTCCAGGATCAAGACGTCAGGCTTTGCCTTCAGGACCGCTTCGAGCGTCGTGCGATCGACGTACCGGATACCGAGCTCAGTGGCGGCGTTGATGATCCCGAGCCGACGCATGATGTCGTCGATAAGTGTGTCGGTTCCCGCTGCAAACCCACGTCGCTCCAGCTGAATGGCCCGCAACGGCCAAGGCGGCCGATCGAGGTTGGCAAATGCAGCGTCGATCTCGGCGATCAGTGCCCGGCCGCGTTCTTCATTTCCCAGCAGAGAGGCCATTTCGCCGATCTGCTTCTTGATATCCTCGATGGACCGGGCCGGCGGGAAAGAAACGATCCGAATGCCCTGGGCGGCGAGCTGGGCACGCGTGACGCTCCGGGTAAAGCTGCCCACCAATACGAGATCCGGTTTCAGCTTGAGAACTTCTTCCGCGTTTCCCACGATGGTCTTCAGCCCCTCGGCGCGATCCGCGTAGAACGAAACGTTGGGATCGCGGGCGAAGGTCGTGACAGCCAGAATTTGCTCACGATCTGCGAGCGCCAGGAGCAGCTGGTCCGTGCAGGCGTTGATGGACACGATCCGCGCCGGTGCGGCCGCAACGGCCGGCAGCGGAATGAGGCAGGCCACGGAGGCGATGGCGGCAAATGCGCGGAAAATCCACCGGAGCATCAGTCCTCTCGCGTCCATACTTCTGTACGCTCAAAGAGCGGACACGACGACAGCAATTAACACAGCTTGCGTAATGCCGTGTCCCGCCGAAGTCTCCTCGATAATTTGCCACTCGTTGGCATTACCGGCCGCGTACTTCAATCCGAGTAACGATCCTGTTAGACCGGCACGCGGCGACCTGGCGGGAGCAGAGAACGAGTTGCGCAAACGCCGCTGATCGATCAATCGAACGAGATCATATGCCAACCGCAACGAACGCACGCGCTCTTGGACTGACGGTAGCCCTGGCGCTTCTCGTCGGGGTGCTGTGCGTTGTCTCGTTACAGATTGGCTCCGTCCCTCTCGCTCCACGCACGGTTCTTGCTGCGTTGGCCGGGCAGGGCGATCCGGTGGACGTCATCATCGTGCGCGAGCTTCGCCTGCCCAGAACCATACTTGCCGCGCTGATCGGCGCGACGCTCGCGCTTTCAGGTGCCGCCCTGCAGGGCTTGTTGCGCAATCCGCTCGCAGCGCCTTCTGTTTTCGGGGCGCCGAGTGCTGCTGCCTTTGGAGCGGTGACGGCAATTGCGCTGGGGTTTGCCGACACGCTGTCATATACCCTACCTGTCGCGGCAATCATTGCGGCGCTCGTGTCCGTCGCCGCGCTTTTCGCGCTTGCAGGCGCATCCGCCAACATTCTGACGCTTCTGCTGGCTGGGCTTGCGCTGTCGAGTCTGGCGAGCGCCGGAGTGTCGCTCGCGCTCAACCTCGCGCCGAATTTCTACGCCGCGCTGGAGATCGCATTCTGGCTACTGGGCTCGCTCGAAGATCGTAGCTTTCAGCATGTGGCCATGGCGGCTCCGTTCATGGTCGTCTCGTGGCTGTTGTTGCTCGCGCCGCGCTCCGGATTGACGGCACTGACGCTCGGTGAGGACGTGGCACGCACGAGCGGCGTTCAGCTCGGCAGGTTGCGGGCGATGACCCTCATTGGTGTTGCTTCTGGCGTAGGCGCGAGTGTCGCCGTGGCTGGCGTTATCGGCTTCATCGGGCTCGTCACGCCGCATCTCGTGCGGCCGTTGGTTGGACACGATCCGGCCCGCGTGCACGTACCGGCGATGCTCGCCGGCGCGGCCCTTCTGCTTGCGGCTGACATCGCCTCGCGCCTTATTCCGGCCACCAGCGAAATCAAGGTCGGCGTGCTGACCTCGTTGATCGGGGTGCCATTCTTCATCTGGCTCGTGCTGCGCCAGCGCAGCCGCGATCTCATGCAGGTGGTGGGCTGAGATGACTCTGGCGGCCGAAAACATCGGGGTACGTCTTGGTAGCCGCCAGCTACTTGCCGATGTGAGCCTAACGCTCAAGCCGGGAGAGCTTGTCTTTCTTCTTGGCCCTAACGGCGCCGGCAAGACGACGCTGCTGCGTACGATCGCAGGACTCGTGCCGGCATCAGGCCGCGTACTGTGGAAGGATACCGATCTTGCACGCATGAACATCCGCGAGCGCGCCCGGCTGATGGCCTATATTCCCCAGGGCCACGTCGCCCATTGGCCGGTCACGGCCCGTGAAGTCGTCGCCATTGGACGCTTTCCGCACGCTTCGAGTCTCTCTCGTCTGTCGGCCGCTGACGATGCGGCCATAGATAAAGCGCTCGCTTCCGCGGATGCCCAACATCTTGCCGACCGTATCGTCACGGAGCTGTCGGGCGGCGAGCGGGCGCGAGTGATGCTGGCGCGCGCGCTGGCGGTCGAGGCGCCCGTTCTGCTTGCGGACGAACCTGTCGCGGCGCTCGACCCGGAGCATCAGATCGGCATGGCGCAACTCATGCGGCAGCTGGCACGCGATGGCCGAGCCGTGCTCGCCGTCGTCCACGACCTCACCCTTGCTAGCCGCTTCGGTGATCGAGTCATTGTGCTGAATGCGGGGCGGGTGGTTGCCGAAGGTGAGCCGCTACAAACGCTGACACCTGACCTGTTGCGGCAGGTGTTCGGCATCAACGCCGAAGTTTTGAAAACCGAAACGGCGACCGCGCTGGTTCCGTGGTCACGTACGAATTCAAACCGCTCCGAGTAATTCGAGGGGAGAAGACTTAACCACCTTTCCGCTCCTGCGCGCGCCTCAGAGCCGCGGCCAAGGCGCTTTCGGGCGGAGGTTCGGATGATCTGTGGGGCGCGTTGTTGCGGGCGCGTTGGGGGGCACCCGCTGCGCGGCTGTTATCGCGGGAGGTGGACCGGTCGAGCGGGCCGGATTTCATCGTAAGCGCAATGCGCTTGCGCTCGACGTCGACCTCCTTCACCCGCACCTTGACCACGTCGCCCGCCTTCACCACCTCGCGCGGGTCTTTCAC
>PKEY01000121.1 GCA_002919265.1 Hyphomicrobiaceae bacterium | reverse complement strand
AAGGAGTACGCGCATGTTTCTAAGGATCGATCGCCTCCAGGTTGAGATGCCGCTTCCGAAAGACCCTGACCCTGCTGCGGCGGCCGTCGTGAACGAACTCATGGGTGGACGGTTCGGGGAGATGACCACCCTGAACACCTACATGTACCAGAGCTTCAACTTCCGCATGCGGGACAAGCTGAGGCCGTTCTACGCCCTGATCGCCAACATCGCGACGGAGGAACTCGGCCATATCGAATTGGTCGGCGCGGCCGTCAACGGACTGCTTTATGGCGCTGATGGCAACGGCAAGATTTCAGCCGGCGATGCTCCGTTCGAGAGCACCTTCAAGAGCACCGGCGCCGGGACGAACTATCACCTCAACGGGCCGCACGGGATCATGGCCGTGAACAACCTCGGCCAGCCCTGGCGGGGCGACTACATCTTCAACTCCGGCAATCTCATCCTGGACCTGCTGCACAACTTCTTCCTCGAGTGCGGCGCCCGCACGGTGAAGCTGCGTGCCTATGAAATGACCAAGAACCCGGCAGCGCGCATGATGCTGGGCTACCTCTTCACCAGAGGCGGCGTCCACGCCCACGCATATGCTCTGGCGCTTGAAAAGCTGACTGGGGTCGAGCTGAAGAAGATGCTGCCTATCCCCCGCATCTTCGACAAAGAAATTCCGGAGTGCGAGAAGTTCATCAAGGAAGGCAGCCACCGGAAGCTCTATCGCTTCAGCCCAGAGGATTACAAGGAAGTCGCCGCCATCTGGAACGGTCCTGGCCTGGACGCCTCCGAAATTCTCGAAGTCGTCGATGGTCCTCCGCAGGGCGGCCCGCAATATCAGATGGAAGGCGTTCCGGAGGCCTTCATCCCCGAGTATCACCCCGAGGAACTCGTCGAGATCGCAAACAAGCTCTACACGGCTGCAGGTGGATCGAAGGCGTAAACACCTTCCGGCTACTTTTCAGAAGCGCCGCATCGGCTTTCCCGACGCGGCGCTCTGTTTTCAAATTTCACGGTTTCGGCGTGATGGAGTGTTAAGAGCGCTCCGGTGCGTATGGCCAAAAAGTCGCGCTCGCACACGAGCTTTATTGGCCGACCATCGGCGTGCTCCATGAGGACTTCCAAGAACTGACCGGAGTTGATCGACCGTGAGTTCGCGCAACAGCGGCGATATCTGGGCCGTCAGTCCGCGGCCTTCCGACCACAGCCGGTTCGCGTGGGACCGAGCCATCTTCGATACCGCGCGACGCGGCTACACCGACGTTGTCGAGGGTAAGATCCGCTCACAGCACCACCTGGTAATGGTGACACTCTCCGGGGGCGCACGGCGTCACCAGTTCAAGACCGACTGCGGCCACCGCTATGACGGACCGGATCGGGCGGGATGTGCCTCTTTTCTGCCAGCAGGCTGCGAACGTCGCTTGAGGCTCGAGGGCGTGGCTTGGGAATGGGCGTCGATTGCGCTGCGGCCGGATCTTCTTCCGGGTGATGATGACGGCCGGCCACTACTGTGCGATGTGCCGACGTTCAGCAACGTTCAAGACCCTTTTCTTTTCGGCCTGTTTGCAGAGCTGAAAAGAATTCATTCGCAGAATGGTCGTCTGGATCTCACTTACTGCGATACGATGGTGGCGGCGCTGGTTCAGTATCTGAGCCGGCGCTACGGAGGCGCGAAAGACGAAGCCAATCCTGGCAAGCTCCCCGCGTGGCGCCTGCGCCGCATTACCGACTACGTGGAAGCCCATCTCGACGAAGAGATCCGAATATCGACGCTTGCCTCACTGGTCGGGCTGTCCGAGGGCCACTTACATCGCGCCTTCAAGCTGACCTGTGGCCAGACGCTCCTGCAGTTCATCAACGAGAGACGCATCCACCGGGCAATGGAGCTTCTTGCCCGCAGCTCCATGCCGATCACGACGCTGGCGCATGAGGTCGGTTTCAGCAGCCCCAGCTATTTCGCCCGCGTTTTCCGGGCGCACACCGGCGTCGGCCCCGCCGAATACCGCCGCAGCCTTCGGGACGGGCAGGCTCATCGCACCTGACAGCGTAAGCCATATCAGAATCGCGTCACGTCATCAGGATCGCGCGCGCAGACCGAGGCGCCGTTTGCTACCTCACGCGCGAGGGCACGAGCCTAATTCAGCGTGAGGAACAAGCGATGACAAAAAAGGCGATGAGCGTCGTGGACAGGCGATCGGCATTGAAAGCGATAGCAGCGACCGTTCTCGCAGGAAGCGCGCCGCTGGCTCCGAGCAGCGTCCTGGCGCAGGCGGCGAATGCCAACAGAGGCGCGCCGTTAATGCGGGCAATTCCGAAAACGGGAGAACAGATTCCCGCCGTCGGCCTCGGCACTTTTGAAACCTTCGACATAAGCCCTGGCGAGCCGCGCGACCATGTGCGCGAAGTCTTGCGGCGGTTCCACGCCGCCGGCGGGCGGGTCGTCGACACTTCGCCTTTGTACGGCATGGCGGAAGTGTGCGTGGGCGACTTCGCCTTCGAGCTTGGCATCGCCGATGACCTATTCATCACCAACAAGACCTGGACCACGGGCGAATGGCTGTCCGACAACAGCCACTCCGAGGCGCAATTCCGGAGATCTGCCGAGCGGCTGTGGCGAAAGGTGATGGACGTCCAGCAGGTGCACAGCCTAGAGAATTACGATCAGGTCCTGCACCTGCTCCGCCGCTGGAAGCAGGAAGGGCGGGTGCGCTACATCGGCGTCACGCAATGGAACCGCGAGTATTACGACACGATGGAGCGCCTCGTGCGCACGGCGGACCTGGACTTCATCCAGGTGAATTACAGCATCTTTTCCCGCCATTGCGAGGAGCGGCTTCTGCCGGCTTGCGTCGACAACGGCGTCGCGGTGCAAATCAACATGCCGTTCGAAAAAGCGCGCCTGTTCACATGCGTTGCCGGTCGGCCGGTGCCGGATTTTGCGCGCGAGTTCGGGGCTGAGACCTGGGCTCAATTCTTCCTGAAATTCATCCTTTCACACCCAGCCGTCACGGTCGTGATCCCAGCCACGAGCAATCCCGATCACCTCACTGACAACATGGGCGCGCTGTATGGCGAGCTTCCCGACAAGAAGATGCGGGAGCGTATGGTGAAATACATGGAAGAAATCCCAGGATTCGCCGACACGCTGAATCAACCGCCTTATCCCGGTAAGAATTACGGCGGTGTGGTGACCTGGCCATTCCGTTCGGCGTGAGTGAAGGGACTTCCGCCGCGTTCGTAAGAGGAGGCAGCGAATGTTGCGCAAAACCTCGACGGCTTGTCTCATCACCGTTCTAGCGCTTGCGGGAACGACGGGATGCGCTGAGGCAAAGCCTGGCGAGCGTGTACGGATCCAAAACTTTTCGCTCGACGCCACAGAGGTCACGATCGGGCAATTCCGCGAATTCGCGAGCGCCGTCGGGCTCGTCACAGCAGCCGAAAAAGCCGGAGGCGGCTATGAGTGGGATGCAGGCTGGCAACTGCGTCCCGGCTGGACCGTGTACCGCCCGTACGGTCGCGAGCCGTCGTCGCCCGACGAGCCCGCCGTTCATGTGACCTGGGAGGAGGCCACCGAATACTGCCGGTGGCGTGGCGGCCGCCTGCCGACGCTCAACGAGTGGCGGCAGGCAGCTTTCACGGAGCAGCGCGCCAACCCCGAGGATGGCTTCGAGCGGGGCCGCACGTATCCTTATCCAGTCGGCGAGACGCCCGATGGCATGAACACCAACAGGCCGGATGCGTGGCCCGTCCACGCGCCGGCGGGGACGACGCGGCGCGGTGTGAACGGCCTTTACGACATGGGCGGCAATGTCTGGGAATGGCTGGCGGACCGGCGCGATGACCAGGCGCTGACAGCCGGCGGCTCCTGGTGGTACGGCCCGCCGCAGACAATGGCAGAGGCGCCGCAGTGGAAGCCCGCCTCATTCAGCGCGGTCTACATCGGTTTCCGCTGCGCCTACGACTGAGGTTCGTCGGATGATTAGAAAAATCGAGGCGGAGCATCTGTCATGCTCCGCCTCCATCATTTTTCGCACGAGAGAAATTTAGCGATTGATATCCTGAACCTCGACCTCGACCTCTCGCTCCCTGCCGTCACGGATAACCGTGAGCTTCACGGTATTTCCGATCCCTGCCTTTTCGAGTTCGCGTGTTAGATCGGAAAGCTCATTTATGCGCTGCCCATTAACTGCGACAAGGATATCGCCGAGGCGTCCAAGCTCGTCGATACCACGGATACCGGCGCGGTCGGCAGCCGAACCGCGAGCTACCCCCTGAACCACAACACCCGGTGCGCCAAGCCGAGCGGTCATCTCGGCGGGGATTACGCGAACGCCGATACCCGGAAGCGGAGCGCGGCCGGTGCGGATGATCTCCGGCACAATACGGTTCACCGTATCAACCGGGATCGCGAAGCCAACGCCGGCAAAGGCGCCTGATGGCGCGATAATGGCCGTATTGACGCCAATGAGGCGCCCGGCGCTATCGACCAACGGCCCACCAGAGTTGCCAGGATTGATCGCAGCATCGGTCTGAATCACGCCGGCGATTTCTCGCCCCGTTTCCGTGGGCAGCGTCCGTTCGAGCGCGCTGATGATGCCGCTCGTCAACGTCCGTGAAAGGCCGAATGGATTACCGATCGCAAAGACCAGCTGCCCCACCACCAGATCCGATGATGTTCCTACCGTGATCGGTTGCAGATTTGCCGGCGGATTGACCAACCGAAGAACCGCCAGGTCCACCCATGGCGCAACGCCGACCACCCTTGCCGGAAGCACATCGCCCTGGTCGATGACCACACCCACCTCGGCGGCACCTTCAACCACGTGCGCGTTCGTCACGATATGGCCGGCGCGATCCCAGACGAAACCGGAGCCAGTGCCGGTCGCCTCCTGCTGCATCCTGCCGGGAAGACCTGGTACGCCGGACTGACGGGTGAAAATGTAGGCGACTGACGGGGCGGTCTTGGCATAAACCTGCGCCGCAAGCTGTTCTACCGCTGTCAGATCAGGCCGTGGCTCGACAGCACGAGGCTGATCAGCCGAAAGAAGATAGACGCGGAAATACCGTTCACCGACGAATAATCCGGCGACGACAAGCGCCAGGACCGCGATGATGCGCCAGAAACGATCGCCCGTTTGAACTCCAGCCATGTGTTCAGATCCGGAAGTTGCTCCGCCCTAAACGCAGGCAGCCGCCGATCGTTGCGGCGGCTGCTTCAGGCTAGTGTTCAGGTGGTTAGTCTTGCTTCTTTAGTCGAGCGCGCTCGACCTGGACGAGATCGCAAAGCACGTCGACCATGGCAGAGAAGTCCTGATTGCCGTATCCGCGCGCACGAGCGGCCGAGAAGGCCTCACGCGCGGCGGCGGCGACCGGCATGGGCACGCGTGTTGCGTTGGCGGCGCCGATAATCAGCGACAGATCCTTGTGCGCGAGATCGATGGTGAACCCTGGCGTGGTGTCGCCGGCCAATACCTTGTTCGGCCAATTGATCTTGAGCTGGCCGTTGGTGGCGGTGGTGCCGTGGATCACCTCCAGGGTCTTCTCAAGGTTGAGGCCGAACCGCTGCGCGAGCGCCAAAGCCTCGGCATTAAGCTGGCAAGAGATGATGGCGAGGTAGTTGTTTACCAGCTTGGTGCGCGTGCCGGTGCCGCCTGGGCCGCAATGATGAATGGTGGTGCCCATGGCTTCGAGCAGAGGCTTCACGCGCTCGAAGTCCTCCGGCTCGGCCCCGACCATAAACAAGCTTTCGCCGCGCTCGGCATGCCAGGCAAGGCGGCCGATGGGGGCATCTACCGCACGGAAACCGCGACGGCGTGCTTCCTCATGCAGCCGATCCGTCGTCTCGGGCTCGACGGTCGACAAGTCCATGACCAGCGTGCCGGGCTTGGCATGATCGAAAATGCCGCCCGGGCCCATTACGATCTCGGTCACCTCCTTGCCGGATGGCAGCACCGTGATGATGATGGAGCACTGGCGTGCAAGATCCGCGATGTCCTTCGCCGCCGTCGCTCCGAGCTCAACGAGCGCCTCGACCGGCTCCGGCCGGATATCGTGAACGACGAGCTTGAAACCCTTCCGCACGCAGTTGGCCGCCATGCCGCGGCCCATCGCACCGAGTCCGATAAATCCGATAGTTTCGTCTCTTGCTGACATGCCCTGACGCTTCCTCAAGTTGGGTGAGTGTCAGGTGTCTTCTCGCAGGAACGGGTCAGGGAAACAAGCCTGTGCCGTCAAACGGCTTCCAGGAAGCGCTCAGCGCCGGCGAGATCGACCGAGACGAGCTGGCTGACGCCCTTCTCGGCCATCGTGACGCCGAACAGGCGGTGCATGCGCGCCATCGTCATCGGGTGGTGTGTGATGACCAGGAAGCGTGTCTCGGTCTCTTCCGCCATGCGCTCCATCAGCGTACAGAAGCGATCCACGTTGGCATCGTCGAGCGGAGCATCCACCTCGTCAAGCACGCAGATGGGCGACGGATTGGTGAGGAACACCGCAAAGATCAGGGACAGCGCCGTCAGCGTTTGCTCACCACCGGAGAGTAGCGAAAGCGTCGCCGGCTTTTTGCCGGGCGGCTTGGCGATAATCTCGAGACCGCCTTCCAGTGGATCGTCGCTTTCGATCATTTCCAGGCGCGCTTCGCCGCCACCGAACAGCGTCGTGAATAGCCGCTGGAAATGTCCGTTAACGACGTTGAACGCCTCATGCAGCCGCTTCCGAGCCTCGCGATTAAGCTGACCGATGCCCCCGCGCAGGCTGGCGATGGCCGATTCGACATCGGCGCGCTCAGAATCGAGCTTGGAGTAGTGCTCTTGTAGAGACTGCAGTTCTTCCTCGGCCTGCAGGTTAACGCCGCCCAAACGTTCGCGGTCTGCCTTCAGCCGAGTGAGCTGCCGTTCAACATCCTCAAGTTTCGGCAGCGCGGCGCCAGGCTTGACTTCCGCGATCTCAAGGCACCCCTCTGGCGTCGCCCCGAACAAGTCACGGATGCGCGCAACCTCTTCGCTCCGGCGCTGGCGAACGGCCTCAAGCCTAGCTTCCACGCGGGCACGGGCCTCGCGTGCGGCGCTCACCTCTGCTTGGGCCTCTCTCAGAGCCTGAGCCGCCTCGCGCTGAGCGTTTTCAGCATCGGCGAGCCGATCCGCAGCAAGCTTGCGCTCTTCCTCAGCCTTGGCGAGGGTGTTGAGCAGCTTTTGTCGCTCTTCCGCGATCACGGCGGGCAAGCTGGCGACCTCCTCCAGCTCGGCCTTCGCCTCCACGAGCCGCTTCTGCAGCGTGTTGATTTGCTGTTCGGCACTCGCCGCACGCTGGATCCAGCGTTCGCGTTCGGCAATAGCCTTGGCCTTGCGCTCGGTGCGGAGCTGGTGCTCCCGCTCGAGCCCGGCAAGCGTCGTCCTGAGCTGCGCCACCTTCTCGCGGATCAGCTTTGCCTGCTGTTGCGCTGCTTCCAGCTGGGGCTCGAAGTCCGCCTCCGCCTCAATGTCGATCAGTTCTCCTTCGATTTCGGCGAGACGATCGCGTGCATCGGCGAGGCTTGCCTCCACCCGGTTTTTTTCCTCGACAGCTGCCTGCAAACGGCCTTCCGCCTCGCGAGCAGCCCGTTCCAACGCTGCGAGTTGTTCACGGGACCGGGCAAGGCGGGTTTGATGCTCCCGCCAAAGCTGCCGCAGGCGACGCTCCTCTTCCTCGGCCTTGCGATGTCGCTCGGCCGCCTCCATGGCCTCGGCGGCGGCAGCTTCGGCATCTTCTCTCGCCTGCTCTTCCTTGCGGCGGACCTCGACCAATCGGTTCCGCTCTGCCAATCGCTGCGCTGCTGGCGTCGGCGCATCGGCAGCAGCCACAAAACCGTCCCAGCGCCAAAGATCGCCTTCGCGGGAAACAAGGCGCTGCCCCGGTTTGAGGAAGGATTGGAGGTGCGCCCCCAATTCCCGCGGCACGACGCCGATCTGCCTGAGGCGCCGCGTAAGCTCTGCCGGCCCATCAACCCACTGAGCCAGTGGTTCGGCGCCTTCGGGAAGCAGTGGATCGTCGGCATCCGGCTCTACAAGCCGCCAATGCGCAGGAGCGTCCGGACTGATCGGCGCATCAAGGTCGTCGCCGAGCGCAGCGCCGAGGGCCAGCTCATAGCCGGGCTCAACTTCCAGAAGATCAACCACCGGCGGGTAAGGAATGTGCTGCGCCGGCATGAGGAGCTTGGAAAGCGTCGCCAGCTCCGTCGAAAGCTGGCGGGCAACAAGCTCGGCTTGTTGGCTTGCCTCCCGCGTACGCTTCGCTTCCGCCGCGGCCGCTGCTACGCGCTCCTCAGCACCGATGGCACTCGTTTCAAGCTCGGCCAATTCCAACGTCTGCGCCCGAACAATCAAGTGCAGTTCGGCGAGCTCTGCCGGATCGGGCGCCTTGGCGGCCAGCTCCTGGACCTGTGCTGAGAGCGTTGCGAGCTGGCGTTCGAGCTTGACCACCGCCTCCTTACGCTCGGCCAGCATGGCCGTAAGGCTTTGCTTCTTCGCGCGGCGTTCGACAGTGCGCGCCGTCAGCTCCTGCAGCTTGGCCTCGACCGTCTCAAGCTCCTCCTGCGCGATCGCCAGCTCTTCCCTGACTCGTTCCGCCTGGCTTGTCGTGTCGTCAGAAGCCAGCTCGAGCGCCTGCTGCTCTTCCTCGAGCTGCGCAATGATGTTTCGCGCCTCGCGGATAAGGCCGTCTTCGCGTTCAAGATCGTTCGAGAGCTGAGAAACTCGACCCTTGAGTTCAGCCTCGCGCTGCTGGACGCGCTCCGCCTCACGCTCGAACGTATCGAGCTGCATCTTCACGCGCGCGAGTACGGCAGCCCGTGTCGCTTCCTCATCCCGGAGCGGCTGCAGCGATTGCGCCAGGGCGGTTTCGCGCCGCATGGCCTCCGATTCGGCCTGTACGGCGATACCAAGGCGGGTCATGACCTCAGTTAATGCCGCCTCTTCCGCCTCGACCTGGGTTTGGGCCTCAGCCCACTGCAGATAGTGCAGCATGGCCTCGGCTTTCCGGATCTCGCCTGACAGTTCCTTATAGCGCTTCACCTGCCGGGCCTGGCGCCTCAGACTCTCCATCTGAGAGTTGAGCTGCCCGAGGATATCGCCGAGCCGCGCCAGATTGTTTTCTGCTGCCTTGAGACGAAGCTCCGCCTCGTGCCGACGGCTGTGGAGGCCAGCGACGCCGGCAGCGTCTTCGAGGATGCGGCGCCGCTGCTCCGGCTTGGCGTTGACGATTTCGCCGATCTGCCCCTGCCGCACGAGGGCCGGCGAGCGCGCACCGGTCGCGGCATCCTCAAACAGGATCTTCACGTCCCGCGCACGGACCTCCCGGCCGTTGATGCGGTAGGTCGATCCCGCGTCACGCTCGATACGGCGAGTGATCTCGATGACGTCGCTATCGTTGAACTCGGCGGGCGCTTTCCGCTGGCTGTTGTCTATGAAAATTGTCACCTCGGCCGAATTCCGCGGCGGCCGCGTCGTGGTGCCTGCAAAGATCACGTCTTCCATCGCCGCGGCGCGCATGGACTTGTGGGAGGTCTCTCCCATCACCCAGCGCAAGGCTTCGAGAAGATTCGACTTGCCACAGCCGTTGGGGCCGACCACGCCGGTCAGCCCCTTTTCGATGATCAGATCGGTGGGCTCGACGAACGACTTGAAGCCGAGCAGCCGCAGCCGCGTGATGTGCATTCTCGCCCTGTCCTCGCGTCGGTCCGACGAGGCGTTCGGATCTGGGCCTAAGGCCCACTGCTCAGTTCGCGGCGGAAGTGCTTCTGGCACTTTCAGTCAGAAGCGGATCCACCATCTCCCTGATCTCCTTCATCCCGATCACCGACTTCACGAGGCGGTTGTTGATGAAGAAGTTCGGCGTTCCGATTACGCCAAGAGTGCGCCCCCTGTCCTTGATCTGCTTGAGCGCTTCGATCATGCCCTGATTCTGATAGCAGGCATCAAACTGTGCCCGAGTCATCCCCACCTGAGATGCGATCCTGAAGATGGGATCATGACGCACCTCCTGGCTGACCCATTTCGCCTGTTGCTCCAGAAACTTGGCGTAAAGCTCGAAATACTTCTCCGGCGGGGCGCAGCGCAGTGCAATTGTCGCCGCACCCGACTGGAAGCCGATGGGGAACTCGCGAATGATGAAGCGAACCTTCCCCGTGTCGATGTACTCGCGCTTCAGCTGGGGAAAAGTCTCCAGGTGAAATTTCCGGCAATACGGGCAGGTGAGAGACGCATACTTTATGATCGTTACAGGCGCATCTGTCCGGCCCAGGGCCATTTCAGGCAGCGGCCCTGGCTTCAGAACCTCCTCAAGCGAAGGGTTCTGAATGACCTTCCTCTGGGGCTGCGTTGTGCTGCTCGGGTCAGCGAAGGGATTAAAAGCCGGCTGGTCAGGGCTCGTCGTAGCGGCGACAGGGGTCGCGCCGGTGGCTTGTAGCGCCCCACTGAGTGAGGTCTCGCCTCCGCACCCCCCTAATAGCGGAACGGCGAGGAGAAACCCCGCCGCCAAGCCGCAACGTCTACGAAAGAGCCCCGGCACCTTGAATCAGCTCTTCAGCAGCGGCTCCAGAGCGCGGTCGAAGTCGGCAATCGAACCGCCCCCCGAAAGACGCTTGCCGTTTATGAAGAACGTCGGCGTGGAGTTCACCCCGAACTTCTCATTGGCGCGTGTCCGCACGGCCTCGACCTTCTTCAGAAGGTCATCGTCGGTAAGGCACTTTTCGAAGCTTTCCTTCGTGAAGCCCGCCTGCTTCGCCATGTCGAACAGCTTCGATACGGGGTCGTTCCGGACGACCCACTCCTCCTGCTTGTGGAACAGAATTTCCAGCATGTCGAAGGCCTTATCACCCGAGCAGCGGGCCAACATGGCACCGGCAGCGGCTAGGTTGTCGAGCGGGAACTCGCGGAAGACGAGACGCACCTTGCCGGTGTCGATGTACTTCTTTTTCAGCTCCGGCAGCACCCGAGTATGGAAGTTGGCGCAGTGCGGACACGTCATCGAGGCATACTCGACGATCGTCACAGGGGCGTCGTTGTTGCCAAGCACAAGCTCCGGCAACTCGCCGGGCTTCATCAGCTCCTCGACGGGAACCTCCGAAGGGCCGCGTCGCTGAGCAATTGCCCCGCCGGCGACGGACATGCCTGCAGCCGAACCAAGCGCCGCCCCAGCTGTAAGCAACAGTCCGCGACGGCTCAGTTTGACGGAGTTGATGTGAGCGGCTTGAGACAAAGGGCAACTCCTGAATCTACGGTGCAAACTCGTTGAGGTCCGATTAAGGCAATTTCGAGCTGAACGCTACCTGACCGGCAGTCACGGTTGCGTCAGCGACTTCCCACGACCCGCGACCTGGCGAGCGCTCGCGCCTGCTTCTCGCGCCGTATGCTGAGGGCAAGCCGCGATAGCGCCTGCCGCAAGGTGTCATCCTGCACAGACGTCAATTCCTCAATCTCGGCAGATGGTTCCTCGATAGCCGGGCTGGACAAAGCGCCACCCTTCGGGGGGCCCGTTTCAATAGGCGCCTGAATGAAACGCAGCTCGGCCACGGCGCGATAGCCAAACGCGGCGTTGATACGCTCGATGATCTGCTGAGCCTTATGTTGCAGCTCGATCGCCCGGGGGCCATCCACACGGACGATCAACGTCGCGCCGGGACGGGCGCCATCAGAATCAGGATCATCAGTGACTTCGGACACTCGCGGCCACTTGAGCCGCTCCGGCACCGTATAGCTCGCGATATCGGCCCCCACGATGCTCGCCCAGTCGGTGAGCAGCGAGACTGAGGCGAAACCATACTTCTCGAACGCCTTCCGCGTCAGGCGCGGGAGAAAGCTCGAAACGGCCTGAGGAGACGAGTCCTGGCGCAGCCACCCGGATAGAACCGCCCGCGGTGATGACTGCACCGCTGCCATTTCGGTACTGTTCACGATCAGGACCTGCGCATTTCAATTCGCTCTGGCCTTGCTTACCATCTGCAGGGTGATTCGCGACATGGGCGGAGAGATCACGTGAGCGCTGTGGCGGGGAGGCAACGAATGCAGCCCGATCAGGATGGCGACGTGGCTGCCGCCCTGCTCGGTTGGTACGACACCGAGCGTCGCGACCTGCCCTGGCGGACTCCCCCGGGCATCCGGCCCGATCCCTACAGGGTCTGGCTCAGCGAAATCATGCTGCAGCAAACCACGGTCAAGGCGGTCATCGGATATTTCGAGAAGTTTGTCAGTCGTTGGCCGACCGTGGAAGCGTTGGCAGCGGCCGATCTCGACGAGGTTCTCTCCGCATGGGCCGGCCTTGGCTACTACACCCGCGCGCGCAACCTGCATCGCTGTGCCCGCAAGGTTGTCGAGCAGTACGGCGGCCAGTTTCCCCGATCAGAGGTCGAGCTTCTGAAGTTGCCGGGCATCGGCCCCTACACGGCGGCGGCTATTGCAGCCATCGCCTTTGATGAACAGGCCACGCCTGTCGACGGCAATGTCGAGCGCGTGGTGGCGCGTCTTTTCGGGGTACAAGAGCCTTTGCCAGCCGCGAAGCCAACGTTGCGGCATCTCGCGGCGAAGCTCACACCGGCGCGTCGCAGCGGCGACTTCGCCCAGGCCATGATGGACCTGGGGGCGACAGTCTGCACACCACGGCGGCCGTCATGCCTGATGTGCCCTTTGAGCCGACACTGCGTCGCCCAGGCCAATGGGTTGCAGGCGGTGATCCCGGCCAAGGTCGACAAAGGTGAGCGGCCGATTCGCTTCGGCGTGGCCTTCCTGGCCTTGCGGGAGGACGGCTGCGTCCTACTACGGCGGCGGCCGGACACAGGACTGCTCGCGCGGATGATGGAAGTCCCGACAACTGAGTGGCTCGAGAACCCGCGCGTGCTAGCGGAGGCGTTGCGTGCGGCCCCGGTCCGAGCAGATTGGTGGCAGGTTCCCGGACAAGTCGTTCATACATTCACGCACTTTCGACTGGAGCTGATCGTTTACCGGGCTGTTGTGCCCATCGAGAGCCCGCTCACTTTCTGGGCTGATCCCAGCCGCTGCCAATGGATCCCGCGCCGTGAGCTTCACCGGAAGGCCCTGCCAAGCCTCATGCGGAAGGTGATCACGCACGGCCTGCGTGAGATGTAGCGGGGCCTTTTCTCCTACTCATAACCGCTGCCATTAACGAGCCCTCCGACTGCTCAAGTCAGACAAACGCTATCTGCACTAGCCCAGCCAATTTCCCCAATCCGGCAACCCGCATTATGACATCAGTTCTCTGATGTTCTGCATGATGCATTACGGCAACTGACACAACTTTTGCGTGCCGTCTTATGGACTCAGTCTACGAATCATCAGCATTAATACGATCACATTGGTCGGCCCAAATGGCTGAAATCTCGACCCAATGGATGCGATAGGGGGCGAATTCGAATTGCAACCTCCACACGAATGGGAACAGATCGATGAGATATCTTGCGGGGCTTACGACCGGTGCTTTGGCGCTGGCGACAATTGCCGGGTCCGCACTCGCTGACGGCATGCCTTCCAGGGCGGCAGCGCCGCCTCCTCCACCTCCTGCGCCAGCTGATCGCTGCGCGCCTGGCCCGTGGACCGGTTTCTATGTCGGTGGGAATTTGGGTTGGGCCCAGCTCGACGGCGAGTTCCATGACCGTGACCACTTCTTCTCACACAAATCGCGCTTCGACGACGATGAAGATGCGTTCACGGCTGGCGTGCAGGCTGGGTACAATCTGCAGTGTGGAAATGTCGTTTTCGGTTTCGAGACCGACATCAATTGGGTCAACTTCGATGACGGCAACCATCATCGCGGCCACGCGTGGGATAGTGACCATCTCCGGTTCAGGAGAGACAGGTCCATGGATTGGTTCGGGACCCTCCGGGGTCGGATCGGTTGGACAAACGATCGATTGATGGTCTACGCCACAGCCGGTGCAGCATACACTGAGCTAGATCGCGGCCACCGCGGTTGGGGTCTCGATTGGCACAACGATTATGGTTGGGGCGTGAGCGACTTTCATCGCGACTCGGATGATGTGACCTGGGGCTTTGTCGGTGGTGGTGGAATCGAGTGGCTGTGGTCGCCGAACCTTAGCTTCAAAGCGGAAGCATTGTGGATCGACTTCGAAAGTGGCGATAACGATCGCCTCCTTCGTTTTCATGGCTGGGACGATCACAAAAAGAAAGAAGTCACTTGGGAAAAAAGAAAGCGCTTCGACCACGACGACGACATGGTCGTGGTGCGGGTCGGCCTGAACTACAAGTTCGGCTATCGCGCTCCGCCGCCGTATGAACCGCTGAAATAACTTTTTCCCGAGCCTCATCACAAAAAAGGCCGCCTTTGTTGGCGGCCTTTCTTATTTCAGTAGGTCGCAGCTAAGCCATTCCACTCGTTGACCGCCCGGAAAGGCCGAGCTGCTGTTTCGCCAACTCTCGCAGCGCATCAATCGGCTTGAGCTGCCCTTCCGCCTGGTAATGCCAGAACGTCCAGCCGTTGCAGGCAGCCTTACCCTGGACCGCAGCGCCGAGGCGATGAATGGAGCCCTGCTCGCCCTGCCAGGCAAGGGTGCCATCCGCCCGTACTTCCGCGCAAATTTGCCCGCGCTCGTCGTAAAGCTGCGTGCCAGGCTCCAGAATGCCCAGCTCGATGATGGTTCCGAACGGAACGCGCGGTTCCGACCGCTTTGAGCGCGCCGTCTCCAGCGCCGACGGTGAAACGGGGCGTACGCGCTTGATGCGTTCCGCAGCCAGACGAGCGTATTCTGGATCCCGCTCGATGCCGATCCAATGACGCCCCAAACGCTTGGCAACGGCACCGGTGGTACCAGTGCCGAAAAATGGGTCGAGCACCACGTCCCCCGGATTCGTTGTGGCGAGCAGAATACGATGGAGCAATGCCTCGGGTTTCTGCGTCGGGTGGGCCTTGCGGCCTTGCGCATCCTTTAGCCGCTCCGGCCCCGCGCAAATAGGAAATAGCCAATCAGACCGCATTTGCAGGTCGTCGTTGCTGGCCTTCATGGCCTCGTAGTTGAAGGTCACGCGCGATTTCTGATCGCGTGCAGC
>PKEY01000096.1 GCA_002919265.1 Hyphomicrobiaceae bacterium | reverse complement strand
CGGGCGGTCGAAGGGTGCCATGATCACCCACCGCAACCTCTCGTCAAACGCAGAGGTTCTCCACGAGTACTGGGGCTTCGTGCCGGGCGATGTGCTTTTGCACGCGCTGCCAATCTTCCACACGCATGGCCTGTTCGTGGCACTGAATACGGCCTTCCTCAATATGTCGAAAGTCATTTGGCTGCCGAAGTTTGAAACTGAGACCGTGATGCGGCTGATGCCCGAAGCCACGGTGATGATGGGTGTGCCGACGTTCTACACCCGCCTCCTCGGCAATCCGGCGTTCGGCCGCGAGCATTGCGCCCGCATGCGGTTGATCATTTCCGGCTCGGCGCCCCTGCTGGCGGAGACGCATCAGGAGTTCGAGGCCCGCACGGGGCACAAGATCCTGGAGCGCTACGGCATGACCGAGGCCGGCATGATTACCTCCAACCCGTACAAGGGCGGTGAGCGCATCGCTGGTACAGTCGGTTATGCATTGCCGGGTATTTCCGTGCGTGTCGCGAAGCAGGACGGCACGATCCTGCCGCCGGGCGAAGTTGGCGTGCTGGAGGTAAAAGGCCCGAATGTCTTCAAGGGTTACTGGCGCAATCCCGAGAAGACGAAGGAGGAGTTCCGCCCCGACGGCTATTTCATCACCGGTGACCTGGCGATCATGGCGGAGGATGGCCGGGTGACGATCGTCGGGCGCGCGAAAGACCTCATCATTTCGGGCGGGTTCAACGTCTATCCGAAGGAGGTCGAGGAAGAACTGAATGCGCTCCCCGGCGTGAACGAGTCCGCCGTCATCGGCGTACCTCATCCGGATTTCGGCGAGGGCGTCATTGCCATCCTCACGCCGGAGCCGGGGGCAACAGTTCCGTCCGAGGCCGAGGTTATTGCGGCGCTCTCGAACAGACTGGCGAAGTTCAAGCTGCCGAAGCGCGTTTTCGTCGTCGATGAGTTGCCGCGCAACGCTATGGGCAAAGTCCAAAAGGCGGAGCTGCGCAATCAGTACGCCAAGGTGTTCACCAGCTGACGAAAGATAGGGTCGCGAGACGTAGTTGCGTCTCACGACCTCACCTGTTGGCTTTCGTCGAAGGTCAGGCCGTAACCGATCCGACCTTACCCGTACGTCCGTTCGTCAGCGATGATCTTGCCGTCGTTCGGCAGGCTCCCGAACGGTTTCAGCTCGACGTTGCCTCTAAGCTTCGTAACCTCCTGAAGCGTCTCGGCAATACGCGCCGCCAATGCCGAATCTTGCGTTGGCGCCTCGGCGAGCAACGTCATGACGTCCTGCTCACCACTGCGGGTTACCACCAGCCGCACGCGCCCAAGCTCAGGATAGCGCTTCCCAACCGCCACCACCTGCTGGGGATGCACAAACATGCCCTTGACCTTCGTGGTCTGGTCGGCGCGGCCAAGCCATCCCTTGATGCGCATGTTGGTGCGGCCGCACGGGCTGATGCCCTCCATCACGGCCGACAGATCTCCCGTCGCGAGCCGGATCATCGGATAGTCGCGGTTGAACGAGGTCACGACTACCTCGCCCACCTCGCCCGGCGGCAGGGGATCTCCTGTGCCAGGTTGCACGATCTCGACGATAACCCCCTCGTCGACAATCATACCCTCGAGTGCCGAGCTCTCGTAGGCAATCACGCCCACGTCCGCGGTCGCATAGACCTGATAAACAGCGATCCCACGCTCCCGGTACTCCTGCCGCAACGACGGATAGAGCGCTCCCCCTGAGACCACGGCGCGCTGGAACGACGTAATGTTCCGGCCCGCCTCCTTGGCTTTATCCAATAGGATTTTCAGGTAATCCGGCACGCCGACATACGCCGTTGGCTTCAGCCGGGCGATGAATTCGAGCTGCTGCTCCGTATTGCCCGGCCCTGCGGGGATGACCGTGCAGCCCAACGCTCGCGCGCCAGCATCCATGATCCAGGCGCCCGGCGTGAGGTGGTACGAAAAAGTATTGTGCACGATATCGCCCTTGCGGAACCCAGCCGCATAAAGCGCACGGGCCGAACGCCACCAGTCGGCACCAAACCCCTCGGGTTCGAAAATGGGCCCTGGCGACATGAAGATGCGCGCCATTGCGGAGGGATCCGCCGTTGCAAAGCCTCCAAACGGCAACTGCTCGGCCTGCAACGTGCTCAGTGACGACTTGCGCAAAATGGGCAACTTGGCCAGCGCCGCTCGATCAGTCACTTCCCTTGGATCGACATCAGCAAGATGGCGGGCCCAGCCGGGAGCCAACTCTTTCGCCCGCTGAATAACGCTCGGCAGCATATTGAAAAGGGCGATTTCACGCTGCTCGGGATCACGAGTTTCAAGCTGATCGAAATGCGCAGACGTCATGCTCTCCTCGATCGGTGGGACTCACGGCCGGAGGAAATATCCCATCAACGATTCGAAATCATTGCGACCGATATCGCCGGTTCGATTCGGTCAGCGAGTGTGGCTGTGACTCTAACCTGTCCTGATGCCGACTTCCACCGGTGGACTTATGCCAACCAGCGTTTCCGACGCTTGTAGGACTTCACGTCGCGGAAGCTCATCCGGTGCCCACCACCGATACCGAGGTAAAATTCTTTCACATCCTCATTCTCGCGCAATTCCTGCGCATCACCGTCAAGAACAACACGGCCATTTTCGAGGATGTATCCGTAAGTCGCGTATTTGAGCGCGACGTTCGTGTTCTGCTCCGCCAGCAGAAAGCTCACCCCCTCATTCCGGTTGAGGTTGTGCACAATTTCGAAAATTTCTTCGACAATCTGCGGAGCCAGCCCCATCGAGGGCTCATCGAGGAGGATCATTCTAGGACGGGACATCAATGCACGGCCGATGGCCGTCATTTGTTGCTCGCCGCCGGAAGTATAGCCCGCAATGCTATTGCGCCGCTCCTTAAGTCTGGGAAAATAGGTATAAACTTTTTCGAGATCTCCCTGGATCGCCTTTGCTCCATCCTTACGTGTGAAGGCGCCGGTCAGCAGATTTTCTTCGACCGTCAGGTGGCCGAAACAGTGCCGGCCTTCCATCACTTGAATACAGCCACGACGAACGAGATCATTGGGCGTCAGGCCATCGACACGCTCGCCTCGAAACTCAATCGTTCCTTTCGTAACCTCGCCCCTTTCCGAACGGATCAAATTGGAAATGGCTTTGAGCGTGGTGGATTTGCCGGCACCGTTTGCGCCGAGAAGAGCAACCACACCGCCTTCAGGTACTTTCAGTGATACGCCTTTCAACACGAGGATCACGTGATCGTAGATTACCTCGATGTTGTTGACGGAAAGGATTGGCGCAGGAGACGTCATGCATTCACCATTGCCAATAGCAAAAAGGGAAAGTGCGAATAGGGAGGTCATTCACTCAATTTTTTGTCCCTATTCGCACATCTCATTTCACTATTCGCTCCTCTTCAGCCCTCTTTCGAGCAATCACGCGGCGTAATGCCCTTTTCTTTGGCATAGCCCGCAGCGGTCTCCTTCACGATTGGCAGGATGATGGAATCGTCCGCTTCGTACCAATCGGAGATCACATTCCACTGCTTGCCATCCCACTGATGGATGCGGGCAAACCGGGCCCCCTCGTGATCTTCACAGGAGAACTTCAAAGGCCGCATCATGCCCTCAAAGCCGAGCTCCTTGATGCGCTCAGCGGTGAGGTTGAGGTTTTCGAAGCCCCAGCGGATCTCCTCGCCTGTGAGCGGCCTCGTGCCAAACTTCTCTTGAGCCGTCCGGATGGCCTCCACGCCGATCATCGAGTTGATGATGCCACGATTGTAAAGGACGTGACCGATCTCTTCCGGCTTGGCGGCGCCTTTCCCGCGCGCATAGACATATTTTTCGATTTCATCATGCACCGGGTACCGTCCGGCTCCGTGCTGCATCATGAGCGCCTTGTAGCCCTTTGCCTGGTCACCGGCAGGAGCAACATCCGGCTCGGCGCCCGACCACCAACCGCCGATGATCTTGTCACGAGGATAAGCGACAGCGGCTGCCTCCTTAATGGCGGTGGAGTTCATCACACCCCAGCCCCATAGAATGACATAATCAGGACGGTTTTGACGCACCTGCAGCCATTGGGATTTCTGCTCGACGCCCGGATGCGTCACAGGAATGAGCAGCAGCTCGAATCCGTTCAGCTGTGAGCGCTTCTGCAGCAACGGAATTGGCTCTTTGCCATAAGGGCTGTCATGATAGACCAGGGCAATCTTCTTGCCCTTGAGCTTGTCCATCCCGCCGAGTTCTTTGGCGATGTGCTGGATCGCGACGTCAGCAGCCGTCCAGTAGGTGCCCATCGCGATGAAGTTCCACGTGAACACCGACCCGTCGCGACTGTCTGCCCGGCCATAACCACCTGTCAGCAACGGGATCTTGTCGCCCGGTGCCTTCTCGGTCAGCGCAAACGTGATTCCGGTCGAAAGTGGTGAAAAATAACCCGCACCGGTCGGCCCTTTACCTTTCAGGCGCTCGTAACATTCAACGCCTTTATCGGTCGCATAACCGGTTTCGCATTCCTCGAAGACGATCTTGACGCCATTGATGCCGCCATCCCGCTCGTTGATAAGATTCCAATAGTCCGCAACGCCGTTGGCGAACGGAATGCCATTCGGAGCATAGGGACCAGTGCGATAGACGAGCGCCGGCAAGAATTGCTCGTTCTGCGCTTGCGCGGGCAGCCCGAAAGCAGTGCCAGCCAACACGGCAGCAGCTGCCAGGCTCCATTTCTTGAAGTCCATTTTCTCCTCCTTGGTACGGCCCGGATAACCCGAGCTCTTCCTCGCGGGCCTTATTGTTGTTCCTTAGGCTTCAGTCTGCCGCCCCGCCTTGCAGACTCTGCCTCTTTTCTCGAGCCGCCCTAGTAGGGAAACGGCCAGAGCCTCAGCTTCTCCTTTGCGATGGCCCACAGCCGGGCAAACCCGTGGGGCTCAACGATGAGAAGAAAACAGATCAGCGCACCGGTGATGATGTAAACGAGATGCGAAACTGTCTCGACCGATAGGGGAACGCCCATCGCATGGGGTACCTGATCGAGGAAAATCGGCAGAATGAGAATGAAAGCTGCCCCAAGGAAACAGCCGAGTATCGATCCCAAACCGCCGATGATCACCATAAACAGCAGCTGAAACGACCGCTCGATGTTGAACGTCAGAGGCTCCCACGACCCTAGGTGCACGAAGGCCCAAAGCGCGCCGGCAACGCCAATAAAGAACGAGGAGATCGCGAATGCCGACAGCTTCGCGTAAAGGGGGCGGATGCCCATCAGCTCCGCCGCGATGTCCATATCGCGGATGGCCATCCATTGGCGCCCGATATTCCCCCGCGTCAGATTCTTCGCGATGACCGCGAAAACCGTTACGAACATGAGCGCAAGCATGTAGCGCTCCGCCGGCGTATTCACCACCCAGCCGAAAAAGTTGAGCTCCGGAGCGTTCACCGACCCCGACGGCGTGTAATTTGTAAACCACGGCACGCGAAGAAACAGCCAGTCAAAGAAGAATTGCGCGGCTAGCGTCGCGACCGCGAGATAAAGCCCCTTTATTCGCAAGCTCGGAATACCGAACAGAATTCCGACGAACGCCGCCATGCCACCTGAGAGAAGAATGGAAAAGAGCAGCGGCAGCTCCGGAATTCGTAGGGAGAAGTTGTAGGCGGCATAAGCTCCGATAGCCATGAAAGCCCCGCCGCCAAGTGAAATCTGACCGCAATAACCTGTGAGGATGTTGAGACCTATGGCTGCCAGCGACAGTATGAGAAACGGAATGAGAATGGCCTTGAAAATGTAGTCGTGCCCGAACGGCCCGATCTCGAAGTAGGCCAGAAGCGGAACGACAACGAACGCAAATGCGAGCAATATCGCCAACCCAATCCGATCCTGGCGGATCGGAAAAATCGCCATATCCCCAGCGTAAGAAGTCTTGAACTGCCCGGCCTCGCGATAGAGCACAGGTCTTGGCCCTCCCTAGATCCGCTCGATAATGCGTTCGCCAAACAGCCCCTGCGGCCGCACGAGGAGCACGGCCAATGCCAGGACATACGCGAACCAGTACTCAATGCCGCCGCCGATATACGGCCCCAGATAAATCTCTGCCAGCTTTTCACCGGCACCGATGACAAGCCCGCCAACGATAGCGCCTGGAATTGAAGTAAAGCCGCCAATGATGAGCACCGGCAATGCCTTCAATGCCAGGAAGGTAATGGAGAACTGCACGCCGAGCTTTGTACCCCAGACCGTCGCTGCGACGACTGCAACGAGGCCTGCGATCAGCCACACGACGAACCAGATCCAGTTGATCGGGATGCCAACGGATTGGGCCGCAGCATGATCATCCGCCACAGCACGCAAAGCCCGCCCTGTTCTCGTCCATTGGAAGAAAGCGGCAAGCCCCGCGACGAGAACGCCGGCTATCACAGCGCCCCACACATCAAGCTTGCTGATCAGGATACCGCCGGGGAAAACTTCATCCAGAATAATCCAGGCGTCCGTTGGATAGAGTTGGAGCGGATACACGTCCGACCCGAACAGCATTTGCGCAGCGCCTTCGATGATGAACGTCGCGCCAATCGTCGACATGAAGAGCGTCATCTCGCTCTGATTGAGCAGCGGCCCGAGGACATAGCGTTCGATGAGCCATGCCGTGATAGCCATAATCGCGCCGGCAAAAAGCAGTGCCCCCACCACCGCTACTTCGAATGGCAAGCCTTTCGCGACGAGAAAATCCAGAGATCGCACCAGCGCCAAGCCTGCCAACAACACCATGGCGCCCTGGGCAAAATTGAACACGCCGGATGCCTTGTAAATCAGCACGAACCCGAGGGCGACCAGCGAATAGAGCACGCCGGCTAACAATCCGCCGATCAACACCTCAAGAAATGGCCCGAGACCTTCCACTCACGTTCTCCAAACGACGTTTGCCGTTTTCAATATGACCCTTGCCGAAGCGGTCACCTTGTGACGCCGAGATAGGCGTCGATGACATTCTGATTTCTCTGCACCTCGTCCGGCGTTCCGTCGGCGATCTTCACTCCGTGGTCCAACACCACGACGCGATCCGACAAATCCATGACCACGCCCATGTCATGTTCGATCAACGCAATCGTTGTTCCCAGCTGATCGTTCACGTCGAGAATGAAACGGCACATGTCCTGCTTTTCCTCGAGGTTCATACCGGCCATGGGCTCATCGAGCAAAAGCAGTTCCGGCTCCATCGCGAGCGCCCGTCCCAGCTCCACGCGCTTTTGCAAACCGTAGGGCAGCTTGCCGACAGGTGTTTTTCGAATGTGTTCGATTTCGAGGAAATCGATGATCCGCTCGACAACCTCGCGGTGGCGGATCTCCTCCTTCTGCGACCAGCCCCAGTAAACGGCCTGGCCCAGGATTCCGGTGCGCATCTTGAGCGTGCGGCCCGTCATGATGTTGTCGAGCGTCGACATTCCCTTGAAGAGGGCGACGTTCTGAAATGTCCGCGCTATTCCCTGGCTGGCGGCGATGTAGGGCGCCATGCGGTGCCGCCGCTGGCCTTTGAAGGTGATGGTCCCTTCCTGCGGGTGGTAGAAGCCGTTGATGACATTGAGCATCGACGTCTTCCCCGCCCCGTTCGGGCCGATAATGGCGCGAATTTCGCCCTTGCGAATATCGAAGGAAACGTCTCGGATGGCTTTGACGCCACCGAAGGAAAGAGAAACATTTTCGACCGAAAGAAGAATTTCTCTTTCCTCAGCCTTAGGCACCGCTGCCGGACGGTCCAAAGTCATGGCCACGGCTGTCATTCCGCCGCCTCCTTGAGTGCCGGCATCGCGGGCTCGTAAGTCGTCATGTCGACAATCCGAACATAGCCTTCAATCGTGCCTTTGCGACCGTCCTCGAACGTCACTTCCGTTCGGACGAAGCAATCCTTTGATCCGTCGTAGAGCGCCTGAATAAGTGGCGCGTACCGCTGAGCGATGAAGCCGCGCCGCACTTTCTGCGTTCGGGTCAGCTCGCCGTCGTCGGCATCGAGCTCCTTGGGAAGAATAAGGAACCGGCGGATTTGCGAGGAGGCCATTTTCGGCTCCTTCGCCAGCATCTGGTTGATCTCGTCCACGCGCTTCTCGACCATCGCGTAGACTTCAGGGTGCGCGGCGAGCTCTTGATAGCTCGCGTAGGTGACGTTGTTGCGCTCGGCCCAGCTGCCTACCGACACGAGGTCGATGTTGACGAACATGGCGACGTAATCGCGCCCGTCACCAAACGCCACGGCCTCCTTTATTTCAGGGAAGAACTTGAGCTTGTTCTCGAGATACTTCGGCGCGAAGAGCGACCCATCTTTCAGACGGCCAACATCCTTGGCGCGATCGATAATGACGAGATGGCCGCGACTATCGAAGAAACCAGCATCTCCAGTTCGCACCCAGCCATCCGGTGTTTTTACCGCAGCCGTCGCTTCTTCGTTCTTGTAGTAGCATTGGAAGACGCCGGGGCTGCGGAATAAGACTTCTCCGTTGTCTGCAATCTTGATCTCGACCTCGGGAGCCGGTGGCCCGACGCTTTCGGCGGAAATTTCGCCATCGGGCTGCATCGTAACGTAGACGGTGGCCTCCGTCTGCCCGTAGAGCTGCTTCAGATTGATCCCTAACGACCGATAAAACTTGAAAACCTCCGGTCCAATGGCCTCGCCAGCCGTATATCCAATTTTGAGGCGGCTTAATCCCAGCTGATTGCGAAGGGGCCCGTAAACGAACTTGTCTCCGATCCAGTAAAGAATGCGATCCGAAAGGGATACGGGTTTGCCTTCAAGAATCTGCTCCCCGCACCGGCGCGCGATGGCCATGAACTTGTCGAACATCCACCGCTTGGGGCGGCTGGCGTCCTCCATGCGGACGAAGATATCAGTGAGCGCAGCTTCAAAACGGCGGGGTGGACCGAAAAAGAACGTCGGGCCGATCTCCCGACGATCTGTAACCGTTGTTTCTAGGCTTTCCGGACAAGAAACGCAGAATCCTGCCTCATAAGCCTGTGCATAGGAGAAGATATGATCGCCGACCCACGCCATGGGCAGGTAGGCAATAATCTCCTCCTTCTCCGTGAGATTGTCGAACTGATTGGCGTTCCTCGCGGTGCGAATCAGATTCTCGTGGCTTAACACCACTCCTTTGGGCTGGCCCGTCGTACCGGAGGTATAAAGAATGACGCTCGTATCGCTGCCCTTGCCCTGGGCAATCTCGTCGAGCCACCAGTCAGCAATCGAAGGATTGGACTTCAGCTCTTTCCGCCCAAGGTCTTGTACGTCTGCGAACGCGTGCAGCCGGGTGTGGTCATATTTCTTGAGCCCCCGCGGGTCCTCATAAATCATGTGCCGTAGGGTCGGGAGCTGATCATTGATCGAAAGAACCTTGTCGACCTGCTCCTGATCCTCGACCACCGCGAAGGCGATCTCGGCGTGGCTCAGCACGAAGACCATTTCGGCAGCTACCGAGTCCTGATAGACGGGGACCGGAATAGCACCCAGGCTTTGCGCTGCAGCAAACGACCAATAGAGCTGAGGGCGGTTATCGCCGATTATGGCAACAGTTTCGCCGCGCTTCAGACCGAGAAGATGAAGGCCGATAGCAAACGCGCGAACCTCATCCAGCACCTGCGACCAGGTCCAGGTCTGCCAGATTCCCAGATCCTTCTCACGGTAAGCCGGGCGGAGAGCAAAGCGTTTGGCATTCCGAAGCAAAAGCTTCGGTAAGGTATCGAGCTCGAGGCCGGGCCCTCGAGACGGATTCCTCCCTTCCACGACGGCATTCCCTCCCTGCCGGCTTTGTGCCGGCTATCATCTTTTCAGTACCAGTAAATATCCGCCTGCGTTTGGATGCAAGTTCGGCTTTCGGATGGTATTGAGTTGGCTGGACAAATCGGTGGCTTTGGAAACACATCGTCGCGCCCGGCTGATCTGGATTATCGCCACAACGGCTCTTAGGATGCCGGGCAAACTAACTTCGGGCATCGGAGAGGAACCATGGCGGACGAGCTATATCACTTCATCGGCGGAAAGAGGGTGAAAGGAACGAGTGGCCGGTTTGGCGACGTCTACTGGCCGATGACCGGCGAGGTGGCTGCCCGTGTTCCTCTCGCTTCCAAGGAGGAGGTGCGCGCGGCCGTGGAAAATGCGAAGGCCGCCCAGCCGGCTTGGGCCGCGACCAACCCGCAGCGCCGCGCCCGCGTCCTCATGAAGTTCATCGAACTCGTCGCGCGTGACAACGACAAACTGGCCGACAAGCTCGCTCGCGAGCATGGCAAGACGATCGCCGACGCCAAGGGTGACATTCAGCGCGGCATCGAGGTGGTCGAGTTCGCCATCGGCATCCCGCACCTGATGAAAGGCGAATTTACGGAGGGCGCCGGGCCCGGGATTGACATTTACTCAATGCGCCAGCCCCTTGGCGTGGTGGCTGGCATCACGCCTTTCAACTTCCCGGCGATGATCCCAATGTGGAAATTCGCTCCGGCCATTGCGTGCGGAAATGCCTTTATCCTGAAGCCGTCGGAGCGCGACCCCTCCGTGCCGCTCATGCTCGCCGAGCTGATGATGGAGGCGGGCCTGCCTCCCGGCATTCTCAACGTCGTCAACGGCGACAAGGAGGCGGTGGACGCGATCCTCGACGATCCCGATATCGCCGCTGTGGGCTTCGTCGGCTCAACTCCGATCGCCGAGTACGTCTACACGCGCGGTTGCGCTAATGGTAAGCGCGTGCAGTGCTTCGGCGGCGCCAAGAACCACATGATCATTATGCCCGACGCGGACATGAACCAGGCCGTCGATGCCCTGATCGGTGCCGGCTACGGTTCGGCGGGTGAGCGGTGCATGGCGGTCTCCGTGGCAGTGCCCGTCGGGGAAAAGACCGCAGATCTCCTCATCGAGAAGCTGATCCCGCGCGTCGAGAACCTGAAGATCGGTCCGTCGACGTCTCCGGATGCAGATTTCGGCCCGCTCGTGACCAAGGAGCACCTCCAACGCGTCAAGGACTACGTCGCTCTTGGCGTTCAGGAAGGCGCCAAGCTGCTGGTGGATGGCCGCAATTTCAAGCTGCAGGGCTACGAGAACGGCTTCTACATGGGGGGCTGCCTCTTCGACGAGGTGACGCCGAACATGCGGATCTACAAGGAAGAGATCTTCGGGCCGGTTCTGTCTGTGGTGCGGGCCAAGACCTACGAAGAGGCTCTTCGCCTCCCCTCGGAGCACGAGTACGGCAACGGCGTGGCCATCTTCACGCGCGACGGCGATACGGCGCGGGACTTCGCCAGCAAGGTGAATGTCGGCATGGTCGGCATCAACGTGCCCATCCCAGTGCCGCTGGCTTATTACACCTTCGGCGGCTGGAAGCGTTCCGCGTTCGGTGATTTGAACCAGCACGGCCCGGACAGCATCCGGTTCTACACCAAGACAAAGACGGTCACCTCCCGCTGGCCGTCCGGCGTGAAGGAAGGCGCCGAATTCGTCATTCCAACGATGAAGTGAGGCAAGCTCCGGAGCCAAGGCTCCGGGGCTACCCAAAGTCCGTCCACGCACTCCGCAAAGGTCAGCGCACACCGTCTTTGAATTTGCCGACGGCTCGCTCATCGCCGTGTGTTGGCGACGTACCGACCTTTGGACGCTACCGACGATTGGCCCTGCTTCGACCACCAAGCGTCACAACAGAGGATGCGCATGCCGACTTACCGTCTCCACTGTTTCGCCCAGTCGGGCAACGCCTACAAGGTTGCTTTGTATCTCAACTGCGCCGGCATCGAATGGGAGCCGGTATTCGTCGATTACATGGCCGGAGCCACGCGCGATCCCGAGTGGCGCGCCCGCGTCAATCCCATGGGCGAGGTACCGGTCCTCGAGGTGGACGACAAGCGGCTGACCCAGTCAGGGGCAATTTTGACCTGGTTGGCTGACAAAACCGGAAAATTTGCTCCGAAGGGCGACGAGCAGCGATACGAGGCACTGCGCTGGATTTTGTTCGATAACCACAAGTTCACGAGCTATCTCGCGACGTACCGCTTCCAGCGTTGTTTCATGCCGCAGCCGCCTGATCCTGCAGTTCTTGCCTTTCTCAGAATGCGCATCGATGGCGCACTCAGCGTCGTTAACGAACATCTATCGAAGACGCCCTACCTTTTGGGTGAGGAGCCAACGATCGCGGACTTTTCCATTGCCGGCTACCTGTTTTATCCGTCGACTGAACTTGGCTACGATTTCGAAACGTCACACAAAAATATCTACGCTTGGACACAGCGAATGAAGGCGATTCCGGGCTGGAAGGATCCTTACGACCTCATACCTGGCGAGCGCATCGCGCCGCGTTGGACGAGCCAGTCGTAATCGGCCCGTTTAACCGTTCGGTCGATGGCTTAGTGGCAAAAGGAAAGCCTCGCCGTTCAAAAATGACGGCGAGGCTAGCGAATTTTCGATCAACCGCTCGCGACAGAGCGACTTACTCGGCGCCTTCGACAACGACGATGTCGATGACCCCCGCGCTCTCGCGCAATTTGCGGGCTTCCGCATACTCAGGCGAATGAGCGTATTTCCGCGCGGCTTCGAAGCTTTCAAACTCGATTACGACGTTGCGGGCCCGCCCTTCACCCTCGGTCACCTCCACCCTGCCGCCGCGAACCAGCGGCTTTCCTCCGTAAATTTTCATGGCCTCGCTGGCCTTGGCCGCATACTGGGCCCAGGCTGTCGGATTGGTGACGATGGCGCGTGCAATGACATAGCCCTTGGGCATGGCTGGTTCCCCTTATTGCTTCAGTGTTGAAAATGCGTCTCTGATTTCGTCCTGAATGGCGAGCGCTGCCATTTTGCGATCCGGCGCGTTCAAAACCGGCCGCCCCACAACGAGATGATTGGCGCCAGCAAGGATCGCGTCGCGTGGCGTCATCGCCCGTGCCTGGTCGTTCGCGGCACTGCCGACGGGCCGGATGCCCGGTGTGATAATCGTAAAATCGCTGCCGACCGCTTCTCGTATCGCCCGTGCCTCCAAACCTGACGCAATCACACCATCGATACCGATTGTGTGAGCCATACGTGCCCGACGCAGGACAAGCTCTTGCGGGCTCTCAGATATTCCTTGCTCCGCAAGATCCTCTTTCGTCAGACTTGTCAGAACCGTCACGCCGAGGAGCTTCAGTTCGCTCGCACCTTTGCCCTCCTTCGCAGCGCGCAGGGTTTTTCCATCGACGGCGTGAATCGTGAGATAGTTCACGCCGAGCCTTGCAATGTTCCTCACCGCTTTCTCAACCGTATTGCCGATATCGAGAAGCTTCATGTCGAGGAACACGAGCTTGCCGGCGTCCCGCAGCTCATGAGCAAGGCGCAACCCGCCATCGAACAGAAGCTCTAGGCCGATTTTGTAGAAGGAAACGGCATCGCCCAATTCGCTGACGATAGCGGACGCGTCTTCGTAGCTCGGCACGTCAAGCGCAACGATCAGGGCGTTCTTGATTTCCTCGCGCGTAGCGCTTTGCTCCGCCATGCTCTCTCCAGAATATGCCGGCCGATACGTCAGATCGAGCAGCCGTCTACCACGCGCTGCAAGCTCCTCACAAGTTCACGCGGCACCTTTGTCACTGCCCGTTCAGCACTTTGGCGGCCCGGGCGAGTTTGCTCACCACCGTTTTCAAGTGATCCTGCTGGGCCTTGTCCTTGAGGTGACCCTTTTCGTCGAACGCTCTTTCGGCATTGGGGATGGAAACTTGGTCCGGCAGGACGAGCGCCTGCAGTCCAACCGCAAGCACCTGACGCAAGGTGATGAGGCCCCGCACGCCGCCAAATCTGCCCGGAGACGCAGAGCCAATTGCAAACACCCGCGTCTTGAACACCTGCAGCGTGGGCTCGCCTTCCTCCCTAACACGCGACACCCAATCGAGCGTATTCTTGAGCAGCGGCGTGATGGAGGCGTTATATTCTGGAGCAGCGATGAAGACGCCGTCGTGAACGAGGATCAGCGCCTTGAGCTTGCGCGCGTTTTCCGGCACGCCGTCGCGGACTTCGGAATCGCCATCGTAAATTGGCATTGGGTAGTCGCCCAAGTCCGCAAACGTTGCCGCCAGGCCATTCGCATCCGCGATATGAGCGGCGAGCTGCGCAAGCCGCTTGTTGTAAGAGCCCTCGCGGGCTGATCCGGCGAAGAACAAGAGTTTCGGATTATGCGGCATGGACCCCGATCCGCGAGTTGCTGCCAGCCTTACACCGGATTATCCAAGACTGTTCCAAACTGTCGAGAGCACCGATGCGTTTGACCTCTGAGGAGCGCGAAATCGCGGCTGGGGCACAAGGGCCTGCGCGCGCGATGGCCATGCGCATCGTGGCTGAGGCAGGAAGCCTTCTCGGTGCTGATTGCCTTATCCCCATCCACTCAGCGCATATCGACGGCTGTCTTTATCACGGCGACAGCGGCGTGCTGTTCGCAGAACGCCTTGTTGAACAAGGTGGCCGCGTAGCGGTGCCGTCCACCTTGAATGTCGGCGCGCTTGACTTGCTGCACCCAAACCGCGTGAAGCTGGACAGTCACCGGCGAACGATGGCGCTGCGTCTGATGCGGGCTTATGAGGCTCTGGGCTGCAAGCCCACCTGGACTTGCTCGCCCTATCAAGCAGGGCATAGGCCGCCCCTTGGTGTCGATGTCGCTTGGGGCGAGTCAAATGCCGTCGCATTCTGCAATTCAGTGCTCGGCGCACGCACCAATCGCTATGGCGACTTTCTCGATATTGCCTGTGCGATCATAGGCCGAGCACCACGATACGGGCTCCACTTACCGGAGAACCGGCGCGCCATATTGCTCATCGATACAACCCGCCTTTCCGAACGCCTTCGGAGCCTGGACGCCTTCTGGCCGGTGCTGGGCGCCTGGATTGGCCGCACCGCCGGAAATCGGGTCGTCGCGGTCAATGGACTTCAGCAATTCGCGACCGAGGACCGGATGAAAGCGCTCGGCGCCGCTGCGGCTTCATTCGGCGCAGTGGGACTGTTTCATATCATCGGCGTGACGCCCGAGGCGGGCACCACCGATGAAGCATTCGCAGGTTTGCCGCCCAAAGAGACCGTGGTCCTGACACCGGATATGGTGCGAACCGCTCGAAGTTGGCTTGGAACCGCAAGCGGCGAGACTGTTGATGCTGTC
>PKEY01000024.1 GCA_002919265.1 Hyphomicrobiaceae bacterium | reverse complement strand
CGCGCACGTACATGGCCCGCTCTGCGCACTCGTCGGAGCACCACATCTCTAGTTTCTCCCTTGGAACGACCGTTATATCCCGACCCCGTCCGTTCGGACCGCTGCCCTTCGGCCCCCAAACGATCCGGTACTTGGCCTTGGGATCTTCCTTTCGGTGCTCGCGGGGGCACAAGGCGTAGCCGCATCGGCCCTCAATATTGCGCTCAAGGATTAGATTGTCAAAATCGGAAGGCTGGAAGGGCACGAGCGACGACTTCAGCTTTGCGACATCGGCGGGTGCAATTTTATCGAGCTGAATGGAGCCTAACGCGGGATTAAGGTGCTTGCGGATATAGCTCGTGTAATTCCGCAGCGTATTTGGCTTTAGCCGACCCGCCTCGTCTTTCAGGAATGTGGCGGCGAACTCCCGGAAGGTCGGGATTGCCCGCTCCTTTTTGCGTTCTAATACCGGGTCGCTACCGAGGCGCACCGCCGCCAATATGTCAGCCGCTCGCTTCCTTGCATCCTCGGGTGACAGCTCTTGAACCGTTCCCAGCGTCAAGCGCCGCTTTACGACGTTTCTGCCGCCCGCGCCGGGCCTGTAATCCACAACCCAGCTTTTCCGGCCTGTTGGCTCAACTCGTAATCCGAAGCCAGCAAGGTCCGTGTCCCAATAGAACATGCGCACGCTTGAGGGTTCAATCGCGGCCACGCTTCGGCGTGTCAGCTTTATCATAGGCATGGCGTCCCCACCGCCCTGGTCCCTTCTCCTTCGCCGTCACACTTGCTGATCCGGTAACCACCGGGTAACCACGGGTAACCACCTGGTAACCACCGTGACAGCAAACACGCGGAACGACGTGGAAGGACAATATTCAAAAACTGCGCGGAAATCAAAGATGTATGGTTCGACGTGGATAAACGTGGAAACAGGCGGAAAGACGTATTTATAGCTCATAACCTGAAGGTCGCAGGTTCAAATCCTGCCCCCGCAACCACCTCCCACACCCAAGGGTGTGCGATTCAAACCTCTCCTCCGCGCAACCAATGCCGCCACACTTGACCTCGTGGCTGTTGCTCACATTGTTCTCCAACAGTGTTGAACTTGACCTGCATTCCCCTTTCAAGTGGTTCGGCAGTCCGCGCCTGAGCCGTCCACCTCAGCCCCACTAGCGCCTCACTGTTCACACTCGTTACATGACTGCGACCAATCTTCACCGGCTTGATTCACTTAATCAGCGCGCTTCATATTGCGGATCGAAATTTATAGCCGCTTCAAAACCTTTGAGACGCACATAGGCACAGGGCGTGTAATGAAAACTATTCTCACTGCAATGATTATTTTTGCGACCGTTATTTCTTGCGCTTTAGCTCATGGCGGCGGGTGCAGGAAGAATTCCCCACCAGGTCAATGCTGCCATATGGACCGCTCCAAAGGCGTTGTCCATTGTCACTAGCAAAACTCCGGCCGATTACGATGCGGATATAAGCTTCATTCCGGCAACCCTGGCGCTTTACACCCCTTGCGTCTTAAGCCGATCGAATTGATCAGTTATGGGACAGTATTCGACCATATTCTTCTCGCCTCTTAACACCTCAAATTTCGTTTTATCGCCTTCGCGCCAGAAGCGAATGTCGAATTTGTGCTGATTGAGACGGAGGTCAGTTACCGTGAGATCCGGCAACCATGTCGGAAGATCAGGATCGACGTAGAGCTTGCCTCGCGGGGCATCGGGCATAAACCCGAGCATGGTCTGCATCAACATAAAGACCGAACCGGCCGCCCACGCCTGCGGCACGTTTGCACCAAGATACTGAATCGGGAACAGAGGTTCTTGACCTACCGAGCTCGTGTAGAGTTCAGGAAGCTGATTGAGGAGGAAGTGGCTGCCAGCTTCGCTGATTGCGCGGGCAACCTGGGATGCTTCGGCATCAAATCCATACCTTCGGAAGCCCATCGCGATAATGGCGTTGTCGTGTGGCCAGATTGACCCATTCTGGTAGTTGTAGGGATTGAATGCGAGGTTTTTGGCCGATAGCGTGCGAATACCCCACTTGCACCACATATCCGGCGCCATCAGCCTTTGGACGACCTTGGCCGCCCGATCAGGCGGAACGATGCCGGACCAGAGGCAATGCCCTGGGTTGGAGGCGACTGTCAGGACCTTCTTTTTCTCTCCATCGAGCGCGTAAGCATAGAAGCCAAGATCGTCATCCCAGAACTTCTCATTGAATTGATCGAACAACCTGTTGGCCTTTGCCCGCAATTCTTTCGCCCGATCCGGCTTCTCCAACTCATCAAAAATTTCGGCCATACGTAGCCAAGCGTCATAAACATATCCCTGCAATTCGCAAAGCGCTTTCGGCCCTTTCACCAGCGACCCATCCGGGTAGACAACGGCATCGCCGGCATCCTTCCACCCCATGTTCTCATAGCCGACGGGAGATCGCGTCTGATACTCCTGAAAGCCGTCTCCATCCCGGTCGCCGTAATGATCAATCCAGGCAAGGCAGCGTTCAGCTATTTCCAACTTTTGCTCGACAAATTCCCGGTCACCTGTGGCCCGCCACGCAGCATGCAGTGTAATAAGATAAAGCGGAGTTGCATCAGCTGTCCCATAATAGGGCGTATGCGGTATCAGCTTGAAATGCGCGAGCTCGCCACGACGCAATTCATGAGGTATTTTGCCAGGCTCGGCGTCGCGGTAATCATCCATCTCTGTTGCCTGCAGAGAACCCAAGACCTCAAGCGCCCCCCGTGCGAATCCAGGATAGATCAGTATGTTCTGTAGCGACACGATAAGGCTGTCCCGGCCGAAAGGCGCAACGAACCAGGGCAAGCCAGCTGCAGGCATGAAGACCATGTGGTCTGAGCCGGTGTTGCCAATTGGAAGTCGAAGCGCGGCCATGTCTTCCAGCGCTTGCCGATAAAGGCGGCAAAAATCATCGTTACTCGCGCTGATCTTCAGAACAGTCTCCAGCCAGTCCTCAAGAGTTTGAGCATGCTGTAACTTGTGACTGTCGAAAACGCACTCATGGGGAGCAGCGTACTCGCTATCACCATCGGCCAGCGAATAAGTGAGACAGACGTGCCAGGCTTCACCCGGGGCCAAAGAAACCTCGAAACTCAAGCGGCCGTTGGCGTGAACTCCTTTGGTCAGGCTGTTCCGGAACGAGACCGTTATGGACCGCACGAAATCAGCATTGTGGTAGGTGGTCTTCAGTTGCTGCTTTGATACGAGCCATTCCGTAGTGATGCGACCACGACGGACGATGTTTCCGGATTTGACCTCAAAAATATCCGCAAAATCTGAACGCATCGCAATTTCAAGCTGAAAGCGCACATGTTTCGCACCGTTATTGGTTATATCGATGTCCTCATGCATGCCGCCTTCAATTGATCGGCTTATAACAAGGCCGAGTGTGTGAGGGGGAATGGTACCGTCCTCGGTCGTGATGGCCCGGTTGGTAAGATGGACTTCTGAGGTGTAATAGGTCGTGGCACCGCCCGTCAGCAGCTCCCATGGCTCGCCATTGGCGTAGATCCTCCAGCTGCTGAGGACGCGGGTGTCGTTGAAATATAGGCCACGATCACTGGGCCAATTGATTTGGCCATCAAGCTCTGTGATCAACACTGTTTGCCCATGGTGAATTGAAATCTGTGGGGGACCGACCTGGACCTTGAATGGCATTGCATCAAACCCCTTCTGGGTTAAGGGTAGCTTGTTACTCCACCAGCAGAATCATGTGTCCGTCAGGATCGCGGACCGCAGATGCTGCTCGACCGTCCTTCAACTTCACTATGCCCGGAGAAACAAAAATTTCGTGCCGGGAGGTAAGACGCTCGACAAGAGCGCCAAGATCGTCAACTTCGTAATACTGTCGAACTGAAGCTACATCATTCGCCTGAATGCCCGATTGCAAGGTTTGACCTCGCGGCTTCCTATAATGCAAGAGCTCGACGTGTGGCGTTGAAGCTGTTGCGGGCTCGAGCGCGACGACATCGACTTCGCATGCCGTCAGGTCGTCCAACCGATCTTGCTCAGGACCGTGATTTAGCGAACGATCGGTGATCCGGAACCCAAGCAAGGCGATATAGAAGTGGAGACTCCGATCCAGATCCATTACGGAGATTGCCGTGTGATCGCAGCCGAGAATGCCTTCTCCGCGCCCATCCCGCCAAATGTCCGAGCCAACACCCGGTGGAAAGGAGATCAACTCGAGTGGGTGCCCTTCCGGATCGCGGAACTTGAATGCGGTGACCCTCCCCGTGTTGGGTGGCAACCGTACCGGCCTGCCTTTTGTTATTTCATCTTTAAGGCCTCTATTTCTCAGACGCTCCCACGTATTCTCGATATCCTTGGTGACAAGCGCTAAATGCTGAAACCATTGATCATTCGAGGCGCGTATCGCAGGATATAATTGACCGGGAGGTTCGAAGCTTCTGAGTTCAACCGTTTGACGCCCAACGAGAACGTCGACAGCGCGCGTGGTGGTTTCGCTAGCAAGGCCGAGAAGGCTGTTCCAGGCGGGGTCCGAAAATACTCGCTCAGGTGCAGTTTCTAGCTCAAGTATGTCGCGATAGAAGGCGGCCGTACGCGATAGATCGGCAACTGTGACGCTGAGCCCGATTACGCGCAATACAGCCATTTTACTGATGCTTTCCTATTTGAAGATCCCAGGCTTCGCGGCAGCCCATGTGCTTGCCTCAAGCTGGACGATTAAGAGCGCACAAGGCTCATTGCCTACGGTACCTGAACGATGCCCTACTCGACCTTGTGCATCTGGCGTCGCGTCCTGATCACCACCGAAGGAAACTTCACCCGGTCCCATTTCGACATGTGTTCCGTCCATCGTTTCGACAAACCATCGTCCGGACAGCACGGCAATCCATTGGGGCGCGGGATTCTTGTGCCAATCTCCCCTCCAGCCGACCGGCAGCACTGTGAATTGCAGGCAGGCCATTCCTGAGAGGAGTTGATCATTCCACTGCGGCTCCGCTCTTCCACCCACACTCGCGAACTGGAAGGCAGACAGCGCACAACGTGTCTGGTGAGTCACGCCTTGCTCGTCGGCCCAGACATGCCAATAGGATAGTTTCGCAGCCACTTTCGACATAACCGCGCCCGGTAGTTCAGACAGATGCTGTCATATCAAACTCGCAATTCTCTCAACCTCCCTTTCTGTCGCTTGAATGAACCCGCTCGCGTACATGATAAATATTAACCCGCCTACAATGGCGAAGTTCTTGAAAAATTCCCAAACGTGCGGATAGCCCTCGCTGTCAGGAGACCAGAAACGCGAGTAACTCCAAAAATTGTGATAAACGACGCCGGTGACGACGCAATATCCTGCAAGAATGAAGGCGGCGATGCCATCGTAATAGTGGAACAAGATCATTATTGGCGTCACTAACTCGACCACCATCGCCAGGACAAGAAGAACCGGTCCACCGGGCAGCCAGCCTGAATAAGCTTGCTTGAGCGCATTATCCCAATTGATGATCTTGTCTAGAAAGCTAAAGGGGAAAATCCAAACAATGAACATTCGTGCCAGCGTCGGCAGCGCATCATTGGCCAGCCATTCCATCGGTAGTGATCTCCTCCTCACATCATCATCCGATGATGGAGATCAAACATGATCCAGAGAGTCCCCCCGACCATAAAGACGATCAGTATGCCGGCGAACGCCATCGCAGCGAGGTTCTCAAACGGCGTGGAGTGGAACCCTATGTGAAGAAAGAACCTGAGATGCACCAAAACTTGCACGATCGCGGTGATGGCGATGATAACTAAAGTGCTTATTCGCGGCAGAGTGCCAGCAGCGACAAGCGCAAATGGAATGGCGGTGAGAATAAAGGCCAGACCCAGACCAATGAGATAAGGTCTGCGGCTCCGTTCGACTGGGAGACCTGAAGCATCCATGCTCAAACTAGCCCCGGCAGATACACGACCGAGAAAATCCCGATCCAAATGATATCGAGGAAATGCCAAAAAAGACCGAGCCGCATGACACGAGAGGCCACGGGCCTTGTCAGGCCTTTGGTCAGAACCTGGCCGATCATCACAAGGATCCAGATGATACCAGCACTGACATGCAAACCGTGCGTGCCGACAAGCGCAAAGAAAGCGGAAAGAAACCCGCTTCTATCAGGCCCGGCACCTTTAGCGATCATGCCGCTGAATTCCTGATACTCGAGCAACAGGAAACCGAGACCCAGCACTGCAGTCACACTCAGCCATTGGATGACACCCGGGCGGCTGGCCTGAGCAAATGCGACAGACGCAAAGCCGAACGTCGCGCTGCTCAGCAGCAAGACTGCTGTCTCAGCGGCAGCGTGTTCGAGACTGAAGAGTTGTTGCCCTGTTGGACCTCTCGCAGTGTTACCGAGCATCACCAGATAGGTCGCAAATAGCAACGCAAAAATAATTGCGTCACTCATCAGATAAATCCAGAAACCAAAGGCTCGATCTTCATATTTTTGAGTATCTGAGGTCGGTAAGGCGGCCATCTCGACCGTGCCCAAAGTATCTGCAGTCACGATGTCGCCTCCAATACGGACTCTCCCGCGAAGCCGGGATCACTGGCCATTTCGTTCTTTGAGGCGGCCTCCATTTCACGAAATCGCGCCTCCTCAATGGCTTTCACCTCGATTGCAGGCAGAATGACCTCAGTTTCATCATCGGAGCTGCGAATGATGATGGCGACAAGGATTACCGCGAAGGCTACTGCGGCGAGCCACCAAATGTACCAGACCACGGCGAAACCAAACACAAAAGCCGCGCCGCCGACCGTCGCGGGAATGAAAGTATTCTTTGGCAACGCAATGTCGACGTAGCGTTCGGGCCGCTGATAGGCTACGCCCCGGTGCTTCATGTCCCAGAAAGCATCAACGCTCTGCACATTCGGCAGGATAGCGAAGTTGTATAGTGCCGGCGGAGAGGACGTTGCCCACTCGAGCGTTCGGCCATTCCAAGGATCACCTGTCAAATCACGTGCATTAGCACGATCCCTAATGCTGACCACAAGTTGAATAGCGAGGCAAACAATGCCAAGGAAGATGATAAAGGCACCAACCGCCGCAACAATCAGGTGCGGTTGCCACGCAGCTATATCATAGTGCTCCATGCGCCGGGGCATGCCCATTAGGCCAAGCACATAGAGTGGCATGAAGGCCAAATAAAATCCGATAATCCAGCACCAGAAAGAACGCGCACCCCATGTCTCGTTCAGCTTGAAGCCGAACGCTTTCGGAAACCAGAACATATAGCCGGCCAAATAACCGAACAGAACGCCCGGAATGATCGTGTTATGGAAGTGCGCTACCAAAAAAGTCGTATTATGCATAGCATAATCGACGGGAGGCAGCGCCAGAAGAACTCCTGAAAGGCCGCCGATAACGAACGTCACCAGGAAACCGATTGTGAAGAGCATTGGGGGTTTAAAAATGATTCGACCCCGGTACATCGTCAGCAGCCAGTCAAACACTTTAACGCCGGTTGGAACGGCGATAATCGTTGTCATAATGCCGAAAAACGAATTAACGTCCGCGCTCGGGCCCATCGTGAAAAAATGGTGCAACCATACGGTGAAGGACAAAAGGCCGATTGCCATAGTTGCCAACACCAGCGACGTATATCCAAACAACCGCTTCTGACTGAAGGTGGCGACAACTTCGGAAAAAACGCCGAAGGCAGGCAGAATGAGAATGTAGACCTCAGGATGTCCCCACAACCAAAATAGGTTGATGTAGTGCATCATGTTGCCGCCCATGGCGTTTGTAAAAAAATGCGTTCCGAAAATTCGGTCGACCGCGAGCAAGCCACAAGCGACAGTCAGCGCCGGAAAAGCAAAGATCATCAGAACGCTGGTCACCAAGACTGTCCAGCTGAAAAGTGGCATGCGAAAAAGGTGCATGCCCGGAGCCCGGCACTTGAGGATGGTCACCAGAAAGTTGATGCCGCTCATCGTGGAGCCGACACCTGCGATGAGCACGGCCCAGAGCCAATAGTCGACACCGACACCCGGATTGTATTCGATGCCTGAATACGGCGGATAGCCCGTCCAGCCGGCCGTTGAGAACTTACCGATAACAAGCGAAATAAGGACGAGACCGGCGCCAGCCGCTGTAAGCCAAAGGCTAACCGCGTTCATGAAAGGGAAGGCTACATCCCGCGCCCCTATCTGCTGCGGCATGATGTGATTAATAAGGCCAGACAGGAATGGCATCGCCATGAAAAATATCATGATCGTGCCGTGGGACGAGAAGATTTGATCAAAGTGCTCTGCGGGCAGATAGCCGTCGCTGCGGAAAGCAATGGCTTGCTGACTTCGCATCATAGCTGCATCGATGAAGCCGCGCATCAACATCACGAGAGCCAGCATCACGTACATGATGCCGATTTTCTTGTGGTCGAGGCTCGACACCCAGTCGAATAGCACGATGCGCCACGCCCTGAAGTAGGTGATAAGTCCTACAACTGAAAGTGCTCCAAGCACGGTGACTGCAGCTCCGCCGGCAGCGATGGCGCTATAGAAAGGAAGGGCATCGATGGTTAACCGTCCCAACATATTCGATTGCCCTTACCTAGCCTGTTCTGTGCCGGTTACCTGAGCGTGAAGGTGATTCCCGTCGCCGTGCCATTTCGCTATGATGCTGTCAAAAAGACCGGGCTGAACGCCTGAATAATACGTCACTGGTACTTTCACACTCGGCTTTGCGAGTTGCTCATAAGTCGTCGCATCTAGCATCTGGGTTGATGCTTTTACCTTTTCTACCCAAGCCCCGAACTCGCCCTCAGTTGTGGTTGCGATCGCCCGAAATTGCTGGTCGGCAAATCCTCGGCCACTATATTGGACGTTGCGCCCCCAGAACTCGCCCGGCTCATCGGCAAGAAGATGCAGGCGCGTTTGCATACCGGCCATGGCATAGATCTGCCCACCCAGCCCAGGGATCATGAAAGAATTCATTACTGTGTCCGACGTAATTCTGAGGGCTAACGGGCGACCTGCCGGGAAAACCAGCTCGTTGACGACGGCAATATCTTGTTCGGGATAGATAAAGAGCCATTTCCAGTCTTGCGCCACCGCTTCGACCCGTAATGGAGGAACTTCTGGATCAATCGGCTTGTATGGATCGAGCCGATGAGTGGCACTCCAGAGATGTAAACCGAGCCAGAATATTATCCCTGCCGGCACGCCCCAGATTAGTATTTCTACCGGCCAATAATAGGCAAGGTTTGGCGCGTAACGCGCATTTCGGTTAGTGCCCCGATAACGCCACGTGAATAGGGCAGCCATGATGAAGACCGGCACGATGACGATCATCATGATAGCCACAGCGTCCAGTAGAAGCTGTGTTTGGGCCGCTGCTATTGGACCTTTGGGATCTAGAACAGGGCTCGCGATCGCATTACAAGCACTCACAAATATTGCGAGGGGCGAGCACGCCCCAGCTACATGCAATCGACGAGCAAGATTTCGTTTCACGACCAAGCCTTGTGCCCTAATTGAAGCACGTCGATGAAACTCAAATGCGGTCTCATTGATCCCAACGCCATCTTTGTTCTGAGGAGGACAGAAACGGTTTCTTCAAGAGCGTCAGCGAGGAATGGAAGACTCCGCCACAATTCATTAAGGTTATTTGAAAGATCTGCCGGCCAGGAGGTTTAACGAGAAGAGCACGCGGTCCTCTCAACGAAAACTCAGCGTTCCGAATTGCATCCACCATAAGGAACCTCTTACCGTCAGAGGCGATTTTGGCGTGATGACGAATAAGCGAGTATGGTCAAATTTTGTTCCCGCCGCGCCCGCCCGAACGTTGCAATCTGTCAACCAAACGCTTGGTCGGTGATTTTCGAAAGTTCTCTATCTTGGAAGAAGGAATAAGGAGATTGGAGAAATGGCACAGGACGGCGAATCGTATGCCGTATATCGAAACGAATTTCGGCAGGTGCTGGGATCCAACTTTCGACGGGCTCTACTGATCGAGACCAATGCGCATGAGGGCCCTGTCTATGTCCCTGGCGAGCATGCCTTATATTTCACGACTCTTCCCGAGCCTGGGCCCAAGAATATTGCGATCAAGCGCGTACGGCTCGAAAACGATGACTTTCCTTTTCGTGCTGAGGCACCCGAGACGGTTCAGTTTCCTTCGAACATGGCCAATGGCATGACGCTCGACAGGGAAGGACGCCTCGTGATCTGCGAACAGGGATATCACCAGATACCAGCCCGCATAAGCCGTATGAACTTTGAAACCCGTACAGTCGAAACTGTCGTCGATCATTGGCGGGGATTCCACTTCAACTCCCCGAACGACGTCGTAGTAAAGAGCGACGGGACAGTCTGGTTCACCGATCCCAATTATGGCGAACTCCAGGGCTTCAAGGGTAAGCCCGAGGTCGGCGCGTACGTCTATTGTCATGACCCCATTAGCGGTGAAACCACCGTGGTTGCTGACAACTTCAACAAGCCGAATGGGCTTGCCTTCTCGCCAGATGAGTCGGTGCTTTACGTCACCGATTCAGGTGCCAACCAGACACCGGGAACCTATTTTGTCGGACTGCCTCATCATGTTCGCGCATTCGACGTTCACGCAGGTCGACACCTGCGGAATGAGAGGCTCTTTGCCGTTGTCGCGCCCGGATTTCCGGACGGCATCAAAGTAGATAGCGAAGGCCGCGTTTACACATCCTCAGCAACCGGTGTGCAGGTGTTCAGCCCGGAAGGTGACCTGCTTGGTGAGATCATGGCGCCGGGTGTAGCCAATTTCACGTTTGGTGGACTCCGAAACGACGTTCTTTTTATCCTTTGCGATACCGTGATCTGGCAGGTTCAGCTACAGGCCAGAGGAGCTTGAATCCACTGAGCCATGCTTGAATAGTTCGTTTCACCCTGAGCTTACCGAAGTCGCTCCAACAAATGATCGCCTACCCGGAGCGCATTTGCAATCGCCGTCAGCGAAGGATTGACAGCACCAATACTGACGAAAAAGCTTGTGTCGACGACATACAGATTGTCGAGCTCGTGGGCTTTGCAATTGATGTCAAGAACGGATGTCTTTGGATCGCGGCCAAAACGGCATGTGCCGGCCTGATGCGCGCATCCCGCGATGGGAATTTCGGTTTTCATGTAGGCCTGACGTGGAATCAGGTGGTCTGGATGCATGCCGAGATGCCCCAAGATTGATTTGAGCTTCTCATAAAGCTTCCGCGCCGGCACCTGGTTATTCGGTGTGTAACTGAGGGTCACCTTCCCGGTCCGATCCACGGTCACTCGATTATTTGGATCCGGCAGATCTTCGGTTGTGAGCCAAAAATCAACGGAGTGATAAGCGATATCGTCGAGTAACCGCATGGGAAGAAGGGCGGTTTCTATAGGCTTCTCTCCCCGGAACATCGTACCTTGGGATTTTCCCATCATCTGGATATTGCCCATAGGAAAATCAAATCCATCCGTTCCGAAATAGAAGTCATTCATGGCCAACGTCTTCTGGAACATGGTCGGATTGGGCTCAAGGGAAAGCGCGAGCACAGCCTGGCTGTTATGAAACATGTAGTTCCGCCCGACCTGATCCGACCCGTTGGCGAGGCCATTGGGATGTTTGTCGTTGGCTGACATCAGTAGCAGCTTGGCACTGTTCACCGCGCCACACGATACGACAATGATATCTCCGCGGAAGACGTCCACCTCGCCCCCCACCTCTGCCACCACCGAAGTCACCGACGTGCCGGATGGATTGGTTTCGAGCCTGAGCGCCTGCGCGTTACGAATGAGCGTCACGTTGGGAAATTCCAACGCCGGCCGTACTGCTACGACTTCTGCATCTGATTTGGCATGAACCAAGCAGGGAAACCCGTCGCAGGTTTGGCACCGGATGCAGGTGCTGTACGCCATATTGCTTTCGTCCAGCATGATCGCGCTAGGCGCCGGGAATGGATGGTAGCCGGCTCCGGCCATGTCCTCGAAAAGCTGCTGAATGCGCGGCTCTTGAGATACTGGCGGACACGGATAGGGAGCACTGGCCGGCGGCTCGGTCGGATCCTGGCCGCGCAATCCGTGCACGTGATACATCTGCTCCGCTTTGGTGTAGTACGGCTCTAAATCCTCGTAGCTGATCGGCCAGGCAGGTGAAACTCCGTCGTAATGGCGAAGCTCTCCGAAATCCTCGCGGCGCAGACGAAATAGGGCAGCGCCGAACATCTTCGTGGCGCCGCCGACAAAATAATGAACCTGCGGTTGAAATGGTCGGCCGTTATGGTCGTACCAGGTATCGGGCGAAATGTAGCGGTTTTCCCGAAAAACTGCCGTTGCGTCCCAGTTGAGGGCTTCCCGTCTAAGCCAATCTCCGCGTTCGAGGATAAGGATGCTTTTTCCGGACGGCGCGAGATGACGTGCCAGAGTGCCACCGCCGGCACCGCTGCCGATGATGATGACGTCGAAATGCTTGTCCATACCGACAGATCCGCTAAAGCCCGACACTGCTTTGCATAAGACCGCCGTCCACGAAAATGCTGGTGGCGGTAAGATAGCTTGCCCCGTCGCCGGCAAGAAAAGCCACAACACTCGCAATTTCTTCTGGGCGCGCCATGCGGCCGAGAGGAATGGCCGAATTCAGCTTTTGGAGTTTTGCTGGATCATGCATCGTGCTGAGATTGATCGGAGTTTCCACGGCCCCCGGACCGACGCCCACGACGAGGATATTGTAAGGCGCAAGCTCAACACCGGCTGTGCGCGTGAGCATTCGCATCCCGCCTTTGGAAAGGCAGTAGGCGGTATTGCCAGGCATGGGCCAATCCTCATGCACCGACGTGATATTGATGATTCGGCCGCCCCCGCCCTGCTTGATCATCTGCCTGGCAGCAACCTGAGTGCCAAAAAAAGCGCTCTTGAGGTTGATGTTTAGTACCTTGTCGTATTGATCCTCGGTCGTATCAAGCACAGATGTGCGCGTTTCAATTCCGGCGTTGTTCACCATGATGTCGAGTCGGCCGAAATTTTTCACTGCGGCGTCGACAAGCTTCTGCAAGTCCTCAATCTTGCTGACATCTGCATCGACGCCAATGGCTCGACCGCCGAGTTTGACAATTTCTTTCTCCAACTCGACTGTTGCTTCAGGATGGACCACGTAGTCGATGACGATACCAGCCGCCCCTTGCCGCGCCAGATCGAGAACTATGGCCTGTCCGATCCCGCTATTACCGCCGGTAACGATTGCGACTTTGTTTTGCAATGACATGAGTGAGCCCACTATGAAGCTATAGACAATTGGCCAGGCGGAGCCCCTCACCTCGTCTGGTTAAGCCATGCCAGGAGGCTTTTCTATGAGCTGAACCTCACAACCGCAGAAATAACCATTGTCAAAACGAAGACACCAAACAGCGTTCCGAAAAACGCCGCACGGCGCGGTTCCTGATCCAGATAAAGCTCGAACCGATGTGCCCATTCGCCCGGATAATGCCGACCGGTCGCCTGATGCTCAGGCCGGGTGGATTGAGGCCGGGGGAACAGATGTTTCGTGTCCGTCGTTGACATGAAAATTCTCGGCGTCAGCCAAAACGCAGTCTTGTTATTTTGGTTTCAGGCTTCAGCGAAGAGCGCAAACCGTTCTTGCTAGGCTGATCGGCGTCGCTAACGTCCGCTCAAAAAAGAAGCGGGCTCTCCGGGAGAGCCCGCCCTGATCCGACACCGCTTCTCGTTATAGTAGTACTGCTGTTCCAGCCTTGAAATGTCAGCGGATGCGCGGTCCCAGCGCGCTCCTAGGCCAATTGCCTGATCTATCCTTCCACACGATCAAGCCGGCTTGATCCAAACGTGATTATCGTGAAAGGCCGCACCCCCATAAGGTGCTGCCTGAATAGCGCTTGTCAGCGTGTTGATCCCTTCCTCGCCTTCAAAGTCCGAATTCGGCGCGATGCTTTCGACAATGACAACACCCCGCTGCACGCCCGAAAAAGCTTCTACGTGGATTGCGATTTCGCCGCGCTCATTACCCATACGGATGCGCGCACCATCGCTGATGCCTAACGCCGCGAGATCATCCGGGTGGATCTTTGCCCGCGGGCGCCCTTCCCTGGCACGGCTTGAAGGCATCTCGTTGAACGACGAATTGAGATAGCTGCGCGCCGGCGAGGTCGCGAGCTTAAAGGGGTGCTTTTCATCCGCCTTTTCGTTCACGTCCCAATGGTCGGGCAGCGATGGCGGCAAATGTGCCAGCCCCCAATCGTGCCGTCGCCCGACCGGCACCTCAGCCCAATTAGGCCGGAAACGGAATTTCCCGTCGGGATAGCCAAATCCGTTGAGGAAGTGCGAGGTCTCGAAGTCGGGCTGGCAATCGATCCATTTCTTTGCTTCGAGCTCTTCGAGCGTGCCCCAGCCGGATTTGCGCAGCGTCCAGTCGATCAATTCGCGCGGCGTCATCTCGAATCCAGGATGTTTGGCGCCAACGCGCTTGGCCAGCTCGACGATGACGTCGTGATTTGAACGACACTCGCCCGGCGGCTCGATAAGTTTCGGGCCGAATAAGATGCTCTGCTGTCCGCCGGCTTGGTAGATATCGTCGTGCTCGAGGAACATGGTGGCCGGCAGCACGATGTCGGCCATCTGGGCCGTCGGCGTCATGAACTGTTCGTGCACGCAAACGAACAGGTCCTCGCGCATAAAGCCCTGCTTGACGAGCCGTTGCTCGGGCGCAACCTGCACCGGGTTCATGTTCTGAATGAAAAGCGCCGTAACAGGCGGCCCATCGCCGATGTCGTAGGGATCACCCGTCAGCACGGGGCCAATGCGCGACATATCGAGCACACGCACACTGGGATCGCGGACATCGAGCCCCTCGATCATCGTCTTGTCCCAGTGGAAGATCGCGCCGTTGTTATGGAATGCCCCACCGCCCTCGTGCAGCCAGGCCCCGGTGACGGACGCGATGCATGCGGCTGCGTGCATGTTCACTGCGCCGTTGCGCTGGCGTGAGAAGCCATAGCCGAGCCGGAAGTAGGTGCGCGGCGTTGTGCCGACCATGCGTGCGAATGTTTCGATCTCCTCGACCGAAAGCCCGGTAATGGCACTCGCCCACTCCGGTGTCCGCGCTCTCAGGTGCGCCTCCAGCTCGCGCGGACAATCCGTGTAACGCTCCATGTACGGCCAGTTCGCGTATCCGTCGCGGAACAGCACGTGCATGACGGCACAGGCGAGCGCGCCATCCGTGCCCGGACGCAGGCAAAGCGCCAGGTCGGCCTGCTCCATTGTGCCATTGCGGTAGATGTCGATGGCAACGATCTTGGCTCCGCGCTCCTTCCGAGCCCGGATGGCGTGCGTCATCACGTTGACCTGGGTGTTCACTGGGTTCGTGCCCCAGATCACGATAAGGTCGGACTTGGCCATCTCGCGCGGATCGGGCCCGGC
>PKEY01000040.1 GCA_002919265.1 Hyphomicrobiaceae bacterium | reverse complement strand
CTAGGGAGCGTCGTCGAGGCGCTTGCCGTTGCCAAGGCGTCTCACCGCATGGCCCTGCAGAACTTCGGCTTGTCGCTGGCCTACAACACGATTTTCGTGCCGCTGGCCGTGGCCGGCTACGCGACGCCGCTCATCGCCGCGATCGCCATGTCGAGCTCGTCCATTGCCGTAACGGCGAATGCCGTTCGCCTGAGATCAAAGCGCCTGAAGGTGTGAAGATGACAGCCCTTGCCTGGCTTATTCCGGTTGCGCTCTTCCTCGGAGGGCTTGGTCTTGCGGCCTTCCTGTGGGCGCTGAACACCAATCAGTTCGAGGATCTGGATGGTGCCGCATGGCGCGCGCTGCAGGATGACGAGATCGGCACGCCGCCGAAGCAGCGAAACTGACCTCTGATCCGATCGACTACTGAGCATCCACCACAAGGCTGCGGAACGCGTGCCACGTCGCGTGTCCGATCAGCGGGAAGACGACAATCAGGCCCACCGACAGCGTCGCGATGCCGAAGGCAACGAACCCGGCGATCAGGGCGGCCCACAGGGCCATGGGTTTCGGGTTCTTGTAAACGGCCTCGAGGCTCGCCGCCATGGCCGTCACTGCATCAACGGGCCGCGTGAGCATCAGCGGCACCGAAATGGCGGAAATGGAAAATATAATCGCGGCGAGCACCCCGCCCACTGTCGTTCCTACGACCAGCAACCCGAGGCCATGCGGCGTGAAGAGAAGTGTCGGCACGAACTCGCTGGCAGGCGGCAACCCGCGCGCTCCCATGAACAGCATGAATAGAAGGAACGCGAGCTGGAGCCAAACGGCGTAGGCGAACATCAGCACAACGCCGAAAAACCCAAGTTGTCCGGGTGCTGAAAGGCCGACCCACACGACGTTGCGAAGTGCGACGGGCTTGCGCGCCTCCAGGCGTCGGCTCACTTCGTAAAGCCCGACGGCAAACAAAGGACCTAAGAGCAAAAAGCCACCAGCCAATGCGAGAATGAGCGATTGCAGCCCGAACTGGAATAATCCAGCGGCCAAAAACACTGCGGTCACAGCAAACACTGCCCCGTAGGTCAGGCTCACCTGCGGTGCGGCCCACAGGTCGCGCCAGCCGGCTGCAAGCCAATCCCAGGGCGCGTCGAAAGGTATACGTCGAACCTGTATTTGCGTCTCAGATACTCGGCCGGACAAACGACCCGCTTGAACGAATGACTTGGGCATTTTTCCTCCCACCCGTTTCGCCGACGACTGTCGAATACGTGGGTGATTGCTTGGGCAGTCTGCTCACTATTATGTCACGGGAGAAGATTTACGCTACAGGATCGATGCAGGGGACTTCGGCAGACCCAGTCAACGTTTTGCAACAACCAACGTTTAGGCGCTTGCTCCTGCCTTGCCGTGACCGGGAGGGGATCGCTTAGGAGCTCCGGTGTGGACACGGCAGCGCGTCTGCTCTGGCCCTGCCGTGCCCCTTTGCCGTCCGTCAATGAGAAAACAGAACCGGCAGCTTCATGTTCTGAAGAATGTGGCGTGTGACACCGCCGAAAACGAATTGGCGGAAACGCGACTGTCCATAGGCGCCCATGACCAGCAGCTCCGATTGCTCCGTGGCGCGTCGATGGATTTCTTCGGCGGATGAGGTGGAGCTAGCAGGCACGAACGTAACGGTTACTTTCACGCCGTGCCTATCGAGAGCCGTTGCGATCTCGAGGTCATCCGGGGAATCGGGCGAGGTGTCGTCCTCCTGCACCGTAATGACGTGGACCTGCTCGGCGCGTTGCAGCAGTGGCAGCGCGTCAAACGCAGCGCGCGCCGACTCCCGGCTGTTCTTCCAGGCGAGCGTGATTGTTTTGGGAATGTTGGAAAACACGTAGCCGTTAGGAATGACCAGCACCGGTCTGCCAGCCTCAATAGCCAGACGGTCCGGGAAATCCAGGATCGAGCAGAGGTCCCAATTAGGATCGGCCTGATTCGCGACCACCAGATCAGTGGCGTGGGCATGGTTAAGAACGATATCAGCGGGGTCGACCCGCTCCGACGTTACCCGCCGCCATTCGGAAACGAACGTTTGCTGCTTGGTTGCTTCGTCGAACTGGGCTTTGATCTTGTTCGTTTCCTCCTCGATCTGGCTTGCAATGTTGCCGAGGATATCCTGGCCAATGGGCAGCGGAATGGGAGGACGCAACCGATAGGCAGGGAACACATGCAACCCGATCAGGTGGGCATCGAACGCCCGGGCGAGCTGAACCCCGGCGTCCAAAAGCTGAGCGGCGCGAGCGGCGTGGTTCAGGTGCATCAGGATGGTCTTGTAAGGCATCGGGGGCTTCCTCCATTGCAAAGGCGCCTTCTCAGGAACGCAAGCATGCTGACGAAAGGTTCCCAGGGCGTTGACGAGTATCAAGGAGCCCTGGAGCAATTGGAAAGAAACAGGGCGTGAGAGGACACAGTAACCTCTTCTGACCGCGGGGTGACGGCTTTTCTGCCTGCTGGTTTGCGGCCCAAACGGGAAAGCGAGCGGATGGAATGACAGATCGCGCCATAACAGACGAACAGGCGGAGGTGGTGCGTTTCCTGTCCGATCCGGCATCGTATCCCAATAACCCATCCGCCGTTGAACGGATTGATACACACGGCGCCATGGTTTTTCTGGCCGGCGATGGCGTCTGGAAAATCAAAAGGGCCGTTCGCTTTCCTTACATGGATTTATCCACCCTGGAAAAACGGCGGGCGGTTTGCGCACGAGAAGTCGAAATTAACCGAACCTGGGCGCCCGAAATTTACGTTGGCTGCGTTCCGATTACGCGCGAGCAGGACGGGCATTTGGCCTTCGGTGGTGCCGGAGAGGCTATCGAATGGGCCGTCGAAATGCGGAGATTTCCGGAGACGGACGTTCTCGGCAACATTGCCGCAAGGGAGGGCATTAGTCGCGAGCTCGCCCGCAGCCTCGCGGATATGGTTTTCGATAGCCACATTAAGGCACAAAGGGTTAGCGTTGAAGGCGGCGCGCAGCGATTTGCCGATCTCGCTGCATCGATTTCCAATAATCTCGCAGGCGTCGCGAAGATTTTAGGCTCGGAGGAAACATCTCTATTCCGCCGCCGGGCTGAGGCGGCCCTCGCGCGTGCAGTGGAAATTCTGAACGAACGCGCACGGCAAGGGTTCGTCCGCCGCTGTCACGGTGACCTTCACCTCGACAACGTCGTCATGTGGCACGGGCAGCCAACGCTGTTCGACGCCATCGAGTTCGACGAAGAGCTCGCGACCATAGACACGCTCTACGACCTCGCATTTCTCCTCATGGACCTCGATCATCGGGGCTTACGGTCAGCGGCGAATATTGTGCTCAACCGCTATTTGTCCCGTTCGCGGAAGTCTTTGGATTTGAGCGGATTGGCCGCGTTGCCGCTATTCCTTGGACTAAGGGCCGGTGTTCGCGCGCTTGTTGGGGCTGAACGGGCAGAGCAGGAGGCCGGGAGTAGGGAGGCGGCGAACCGCTATATCGAGCGGGCTCGCGGCTACATGCGCGCGGCGCTCGCGTATCTCGATCCCCCTCCGCCGGAAATCATCGCGGTAGGTGGGCTTTCCGGCGCCGGTAAATCCACGCTGGCAGCGAACCTTGCACCCAAAATCGGGCCGTGTCCCGGCGCGGTTCATTTGAGGAGCGATGTCGAACGCAAGGCGTTATTCGGCGTTTCTGAAACCGAGCGCCTTTCTTCTGAAGGTTATGTCGCTAGCGTGACGGAACGCGTTTATGACACGCTGAATAAGAAGGCGAAGCAGGTTCTTGAGGCGGGACACGGCGTAATCGTCGACGCGGTCTTCGCCAAGGAAAATGAACGAAAGCAACTGGAAGCTGTCGCAGAAAGCGCCGGCGTTACGCTGAAAGGGGTATGGCTGACGGCTTCCACCGAAACCATGATGAAGCGTGTCTCGGCGCGCCGGAATGACGCTTCCGATGCCACGGTCGAAATCGTCCGGCAACAAGCAGAATACGACATCGGAACACTTTCGCCTTCGTGGCGCATCGTCGATGCGAATGACGATGCCCAAGTGACTGCCGAGCGGGCTGTTTGTGCCCTGTCAGATCAACCTCCCCAACGTAACGAGGTGAACGGATGACTATTCGGAATCTGGAGCACCTTTTCGCTCCGAAGTCGGTCGCGTTCATCGGCGCGAGCCCTGAGCCGGGGAGCGTTGGCCTCATCGTTACGCGGAATTTGAGAGCAGGCGGCTTCAAAGGGCCGATCTGGCTCGTTAATCCGAAGCGCACGGACGTTGAGGGCGTGCCCTGTTATCCGTCCGTGGACGCACTGCCGGAAACACCAGATCTCGCGGTCATCGCGACGCCGCCGCAGACTGTCCCTGGACTGATCGAACAGCTGGGGCGGAAAGGCACGAAAGCAGCAGTGGTGATAACCGCTGGCGTCCGTGGTGAGCTGCAACAGGCGATGCTGAATGCTGCGAAGCCGCATCTGCTGCGCATTCAGGGCCCAAATTGCATTGGGCTGATGGTACCGGGTATCGGTCTCAATGCGAGCTTCTCTCATCGCGCGCCGCTTGCTGGCGACCTCGCTTTTCTTTCCCAATCGGGCGCGCTGTCGACGGCTGTGATCGACTGGGCCGTAGATCGCCAGATCGGCTTTTCCCATATTGTTTCGTTGGGCGATATGGCAGATGTCGATTTCGGCGATTTGCTCGATTATTTCGCGGGCGATTCAAAAAGCCGGGCAATTTTGATTTACATGGAGTCCGTCACGCACGCGCCGAAATTCCTCTCGGCAGCGCGGCGCGCGGCGAGAGCCAAGCCGGTAATCGTGGTCAAGGCGGGCCGGCACGAAGCGGGCTCGAAAGCGGCGCTTTCCCACACTGGCGCGCTCGCCGGCAACGACAGGGCGTACGATGCCGCTTTTCGGCGCGCCGGTATTTTGCGGGTCTATACGCTCGATGAATTGTTCGTTGCCGCAGAAAGTTTGGCCCGGCTTCCGGTATCTTGCGGCGAGCGCCTGACCATTTTGACCAACGGGGGCGGTGCGGGCGTGCTGGCGGTCGATCGGCTGATGGACCTGCAGGGTGTTCTCGCGGAGCTGTCGGACGATGCAATAAAGGCACTGGACGCCGTGCTCCCGCCAACCTGGTCGCGCGGCAACCCCATCGATGTCATCGGCGATGCAGGGGCCGAGCGTTACACCGCAGCCCTTGAGGTGCTTTTCTCGGAGCCCGGCACCGACGCCATTCTCATCATGAACTGCCCCACAGCTACGGCTTCCAGCACGGAGGTGGCGAAGGGCATCGTGGAATTCATCGAAGAGCGGCGGCGAACGTGGAAACCGCTCAAGCCGATTTTCACGAACTGGCTCGGGGAGGGCGCAAGCCGCGAAGCGCGGCGGCTGTTCGCCGAACACAAGATTGCGAGCTTTGAGGATCCAGCGGAAGCCGTCGAAGGCTTCATGCGGCTCGTGCGCTATACACGCGCACAAGAACAGCTGATGCGGACGCCACCGTCGCTGCCCGAGGATTTGGGGCTGCAAACCGCGGAGGCGGAGCGGATCATTTCCGCGGCTCTATCGGAAAACCGATCCGTGTTGTCCGAGTACGAGGCGAAATCGATCCTTGCCGCCTACGGAATTCCCGTCGTTCCGACGGAAATCGCCACAACACCGGAGGAAGTCGAAACCATTGCAAGCCGCATTTTGCAGGAACATGCGGCCTGCGTGGTCAAGGTGTACTCGGATGACATCTCGCACAAGTCAGACGTTGGCGGCGTACGGCTTGGGATCGAACGGGCCGAGGAAGCGCGCACGGCAGCCCAGGACATTCTTGCGCGCGTTTCCCGGCTGATGCCACACGCGAAAGTGAAGGGTTTCACGGTGCAGCCGATGATCCGTCGTCCGCGTGCGCATGAGCTGATCGCCGGCATGGCCGTCGACCGCACGTTCGGCCCCGTCATGCTGTTCGGTGCCGGTGGAACGGCCGTCGAGGTCCTGGCGGATACGGCGCAGGCCTTGCCGCCGCTTGACCTCAATCTGGCGCAGGACCTGATGCAACGGACGCGCATCTGGCGGCTTCTCAAGGGGTATCGCGACCGGCCGCCGGCGAAACTCGATCAAATTGCGGAATCCCTGGTGCGACTTAGTTATCTCGTGGCGCGTCACCCGGAGATCCGCGAAATCGACATCAACCCTCTGTTGGCCGATGAAGCGGGTGTGATCGCACTGGATGCCCGCGTACGAGTGGAGGACAATCGCGCCAATCCACGCGTGCCCATGGCCTTGCGGCCTTATCCGTCCGAATGGATCAAGGATCTTGAATTCGAAAGTTTCGGCACCGTTCGTCTGCGTCCAATTCGGCCCGAGGACGAGCCTCGTTACGAAGAGTTTCAGAAGCGCGTAACAGCAGAGGATCGGCGGCTGCGCTTCTTCAGTTCAGCTACCGACCTGTCGCACAAATTCCTCGCCCGTCTGACGCAGATCGACTATGCGCGGGAAATGGCGTTCGTCGCCGTGCAACAGGATACGGGTGAATTTCTTGGAGTATCACGCTTCGTGGCCGATCCCGACTACACGCGTGGTGAATACGCCATCCAGGTCCGCTCGGACTTGAAAGGCCGCGGCCTCGGCTGGCAGCTCATGCAGCATCTTATCGCCTATGCGCGGGCGGAGGGCCTGAAAGAGTTGTTCGGCTCCGTGCTCGCCGAGAATACGACGATGTTGAAAATGTGCCGTGAGCTGGGCTTTTCCATTCAGCCGGATCGGGACGATGCGAATCTCCGCTACGTTGTTCTCGATCTCACCCGGTGATGCACGTTAGGTCGTAGACTAAATCGGGTTGACTAAGAAATCCGTATTCCAGGGCAATTCGGCCCTGCGTTTTTGATCCTGTTTTAATAATAGGAGATCCCGTGAGCCTCGAGCCCGAACCGTCCCAACCGCCGCAGCTCCGCAGGACAATAGGCCCGGCGCAGTTGGCCTTCTACACCTTGGGATCGATGTTGGGTTCAGGCATTTACGGGCTCGTCGGCCAGGCCGCCGGACTTTCCGGAAATGCGGTCTGGCTTTCGTTTCTCATTGCCTTTGTCGCCGCTCTACTCACTGGCTTGTCCTATGCCTCGCTGGGTTCCCGCTATCCTCGCGCGGGCGGTGTCGCATACATCATCGAGCGGGCCTTTCGTTCGCCTCTGGCAGGGTTCGTCGCCGGCCTCGCAATATTGTGCTCGGGCCTCACCTCCATTGCCACGCAGGCGCAGATCTTTGCCGGAAATCTCGCGGAGCTGACCGGCGGGTCCATATCGGCCATCGCCCTAGGCTTTGTGCTCGTGATTTCTGGCATCGTATTCCGCGGCATACGCGAGTCGATGTGGGTCACCGTCCTGTGCACCTGCGTGGAGGCTACAGGCCTTCTGATTATTATCGCGACCGGTTTCTCCTACTGGGGTGGCGTCGACTACTTCGAAGTGCCAGCCCGATTAGGTGATGACGCGAACGCCGGCATGTGGATCGCGGTGATGCAGGGCACGATCCTGACGTTCTTTGCCTTCATCGGCTTCGAAGATACGTTAAACGTTGCCGAGGAATGCCGCGAACCGGAGCGAACGCTTCCCATCGGCCTGCTCACCGCGATGGGCGTCGCTGCAGTGCTGTATCTCGGCGTGGCAATTTCCGTGGTCTCGGTTGTTCCGTGGCAAGAGCTTGCGGAGGTCCCAGGTCCATTGGCGGAAGTCATGCGGAGAGCAGGGTCGCTGATCCCGCCGGTGGCTTTCACTGCCATTACGTTGTTTGCCGTTACGAATACGGCACTGGTGAACTACGTCACCGGTTCGCGACTGCTTTACGGCATGGCTCACCAGAAGCTGCTGCCTGCCCCGTTCGGAAAAATTCACGAGACGACTCGCACGCCTCACATAGCGATCATCGGAATCCTGCTTCTTCTGGTTCCGCTGGCGTTGTTCGGCACCGTAACTGAGTTGGCCTCAGCCTCCGTTCTTCTTCTGCTAGCAGTGTTCACAGCGATGAACATCGCGCTGATCGTCTTGCAGAGGCGAGCAGGGGAGCCGAAGGCCCAATTTGAGATCCCTTCCATCATCCCAATCGCAGGGGCTGTGGTCTGTGCCGCGATCATGCTGGTCCGGGTCGTGACCGGAGACCTGTACGCGCCGCTTCTTGCGGGAGGGCTGCTTGCCGGCATTTTCGTCCTTTATGCCTTTGCGCCGTCGCAAGCAGGGCGGGAGGGAGCAGCTACTCAGCATGGGCCTGGCGTGAACTGATCCGGACATTGCGCCTCAGGGCTTCGCGGAAGGCTCAACTTTCCGCTATTGAGGCGGCATGAACGCAGGAAACGAGCTCGAGATTTTCCTTGTAGCAACGCCGGGCCTCGAAAACGCTCTTTGCGACGAGGTGCGAGCCAAGGGTTTTGCAGAGGCGAAGCCAATAGTGGGCGGCGTTACCGTGAAAGGTAACTGGCGTGAGGTCTGGCGCGCAAATCTCGAGCTGCGCGGGGCCAGCCGTGTTCTTGCGCGCATTGCCTCGTTCCGAGCCCTGCATCTTGCGCAACTCGACAAACGCGCGCGGAAAGTTCCGTGGGAGCAGTTCCTGCGCCGCGATATTCCTTTTCGTGTCGAAGCCGCTTGCAAGAGCTCGCGGATCTATCACTCAGGCGCAGCGAAACAGCGGATCGAGCGGGCCATTCGCGAAGAATTGGGTGCACCCGCCTCTCCGGACGCGGAGGTCTGCATCAAAGCACGCATTGAGGATGATCTGTGCACGATTGCCATCGATACGTCTGGCGAGCCACTGCACAAGCGCGGCTACAAGGGAGCCGTCAGCAAAGCCCCTATGCGGGAGACCTTGGCGGCCTTGTTTCTTCAGGAATGCGGATTTAATGGTAGGGAGCCAGTTCTTGATCCCATGTGCGGATCAGGCACGTTCGTGATCGAAGCCGCGGAGATCGCGGCCGGCCTCAAACCCGGGCGATTGAGACGCTTCGCATTTGAACAACTTACCACTTTCGACGAGGCCGCGTGGCAAGAGCTACGTCAGTCTGGTGCCGTCAATAAACCAGCTGTGCGTTTCTACGGGAGCGATAAGGATGCGGGGGCAATTGCCATGAGCCAGGCGAACGCCACCCGCGCAGGTGTTTCGGACTTCACCGAATTTCGCCGGCTTCTCCTGACAGAAATCGAGCCGCCAAGCGGGCCGCCTGGCCTCGTCATTGTCAACCCGCCATACGGCGAAAGGATCGGCGAAAAGGAGCGATTGAAGGCCCTTTACCGCTCTCTCGGCCAAACGCTCTTGTCCCGTTTCAGCGGTTGGAGAGTGGGGTTGGTGACGAGTGATGCTTCGCTGGCCCAAGTCACCGGTTTGCCTTTCTTGCCTCCCGGCCCTCCGGTCTCTCACGGCGGCATTCGCATCAGGTTGTTTCAAACCCGAGCGTTGCCGTGATCCCAATAATCTGTTCCCGGATAGACGAACGGCGCCAACGTGATCTGGCGCCGTGCCATTCTTCTCAAATCTGCGCTCTTAGTTTCAGAGCTGCTCTGGACCCGGCTCGTCCGAGCTTGTATTCCTGGCGCGATTCCGCCGCTCCGCCATGAACTGGTCGAACTCGGCTTTGTCCTTCGCCATCCTCAGGCGATCGAGGAAGTCACGGAACTCGCGCTGTTCTTCCTCAAGCCGGCGCAACGTCTCCTCGCGATATTCGTCGAAAGCGCGATTGCCTGAAGAGGGATAGCCGCGGCCGTACATCCCCCAGTTTCCACGCTTGTGGCCCCAACGCTCCGCCATCCGAGCTTGCCAGCGCGATATCTCACCGTTCCGTCCACAGCCCATGCGTCCACTCCAGATCAAGTAAGCCAGAATTGCCAGCCCTACCGGCCAAAAGACCACGAAGCCGAGGACCATGACGGCGATCCAGGCCGGCTTTCCCCAGTCGTCTAGGCGTTCGATCACCTCCGCCATTTGGCTCATCCTCATGTAAATGTCATTTACATTAACATAGGTGCATTGCATAGGCTTGGACGTCAAGGGGAGCCAGCGAAAAAAATATGGGGCGCGTGAGCACGCTTTGCGAGCTTGCCCTGCTGCGACAGACTCGGATTGTCCGTTTTGGAGGGTTCCGCGAACTAGACGGCTTCGATTTCGAGGCGAAGATCAGGCCGGAGCGCGTATCCCCAAGCCTTCCAGATACACAAGCGTGGCTGCCTCTAACAGCTCCTCCGGCGGCATGGGAATGGGCCGGCGTGCGGCGTCACCACGGGCAAATAGCGAGGCAATCCCGTGGGCGAGCGACCAGACATGCAGGGCAACCATCAGTGCAGGCGGACGCCGATCCGCGGGAAGGGTTGCCACAAGCGCCTCACAGGCGCGGCGCAGCACGGCAAAGGCCGCATCACCTGCCTCTTGAAGCGCCGGGAAGTTTTTTGGATCGAGGCCGGACTCGAACATGGCGGAAAAATAGGCCGGCTCCGTTCGGGCAAACTCGAGATAGGCGCGACCGAGGCGCTCAAGGGCAACGGCGGGGGACGGCCGACCCTCCTCCCAGGCCTTTTCGAGCGCCGCAGCAAACCGCTCGAAGCCGCGGCGCGCAACGTCGGCCATCAGCGCGTCGCGATCTCGGTAATGCCTGTAAGGCGCCGCCGGACTGACACCGGCATGTCGCGCGGCCTCGGCAAATGTCACACCTGCCGGCCCCTTGTGCGAGATCAGCTCGAGCGCCGCGTTGATGAGCGCCTCGCGCAAGTTGCCGTGATGATAGCCGCGCCGTGGTGGATTGCCTCTGCTCCAGCTCATGCCTCGGTCTTACAGCAAATGCTCGCTCCGAGACATGGGGTCGATTGGCCGGGATCAAGGTCCCGGCCTCCCGTCACACTTGAATCCATCTCACCGTTAGCGTGCTGACCGCAGCAGTTCCGCCACTGCGTCCGTGAACACCTGGGCCCCGAGGATGATGTCCTCTTCCTTGGTGTTCTCGTCCCAATGGTGGGAAATGCCGCCGATGGACGGAACGAACAGCATGCCTGCAGGCATGTGCCGGGCAAAGTTTTGTGCGTCGTGCCCCGCGCCGCTTGGCATGCGCGTATGCTTTCCCGGAGCATGGCGCTCGGCCGCAGCCTCCAAAGCCGCCTGAACGCGCTCGTCCATCATCGCCGGCGTGCTCTTGCGCAGCACCTCTACCTTGGCTCGGCATGGCCCGGCGGCGTCCGAAGCGGCCACGAGCTCGAACAGCTTCTTCTCCATCCGCTCGAGGACCGCGACATCGGCATCACGGATTTGGAACAACATCTCGGCCTGGCCGGGGATGATGCTCGGCGCGCCGGGGAAGAGCGTGATGCGCCCGGTTGTCCATACGCTGCGTGGTCCGGCAACCTCAGGGAAGACGCGATCGATCTCGCAGCACAGCTTGGTAAGCGCCAGGCCAGCGTCCTTGCGAATGGCCATGCGCGTCGTTCCCGCGTGGTTCTGCACGCCCTCGAACGTCACGCGGTACTGCCAGATGCCGACGATGCTTGTGACGATCCCGAGCCTCAGGTCGTTCGCCTCGAGCCAGTCGCCCTGCTCGATGTGTGCCTCGAGGTAGGCGATGTACCGGTTTGGCTCGTATTGCCGCCGCGGGCGGCCTGCCAGCCCGGCTTTGGCCAATGCATCCCGCATCTTGAGGCCGCCGCGAGTGGGATCGGCGGCCTTGTCGATCTCCTCTTCCGTGACCTCACCGCAGAACGAACGGCTGCCCATGAGAATGCCAAAGTGGCCTTCCTCGTCAGCCCAGGCACCGACATCCACGACCGCGCCCGCGAACTCCGGATCGGCGCTGATGGCACGGGCTGCTTCCAGGCCGTAGACCATGCCCAGCGATCCATCGAGCCAGCCACCGTAATTTTGGCTTTCGATATGGGAACCCGTGAGGATGCAGGGCCCGTTGCCCTTGCCGCGGCCAATCACGTTGCCGATGCCGTCGATCTCCGGCTCAAGGCCCGCGTCTGCCATCCGGCCGGCGAACCAGTGGCGCGCGGCCATGTCGTCCTCTGAATAGGTGGGGCGATGTACGCCCGTCTTGTACTTGCCGAATTCCGCAAGGCGTTTGAGATCGCCCATCACGCGATCGGGATCGATAGTTGGCATAGCAGGTGTCCGTGGATGTGCTTTGACGAGCCGCTGAATGCGAACCAGCGCATGGTACGGCAGGACGTGCAGAGTTCAATGATGATCGTGCTGCCCTCAACGACAGCACCCTGCACACTACACGCTCGCCGGCGTCGCATCCGCTTGAAGGAATTTATCGTGGGGGTCTTGCGCCCAAAATCCAATCAGTTTGTGGCGCATCTTCAAGCCTTCCTACCCTTCGTGAGCTATGTTACAGAACGCGCTATTCATTTGGACACCGAACTCGCAACTTTGGAATATTAGGGGAGGAAGGCCCATGAAACGAAAATTCTCGGCGGCAATCGCCGCCCTATTCGGCGCCGTCATGGCTATGGGTGCCACTGCGCAGGCCGATCAGCTGGCGGAAATCAAGCAGAAGGGCACGCTGGTCGTCGGTGTGAAAACGGACTATCCGCCGTGGGGCATGCGTGATGCGAACGGCAATATCGTCGGCATGGAGCCAGATATGGCGGCGGACGTTGCCAAGCGCCTCGGCGTGAAGTTGGAGCTGGTTCCGGTCGTCTCCTCCAACCGCATTCAGTTTCTGCAGCAGGGCAAGATCGACCTGATGATTGCGACGATGAGCGATACGCCTGAGCGGCGTAAGGTCGTCGGCATCATCGATCCTGTTTACTACGCTTCAGGCGTTGCTCTGCTGGCCAACAAAGCGGCCAACATCAAGTCCGTCGAGGATTTGAAGGGTAAGCCCGTATGCGCGCTTCAGGGCGCCTATTACAACAACGACATGCAGTCGAAGTACACGCAGACTGACCTGGTCGCATTCAAGGGTATTCCGGAAGCCGAGCAAGCGTTGCTCGATGGCCGTTGCGTCGGATTCATTTATGACGACGTCGTCCTGATCTGGAAGAAGGCGCAGGATCCCAAGTTCGCCAACTTTGAAGTTGTTCCGCTGCCGCAGTGGCCCGTCGTGCCCTGGGGCATTGCGGTCAAGCTCGAGGAACGTGACGGTCCGTGGGGCAAGTTCATGGCCGAAACCATTACGGACTGGCTGAAGTCCGGCACCTTGCTGGAGCTCGAGAAGAAGTGGGTCGGCGACAATACGGCTTGGCTCAAGGAGGCTTCCGAGAAGGCCAAGGGTAATTAACCGATCGCTTTGGGCCCCGGGATCACCGCGGGCCCATTTCGTATCTCTTGGGCATTTTCGCATTTCGCCTGGCCATGTCGGCGCCAGGCGAGTGCTGCTCAATGCAACGCCTCACCGACCGCAATCACCGACCGCGTTTGATGGAAGCCTTCTGGGATTTTCTGCGCAGCCTTAATGATGCCTACGGCATCAATCTTGTTCAGTTTTACGATGATTTCGAGCGCACCCGCCTGCTGCGCGGGATGTGGACGACGATCAAGCTGGCCGTCATCTGCATCGGACTAAGCGTCATCATCGGCATCATCGGAGCTTGGCTTCAGGGCAGCCGTCATCGCGTCCTCAAGGCGATCGTTCAGGGGTACATCCAGTTCTTCCGGAACACCCCCCCGTTGGTTCAGATGTACTTTTTCTACTTCGCGCTCGGGCCACAAATGCCACGAGTGGTGAACGAGTATGGGATTGCCCAGCCGATGCTCGGAAGCTTCGAATGGGCCGTGATCTCGCTGTCGTTTTTTGCCGGAGCCTTCAACGTCGAGATTTTCCGGTCGGGCATTGAAGCGGTACAGAAATCCACGATCGAAGCTGCCGAATCCCTCTGCTTCAACAGATGGCAGACTTATTGGTACGTGATCCTTCCGCTTGCCGTTCGATTTTGTCTGCCGGCTCTAAACAACAATCTCGTCAATCTCGCGAAGACGACAACTCAGGCCTATGCCATCGCCGTTCCTGAGACTCTTTACGTCGCCAGCCAGATCTGGTCGGATCACATCAATGTTTTCGAGATGATGATCACGTTGCTCACATTCTATCTCCTGCTCGTTGGCGTAATCGTGTGGCTCATGACGCGGCTCGAGCGAGCGCTGGCCATTCCGGGGTTTGGCCGATGAGAGCGGAATTGATACCGGCCCCGGCACAAGGTGAAACCGGCTTCACTGCTGCGGCTTTCAATCGGCGGGCTTTCGCGTGTGTTATCGCGGCCTTCTTGCTCGTTGTTGTCGCCAGCGAAGCTGTTGCTCAAATCCGCACTACCGGTGGCAGTCAGGGAATCATTGATGCCCTGATCAAGTGGGCACCCCTGATATTGCTTGGGCCCCCAGGCGAATTCGGAGGCTTTGCCCTCAACATCGCGGTGAGTTTTCTTGCGATGGCGATCGGCACCGCCGCAGGGCTCGCTGTGGGACTTGGTCAGATTTCACTTTATCCGCCCGTGCGCGCGGTATCGTGGGCGGTAACGCAGTTTTTCCGCAATTCACCTTGGCTCGTCTTGCTTTTCTTCGTGATGCTGCTGGTGCCTTTCCAGCTGAAGATCGGTGGGATCTCAATTCCTTTACCCGGCTGGTTGAAAGCGACATTCGGCCTGGCATTGCCCATCATGGCAAACATGTCCGAAATCGTGCGAGGTGCGGTGAATTCGATCCCCACCAGCCAATGGGAAAGCGCCGAAAGCCTTGCCTTCACGCGAATGCAGACTCTCTGGCGCATCATCCTGCCGCAATGCGTCAAGCGGATGATTCCGCCCTGGATGAACTGGTACGCCATTCTCACGATGACGACGCCGCTCATCTCGATCGTCGGTGTCAACGATGCCATGACGTTGACCCAGGACGCCCTGGCGGCCGAACAGAAGACCGAGCTGCTAATGCCGATGTACGGGATGCTGCTCGTTTTCTTCTTTATCTATTGCTATCCAATTGCGCGCTGGACGATTTACCTGGAGCGCAAATACGCCGTGAAAATCTGAGGAGCTTGCCTGATGCCGCGCCTGACAGCCAGCGCCCTGACTGCTTCCGCGCACGGCTGGACACCTGACCAACCAATTATTTCCATTCGCGACGTCCACAAATCATTCGGCTCGATCGAGGTGTTGAGGGGCATCTCCTTTGATGTGCGCAAAGGAGAGGTCGTTTGCATCATCGGTCCCTCAGGATCGGGGAAATCGACACTTCTGCGCTGCATCAACGCGCTCGTGCCGATCAACAAGGGGTCGATCAAAGTCGAAGGGCAGGAGGTGAATGATCCCGCTCTCGACAAACTGGAATTGCGGAAAAAAGTCGGAATGGTTTTCCAATCCTATAATCTTTTTCCGCACAAAACTGCGCTCGAAAACATTATGATGGCGCCGGTGCTCGTCTTGAAGCGACCCAAGGACGAGGTTGAGGCGCAGGCGCGGCGACTTTTGAAGAAGGTGCGGCTCGAAGGCAAAGAGAACGCTTACCCGGGAGAACTCTCTGGCGGCCAGCAGCAGCGCGTCGCCATTGCGCGGTCGCTCGCCATGAACCCGGATGTCATGCTGTTCGACGAGGTGACCGCGGCGCTCGACCCGGAAACCGTCAAGGAGGTGCTTGTCACCATCCGCGAGCTGGCAGAAGAGGGGATGACCTGCATCCTCGTCACGCACGAAATGGGTTTTGCGCGGGAAGTCAGCGATCACGTCTACTTCACGGACCGCGGCGTCATCGTGGAGCACGGGCCGCCGGCAACATTTTTCAAGGAAGCCTCCGATCCGCGAACGCGCGAATTTCTGAGCCAGATTCTTTAACGGCACTGGACATTGCAACGGCCCC
>PKEY01000041.1 GCA_002919265.1 Hyphomicrobiaceae bacterium | reverse complement strand
CCCCCCGCCACAAACACTTTGGCCGGGCGGCCGAAGCCTGCGCAGTTTCGCAGCCGGCGCTTTCGGTCCAGATCCAGGAGCTGGAGCGGGAGCTGGGTGCCTCGCTAGTCGAGCGAAACCGCAGTGGCGTCGCGCTGACACCGCAAGGTGAATACGTCGTGCAGCGCGTTCGCAGGATCTTAGGCGAAATTCAGGACCTCATGGACTGCGCGCAGAATGAAGCGATCGGAACGCTTCGCCTCGGCGTTATTCCAACAATTGCGCCGTATCTCATGCCGGCAATTTTGGAAGCATTTCAGAAGCAGAGCCCAACGGCGCAGCTTCAGGTGCGGGAAACGCAAACAGCACGTCTTATCGAGGAACTCGAACAGGGCAACATCGAACTCGTCCTTGCGGCCTTGCCGATAGCGAGCCCGGTGATCGAGGTGCTGCCTTTATTTCAGGACCGCTTTTTTCTGATCGTTCCCGCCAATTCCCGAATTGGCCCGAAGATCGACAGCATCGCAGCCATCCAATCTCACAAGTTATTGCTGCTCGAAGAGGGTCATTGCCTCAGAGAACAGGCGCTCAGCGTATGCAGCATGGCTGATAAGGAAATGCTCTCGAGCCTCGGCGCCACGAGCCTCGCCACGCTGATCGAGCTTGTCGCTGCGGGAATGGGCGTAACGCTTCTGCCGGAGCTCTGCCTGCCCTCTATAAAAAGCGATAATCGGGTTCGTGTCGTCCGTTTTCGCGGAGCCGCGCCGTCTCGCACGATAGGGCTTGCTTGGCGCAAGACTTCAGGACGGAAATCGGTTTTCCGGCGCCTCGGCGCGCTTATCTTCCAAACGCACAAGGCGCATCGGCGCGCAACTTGATAAGCACTCAGTTCGAAGCCACGGAGGGAAGCCAGAGGGCGATCTCGGGCCAGATTGTCAAGGCTATGAGCATCGCGAGCAAAGCGATGACAAAGGGCGACGCGCCGATGATAACGTCGTTGATTTTCCCCTTCTTTCGCAACCCCTGAACGACATAGAGGTTGATGCCCACTGGCGGCGTGATCATCGCCATCTCCAGGAGGATGACGATCATCACACCGAACCAAACCGGATCGAAACCAGCACCGATGATGACGGGCGTGATGATGGGCACCGTCGCGACCATCATGGATAGAGTTTCCATGAACATGCCGAGGACAACGTAAAACGCGATCACGACGATAAGCAACTGCAGGGGGCTCAGTTGCAGCTCGGTAATCGCACTGTTTACCTGTGCCGTAAGCCCGATTGCCGTGATGACGAAATTCAGGAAATAGGCCGCGATCAGAATAGCCATGATCATCGCCGTCGTCCGCATCGTCCCTTCAAATGCCATTTTAAGCATTCGGAACGAAAGCTTCCCATGCCAAGCGGCAACGCCCAGCGCAGCGATAACACCAAGGGCCGCCGATTCCGTCGCCGTCGCCAGCCCTCCGTAGATGGAGCCGATCACGGCAATGAAGATCACAAGCGGCGGAATGAGATCCGGAAGCGCTTTTATTCGCTGCTGCCAGCTGGCCTTCTTTGGAACTCCTCCCAATTCTGGCCGCAACCAACAGATGACGAGAACTGTAAGGCTAAAAAGGCACGCCAGAATAAGCCCGGGGATTAGCCCCGCGAGATAAAGTCTCGGAATCGAGGTATCCGTCAGGACACCGTAGACGATCATATTGATGGACGGGGGGATCAGAATGCCGAGAGTTCCTCCGGCGGCAATCGTGCCGAGGAATAGTCTCTCCGAATAGCCATGCTTTTCAATTTCTCCCGCTGCAACGGTTCCGATGGTGGCCGCGGTTGCAACACTCGACCCGGAGGTCGCAGCGAACATGGCGCACGCGGCAATGTTCGAATGCATCAGCCCGCCTGGCAGCCAGGGCATCCATAACACCAGAGCATTGTACATGCGTTCGGCAATGCCTGATCTCAGAAGAATTTCGCCGAGCAGAACAAAAAGCGGAATGGCGACGAGGAGAAAGTTGTTGGAGGTTGCCCAAGCCATCTCACCCATTGCGAGCGTGAGCGGCAAGGGCGAGTAGAGTGCTGATAGCGACAGACCGAGGACGCCAAGCACTGCGGCGACGGGAATTGCGAGCGCCAACAGGCTGAGGAGGATGATGAGCGTAACGCCGATCATCTGAGCTAGTCCTCCCGCGCGCGGAGCTCGGCCAAACTTCTCACCTCATCGCCGACCTCCTCTGCTACTGAGCGCGTGCTGATGAGGCGGGAGAGTTGAATGACATCACCTCGCGCGGCGAGCACAAGAACGGAAATGAGAAGCGCCACGCTGGTGATGAGGAAAACGGCCAATCCGATGAGCCACAGCGATTGTGGAATGACCAACGGGATCTCAAGTGCCGACTGGCTTCGAGAACTTGCAGTCCACGATTGCGTCGCCACCCCAATCCCATGCCAACCAATGAGGCCGAAGAAACCGACGAACAGTATGAGCGCGAGAAAATCCAGGGCCAGTCTCACGCGCAAGGGAAAATGAGCGTAGAGACTGTCGATGCGAATATGAGCGCGATCGAGCAGAGCTGCGCCCAGCGCCCAGGCGGTTCCAATCGCCAGAGCAAAACCTGACAATTCATCGGCGCCGCCGATAGAGGTTCGGAAAACGGCGCGCAGGACGACATCGATGGCGATCAAAACGGCTGCCAACAACACCAGGGCTCCACCCAGCCAGAGCCCCGCTTGCGAGACACGGCGGATGCTTGCCATGAGCGCTTCCATGAGCCTGACAGCCCTTTGTGCGGTCTCAACAAATCGGCCGGGGAGCTGCCGCCAGTCTCATGGCGGCAGCAATTTTCGACGACGATCAGGGGATTGGCGCCGTCAACCCGAGCGCTTTGCCGACGGTTTCATTCCATTCTTTGGCACACTCGGCCCCGCAACGTTTGGCCCAGCCGGCGAGCACGGCGCTTTCAACCAGCTTTTTATGTGTTGCCGCATCCTCAGGTGAAACCTCGATCAGCTTCACGTTCGCGAGCTTGCCCAACTTGCAAGGTTGCTTATTCGTATTACAATTTGCCGCCTCAGCGGTTGAAGCTTTCACCGTCTCCCACATCTTGTTTTCGTAGGACTTCATCTGCTCTTCGATGAAAGTCTTGGTCTTGTCATCGAGGCGGTTCCAAGTATTCAGATTGACGGCTACGACATTGATGCTCCAGCCGAGCGACATGTTGTAAAGAGACTTCGCGACCTCGCCCCAACCGGCCGTATTTCCGGAAAGGCTCCCTGTCACGCCGCAGTCGACAACGCCGTTATTGAGTGCCGGCACGACCTCAGCCATGGCCATGCTGACGGCGGTTGCTCCAAGACCAGAAAGGAAATCGCGCATCGTGTTATTGAACACGCGAATTTTCTTGCCTTTCAAATCGGCCAGTCCTTTGACCTCGTCGCGGCACCAGAAAACCTGAGGAGTGTTGGCGCCAAATGCCAGAAGCTTGGCGTTCCAATTTTTCTGCATCTGCCGATCGATCACCGTGCGATAAGCGTTGCAGGCCTCGCGCGCCCTATCGGGATCGAGCGTCAGGCCCGCCAGGTCGCATGCCTCGAAGCGCGGGTCGTCCCCGGCCATCTTCGAGATATCCATGCCGGCGAAGTCCATGACGCCCAGCTTGAGCAGACGCAGCATCGTCTTGTCGTCGATGCCCATCTGGTCGAGAGGGGTTATTTCGGCGGTGAGCGCACCGTTTGAGACTTTCGGGAGGGTCTCCCGCCAGAAAGGCACCTCGTCATATTTCGAGGCAGGTGTGGGACTGTTGAGCCCGATGACCTTGAAATGGGCTTTTTGCAATTCTTGAGCTGCAACGGGCAGTGAAAAGGTCGCAACTGCAAGCAATCCAGTAAGCAGGCGCTTCGACATCGAGTTACATCCTCCGAATTGGTGCCATCGCGCAATTTGTTTGCGCGAGGCTTTGCCTCCCTTTGAAAATCTTACCGAGCCATTGTCACATCACTGTTTTGATTTTGACAATGCCGTTTATGCTTCTCTTTTCACCAACCGGCTGACAATGAATTAGGCTTTCGCACAGGCGAAGGGCCTAGCCATTTCCAAAAGCATATTCCGACCGAGCGCTCTCCAAGCTGACGTAGCCTTGCTCCACATCACGGTGCACGGCCTCCCGTGAACGCTGCTTGGGATCGCCGTACCCTCCGCCCCCTGACGTTTCCAGGCGAATGATGTCGCCCTTCTGCAAAGGCATATTGCCGACCTTGGAGTGCAGCGGGATTTCCTTGCCGTCCCGAATAAGCGTGAGCCGTCCGGCAGCGCCGGGTTTGCCGCCCTGAAGCCCGTAGGGTCGGTATCTGAAGCGATCCATCTGGGCGGTGAACGTTGCCCGTTCTGCATCAACACGCCATTCCCGAACGAGCCCCAGGCCGCCGCGATGTTTTCCGGGGCCGCCTGTATCCGGCAACAGACCATACCGCGTGAACGAGAGGGGCATTTCGCTTTCGATCATTTCCATCGGGATCGACGCATTATTGTGCATCCCGAAGGAATAAGCGCTCGCTCCATCGCCTGCCGGATGGCCGCCGCAGCCACCAACCTCGATTTCAACCAGTACGCGGCGGCTGTTGTCCGCGGCCACCGTCTGGAACGAGCAGACGTAGCTCACGCCGTAATAGGCCGCTGGAATGCGGTCCGGGACAGCCTGCGCCAAGGCGCCGAAAAGCACATTCAGCAGCACGTGACAGGGTGCGATGCGATGGGCGACAGGCGCTGGATGGCGGGCATTCACGATAAGGCCCTCGGGGGCGATGATTTTCACCGGCCGGTAGCAGCCTGCGTTCGGCATGATCGGCCGGTCGGCGCAAGCAATGACTGCGAAGTGGATGGCCGAGGATGACGAACCGAGAGTGGCATTGATCGGCCCGGGTACCTCGGGGCTTGATCCCGAAAGATCGACCGTCAGTTCATCGCCTTTTATTGTCACCACCGCATGGATGCGAACTGGGCGATCCGCATTGATGCCGTCGTCATCCAGGAAATCCTCAAATTCGTATGTGCCGTCAGGCATGCGCGCGATGACATCACGCATACTAGCTTCGGAGCTGTCGAGCAGTTGCCGGCAGGCCGTCGTGAGCACGTCTGCGCCGTATTTCGCGGCCAGCTTGGCGATGCTCGCTGCGCCGACCTCCAGGGACGCGATTTGAGATTGCAGGTCGCCGAGGACTGTCGCCGGCTGGCGAACGTTCTGTCCAATAAGCGCCCAAACTTCCTCGACGCGCACGCCGCGCTTGAAAAGCTTGAGCGGCGGGATGCGCAGCCCCTCCTGATAGACCTCGGTCGCGTTGGCGCTGTAGCTCCCCGGCGACATGCCGCCGACGTCCAGATGGTGGCAAAGCGTGCCCACGATGGCGACCCGGCGACCTTCGTGGAACACCGGACGAAAGGCGGCAATGTCCGGCAAGTGCTGGCCCCCGCAGTAGGGATCATTGGTGATAATGATGTCGCCGTCTTCCCACTGCTCCAGCGGAATGAACCGTTCGACCACCGTCCGCAGGCAGAAGCCCATGGAATTGAGGTGCTGCGGAATGCGGGCGGATTGCGCGACGTTGAATCCCTCGGCATCGAAAATTGCCGTCGAATAGTCGAGCATTTCGCGCACGATTGTAGACCGGCTCGTGCGCCACATCGTGACGTCCATCTCCGCCGCCGCGGCGGTGAGTGCATTCTGCAAGATTTCGAGCTCGATGGGGTCCAGCATGATCATCGCGCTCCTCCGTTCTTCACGGCGATAAGGTGGCGATGCGGCCCGCACGTCGCCTCCCATCCCGGCCCGATAAGCACCGTTGTGTAATCTTCCTCGACGATGGCCGGGCCATCGATCCGTGTGCCTGGCCGTAGTGCATCACGTTTCCAGACCGGCAGCTCATGCCAAGCATCCCCGAGCCACACACGCCTGTGCCGCAATGCCGTTTCTGAAACGGGCACGTCTTCCTCGTCGGTGCTTTCCCGCGCAAGTCGTCCAACGGCAGTCAACCGCACGGTGACAAGTTCGACGATATCGTGCGGATTGGAGTACGAGAACCGTTGTTTGTGAGTGGCATGGAACGCGTCGCGAGTTGCCTTGATGGCCGCCGCGTCCACCCGATCGCCAGACCACGGAATTGTGAGTTCGAAGGCTTGCCCTTTGTAGCGGAGATCGACTGCAAGGCGGTATTCGCGATCGTTCTCTGGAATGGCGTCCTCGGTGAGCTGCGACTCGCCCTGCTCGCGCAGCGACGTGACGATTTCCTGCAGCGGCGACTGAGCCATCTCATCGAAAGGCATCACGCGGCTACGGGCGAAGTCGTGCGCAATGTCCGAATGGAGAATGCCCCAGGCCGAGAACGTGCTGGCATTCGCCGGGAAAATGATGCGCTTGATGCCGAGCTCGTCGGCAACGGCACAGGCGTGAATCGAACCGGCACCACCGAATGACAAAATGGTGAAATCCCGCGGATCGAGGCCCTTCTCGAAAAGGCTCAGCCGAATAGCCGCCGCGAGACTCGTGTTCGTGATAGCTATGATGCCATTGGCGGCCGGCTCCAGGGGCAGATCGAGCGGTTGAGCGAACTTCTCGCGAATAGCCCGTTGAGCCCCCGCGAGGTCTAGCAGCATTGCTCCGCCCAGAAAGTATTCTGCATCAAGCCGCCCCAACACCAGATTAGCATCCGTGACTGTCGGCTCCACCCCGCCGCGGCCGTAGCAAACGGGTCCTGGATTGGCCCCGGCGCTCTCTGGCCCAACCGTCACACGCTTGGCCGCATCGACCCGTGCGATCGACCCCCCTCCCGCGCCGATGGTCCGGATCTCGATCATGGGCACGCGAACAGGTAGTCGGTCAATTTCACCCTGAGTGATGACCTCAATCCGGTCGTTATGCACCACGGAGACATCGAAGCTGGTGCCCCCCATATCGACGCCTACCAGCGATGCGGCGCCGAACTCGCGCGACAATGCAAGCGCACCCAGTGCCCCTCCACTCGGGCCTGAAAGCAACAGGCGCACCGGCTCGCGGGCAGCGGTTTCCGGGCTACATACGCCGCCGTTCGACTGCACGATCAGCAATCGGCCGCCGATCCCTGCTTCCCTCAGTCGGCCCTCGAGGCGCTCCAGATAGCGCCTCACGACTGGGATGAGCAGTGCGTTAAGAACCGTCGTGTTCGAGCGTTCGTACTCACGAATTTCAGGGCTGACCTCGGACGAGAGCGAAACCGCAATCGATGGCAGATCGCGCGCGAGCCGCTCAGCCACTCGATTTTCGTGATCCGGATTGAGGTAAGCGTTCAGCAGGCAGACAGCGACGGTAGCGACGTCCGCGCTCCGCAATTTCTCGACGAGATCCGAAAGCTCGGCCTCCGTCAGCGGGATTTCAGGCTCTCCCCGCGCCGTCATGCGTTCAACGACGCCAAAGCGCAGCTTTCTTTCGATGAGCGGCGAGGCTGGTTGCGGCCAGACGGAATAAATCTCCCGGCGGCTATGCCGGCCGATTTCGAGGACATCCTCGAAGCCAGCAGTTGTCACAAGTGCGCCGCGCGGAAATTTCCGCTCGAGGACCGCGTTTGTGGCGATCGTCGTCCCGTGAAGGATGTAACCGATATCTTGAAGCGCAAACTGATAGCGCTGGCTCGCCTCGGTCAAACCTCGGATGAGCCCGATCGAGGGATCCTCTGGCGTGGTTGCCACCTTATAGGATCGGATAATGCGTTGTCTCGGATCGTGAATTTGAAGGTCTGTGAACGTTCCGCCGATATCGATGCCGACACGAATGGGTGCGCGTTCACGATTCACGGTCAATTCCTGACAAAGCTATGGGGAGGACGATTCCATGGGGCATTCTTCGCCAACTGCTCGCCGGATCGAGAGTTGCTTATCGGAAGAAGAAGAAGCATTTGCCCCTTATGCTCCTGGCATTGCCAGCAATAAATCCACCGAGGCTGGCCGGGAATGTCAACACCAAATAGAAAGCAGTTTGCCGAAGCAAAAGGCAATTTTCCTTTGTGGAAAGAGACCTTCTAAGTTTCCAGCTCGCTGAGCAGGGATTCAAGATCGAGCCGTTTCGTGACCATAGCGAGATGACCATCGGGCGTTCGCGGCCACTGATCCTCCGGGCGGTCCCAGTAAAGCTCGATCCCATTCTGGTCTGGATCGCGAAGATACAAAGCCTCGCTGACGCCGTGATCCGAGGCGCCGTCGAGAGGGACGCCTGCTGCCATCAGCCGACGGAGCGCATCGGCGAGCGCGGCTCGTGTCGGGTACAGGATGGCGAGATGGTAAAGGCCGGTCGTGCCGGGAGGCGGCGGCGAACCGCCAAGGCTTTCCCACGTATTGAGCCCGATGTGGTGGTGATACCCGCCCGCCGAAATGAACGCCGCCTGCCTGCCGTAGCGCTGCATCAGCTGAAACCCGAGCACTCCACAATAAAATCGGAGCGCACGGTCAAGATCGGCAACCTTCAGGTGGACATGGCCGATACGTGCCCCCGGGTGGATCGGGTTCTGGGGCTGGTACTCGCTCGGCATCGGTCGCAGCAGCTCGGACATCTCGGCCTCTCAGGATGTTGGGGGCGGGACGGATGCTCCGTGGTGTGCCCGTGCCCGATTAGACTACACTTCTACTTCTTACAATCTGCCATCAGCCTGCCACGCGGAAAGTTTTTCAGCCTTGGGAGTGCCCCTCGACGCTCGCTTCAAATTCCAACCCGAGATCTGATCTGTATCAACGAAACATACAACCGCCCGGTTCATGTCGAGGAACCGGAAGCCCCGCAGCACGATCAAGCTCAGGAAGAGTGGAGCAGAAAACAGGGATCGCATGAGCATCAACGCGAGGGACGTTGAACGGGTCGAGCCCTACCGAAGGGACGTCGGCGATGTGGTCGCGGCCCTCAAGACGGATGTTGAAAAGGGCCTGAGCACCCAGGAAGCGCAAGCGCGGCTTGCCCATTTCGGCCGGAACGAGCTCGAAACCGAGCAGCCGATCCCCAAGTGGCGCAAATTTCTTGCCCAGTTCACCGATGTCCTGATCATCCTCCTCATCATCGCTGCGGTGATCTCGGCAGCAGTCTGGCTCTACGAGTTCGATACCCCGCTCCCCTACGAAGCAATCGCGATCATCACCATCGTGCTCCTCAATGCCTCGATGGGCTACGTGCAGCAGGAACGAGCGGAGGAAGCGCTCGCTTCGTTGAGGCGCACGCTGGCAGCGCAGGCTACCGTCATTCGCGATGGGACGCAGCAGATCATCCCGGCGGCGGAGCTTGTGCCTGGGGACATCATTTTGCTCTGCGAGGGCGATCGCATTCCCGCCGACGCGCGGCTCATCGCGTCGATTTCACTCCAGACCATGGAAGCCGCACTCACGGGCGAAAGCGTGCCGGTCGAAAAAGACATTGATCCGCTCGATAATGCCGAAAGCATCGGCGATCAGCAGAACATGGTGTTCAGCGGCACGATCGTCACATTCGGGCGCGGCCGCGCGGTCGTTACCGCCACCGGTATGCAAACCCAGATGGGTCGCATCGCCGAGATGCTCGAGAAATCCCCCGAGGAAACGACACCGCTCCAGCAGGAGCTCGATCGCGTGGGCAAGATCCTCGGCGGGGTCGTCGTCGCCATCGCCGTCGTCATTATCGCGACTGTTCTCCTTGTCGAAAAGGTCGAAGGAGGCGGCATTTTCGACGTGCTGATCCTTGGCGTGGCGCTGGCCGTTGCCGCCGTGCCCGAGGGTTTGCCGGCTGTCGTCACGGCCGTTTTGTCGATCGGCGTTCAGCGCATGGCCAAGCGCTACGCTATCGTGCGGCGCCTGGCGGCGGTGGAGACGCTAGGCTCTGCTGATGTGATCGCATCGGACAAGACGGGCACCCTGACCAGGAATGAAATGACGGTCCGGACGATCGTCACGGCGAGCGGCCGTGTGAAATTCTCCGGCACGGGCTATGCCCCCAATGGTGACGTTCACCTGGAAGGGCAAAGAGCCTTCGAACGGGCGTTGGAGCGTGAGATCGAACAGGCACTGACCATTGCCGATCGTGTGAACAACGCCATTCTCGAGCAAAATGATGGACGCTGGACGATCCAGGGCGATCCCACGGAGGGTGCACTGATCGTCGCCGCCCGCAAGGCGGGTCTCAAAGCCGAGGATCTCGATGCACGCTATCCGCGGGTTGCCGAAATTCCCTTTTCCTCCGAACGCAAACTGATGAGCACTGTCCACGCCGATCGGGAAAATTCGGACAGCCTCATCATCATGACCAAGGGCGCGCCCGACGTTCTTCTCGGCCGCTGCTCGCATGAATTTGTCGGAGATGGACTGCGCCCACTCACAGACGCACGTCGAGCCGAAATTCTGGAGACGAACAACGAGCTTGCCGGCGAGGCCTTACGAACGCTCGCCTGCGCTTTCCGTCATATCCCCGAGGGCATGCCGCTCAAGCTGAGCGAGCGTCTGGAGACGGATCTCGTTTTCGTGGGGTTGTATGGGCTCATCGACCCGCCACGACAGGAGGTGAAAGAGGCCGTCCGTCGCGCCAAGGCAGCCGGGATTCGCCCGATCATGATTACGGGCGATCACCCGAAAACGGCAGCCGTTATAGCTGCGGAGCTCGATATTGCCACCGATGGCCGCGTTATTTCTGGCGCCGAACTTGAGGCAATGACGGATGCAGACCTTGACAAGGTCGTGTCCGACGTTTCCGTCTATGCGCGCGCCAACCCCGAGCACAAACTCCGGATTGTTGAGGCGCTCAAACGGCAGAACCTGACCGTAGCCGTCACGGGCGATGGCGTGAATGACGCCCCGGCGCTCAAGTCTGCGGACATTGGCATCGCCATGGGCATCACGGGCACCGATGTGTCTCGCGAAGCCGCTGACATCGTTTTGGCTGATGACAATTTCGCGACAATTGTTGCCGCCATCGAAGAGGGCCGCGCGATTTTCGCGAATATTCGCAAGTTTCTGCGTTACCTGCTCTCGTCGAATATCGGTGAGGTCATGACCATGTTTTTCGGCGTTTTGCTCGCCGAGATGATTGGTCTGACCGCCAACGACAAGGGACTCGCACTGCCACTGGTCGCAACGCAAATCCTCTGGATCAATCTGATTACTGACGGCGCTCCCGCGCTCGCACTCGGCGTTGATCCGGCCGATCCCGATTTCATGAACCAACGCCCGCGTCCCCGCGGCGAAGGCGTCCTGACAGGACAAATGTGGCGGGGTATCATTTTCGTCGGCGCCGTTATGGCTGCGGGCACTCTGCTGGTCTTGGATGCGTGCCTGCCCGGCGGTCTCATCGAGGGCACGGGCGATCAGACCTATGCACAGACAATGGCGTTCACAACGCTCGTCCTGTTCCAGCTCTTCAACGTCTTCAATGCGCGCTCAGACGAGAAAAGCGCATTCGTTGGACTGTTCAGAAACGGCTGGCTTTGGGGAGCGGTGCTCTTCTCGCTCTTCTTGCAAATCCTGGTCGTTTACGTGCCCTTCTTGCAAGAAGCTTTCTCGACGACGGCGCTTAGCCTCAAGGACTGGCTGGTGTGTGCGATCGTCGCCAGCTCAGTTCTGTGGCTACGCGAACTGGACAAGGCCGCCCAGCGGGCCGGCCTTTTCGCGCGTCAGGCGACCGAGAGGTGATCCTGCGGCTCCAGGCTTCTGGCGTCCAACTTCGAACCGTGCTCCATCACTCGGCCCAGGGGTGCGGTCACCTCCCACTCGACACCCCCTGGGTTATAGCTCAGCCGCACGTCGGCCCCCAGCGCCTGCTCCACGAAGTGCACAATCACGGTGTGGCCGAAGCCTTTGCGAGCCGGCTGCTCGACTTCCGGGCCGCCGAATTCGCGCCAACGGATATGACAGATTGGCTCCTGGCCGGCCATGTCGATATCCCAGGATACCGCCAGCTTTCCTTCAGGCTCCGACAGAGCCCCGTACTTCGAAGCGTTTGTGGCGAGCTCGTGCAAAGCCATGCCGATCGCTTGCGCCGCTGATGGGGACACACGAAGCGGCGGCCCCGAAATGGTGCACCGGCTCGAAACCAGGCCTTGGAACGGCTCAAGCTGCGATCGGACCAAGTCCTCGAATTCGATGCCTTCCCAGTTGGCGCGAACGAGCAAATCCTGGTTGATGGCCAGAGCGCGAAGGCGCTGTGAAAGCCGCTCCGCAAAGACTTTCGGATCGGACGCGGGGGCTGTCAGGCGCGCAATTCCCTGCACGACGCTGAGCAGATTCTTTGCTCTGTGGTTGGTTTCCGCGATCAGCAAATTGATGTGCTGCTCGGTGCGCTTGCGCTCCGTGACATCGACAGTAACGGCAACGCCGCCGATGACTTCGCCATTAGGGCCCCTGACGGGCGCCGCGGATGCTTCACAGATCCAGGTCCGCCCGCTGGGCAAATGTACTTCGAACTCGACTGGCTCGATGATCCGGTTCTCGACAACAGCCCTTTTTAGGGGAACTTCCTCGAAGGGCAGCTCGCGCCCGTCTTGAATGAGGCGTGTCCTTTTCTTCGCTTCGGTCTTTTCACTAAGCGAAAGCACGGTGCCAGGTTCTATTTCGAACTGGCGAAACAGCGCCGAATTCCCCATCACGTATTTGCAGGTTGCGTCCGCAGAAAAGCAGATCCCGACGGGAACCGCCTCCAGGACCGCCTGCATGCGTTGTTGGGCTGCGACCAGCGCGCGTTCCGCCTTCTTCTTTTCGGTGATGTCGCGCACGATAACCAGTTTTCCCAAAGGATTTCCCTGGCGATCGTGAATTTGCGCGGCGGTTAAAGCCACATCAATGAGTCGGCCATCTTTGGTTTGGCGTTGCGTTTCGAAATTCTGGATTTTGCCCGCCAAAGCCTCGTGATGAATTTGCGCCGATTGTTCGTAGTATTGTGGAGGGACGATCGTTTCCTGGGGTGTCTTTCCGATGATTTCTTTTTCACTGAAGCCGAAAAGAACCTCCGCCCCCCGGTTCCATGACTGGATCCGATGTTCCAGGTCATAGCTGATGATGGCCTCAGGAGACTGCGCCACGATGGCTTCAAGGCGCGCGGCTTTCTCTTCCGCGATTTTCCGGTCGGTCACGTCGACGATGACACCGGTCATGCGCGAGCGGCTGCCGTCTGACATTCGCCCCCGGGCCGCAAGCCAGCGAACTTCGCCGTCCCTGCGCCTGACGCGAAACTCGACGTTAAGCATGCCGCGCTTCTCGATGGCCTCAGCGAGAGCCTCATCAAGAATTGGCTGGTCCTGAGGGAGGACGAACTGGTTCCACGGCCGCTCCTGGCTGAACGGCTTTTCGTAGTGGCCCAGCAGCTCCGAGAAGACGTAGGAGAGTTTTAGCCGGTCCTCCGCGATGTCCCATTCCCACGTCCCGATCGCCGAAGCCTCGAGGCTATGGGCGAGTAGCGCCTCAGCTTCTTCCTGACGGCGTTCGGCCCATCGGAGGCGCAGAAGCGTACGTACCTGAGCGACAAGCTCTTCCGGCCGGATCGGTTCGACCAGATAGCCGTCTGCAAGAGGTTCGGAATCCGCCGCGCCATAACCCAGGTGGCCTGACGAGGTCTGCAGGACCATCACGTCTGGCCGCTGTTGCTTGATCTGGCGGCCAACCTCGATGCCGCTCTGATCCGGCAGGTCCGCGTCAAGAACGACGAGATCAAAAAGCCGCTCCGAAAAAAGCTGAAGCGCCTCCGAGCCGGTTGTGGCCTCAATAATGTTCCAGTTATCGCGGCGAAGAATTGCGGTCTTGCTCAAACGGGAGGCTTCTTGGTCATCAACGATCAAAATATCGGCGTAAGTCTCATACATGAACAACTACTCGTTTTTCCACCGGCCGCTCTATGGAGAGTTCTTGCGCGACAATCAACAACCATTAGTTGCAAGCAATGGCGTAGTCTTCTTCAAAAGCAGTTAAGTTCCAAGAACTACGTAGCGGATACAAGCGTTTTGTCGAAGCCAGCCTTTTGAAGCGCGATCAAGTCCTTCCGGCCCCACTTCGTTCCACGAGACAGCCAGCGCCAAGCGCCGAAAAGAACAGCACTGACAACCTCCGTCTTTGGGCAACTTGTTGATTTTTATTGTTTTTCTTCGTTAGCACTCTCCCCTTGACAGTGCCAAAGCCGCGACTAAGTACATTTGCCGCGGAGTGGGCGCCAGGCATGGGCTCGCTTCGTTGCACATAGCTGGTTAGGGCAATGGAGGTTGAACAAATGAAGTTTCGCCCCCTGCATGACCGTGTTGTGGTGCGCCGCATCGAGGCGGAAGAGAAATCAGCGGGCGGCATCATTATTCCCGACACGGCGAAGGAGAAGCCCCAGCAGGGTGAAGTCCTCGCCGTAGGCCCTGGTACCCGCGACGAGCAAGGCAAGATCATTCCCCTCGATGTAAAAGTTGGCGACGTCGTTCTCTTCGGTAAGTGGTCCGGTACCGAGGTGAAGATCGACGGCGAAGAGCTGTTGATCCTGAAAGAGAGCGACATCATGGGCATCCTTGAAAAAGAGGCCAAGGCGAAAGCCGCAGCCTAAGCTCTCCCAATTCTTAGTCCGTCAGTAATGCACTTAGCCGGCGCTGGAATGGTGCTCGGCAAAGGGTGGTTGTTGTCTTCGGCGCCGGTCGGAAACGGCTGCCGACTCTGCAAGAGGAACAACTCTTAAAGAGGATCGAACAAGTATGTCCGCCAAAGAGGTGAAATTTTCGCACGACGCGCGCGAGAAGATGCTGCGCGGCGTCGACATTCTGGCTGACGCGGTAAAAGTAACGCTCGGCCCCAAGGGTCGTAACGTCGTCATCGAGAAGTCCTTCGGCGCTCCGCGCACAACGAAGGATGGCGTGACGGTCGCCAAGGAAATCGAGCTCGAGGACAAGTTCGAGAACATGGGCGCCCAGATGCTGCGCGAAGTGGCGTCCAAGACCAACGACCTTGCCGGCGATGGCACCACGACCGCCACTGTTCTCGCCCAGGCCATCGTTCGTGAAGGCGCCCGCTCCGTGGCTGCCGGCGCGAACCCGATGGACCTGAAGCGCGGCATCGACATGGCTGTCGCCGCCGTCGTTGAGGACCTCAAGAAGAACTCCAAGAAGGTAACCAACAGCAGCGAGATCGCCCAGGTCGGCACCATCTCCGCCAACGGCGACACCGAGATCGGTAAGATGATCGCCGAGGCCATGGAGAAGGTCGGCAAGGAAGGCGTGATTACGGTCGAGGAAGCCAAGAGCCTCGAGACCGAGCTCGACGTGGTCGAGGGTATGCAGTTCGACCGCGGCTACATCTCGCCGTACTTCATCACCAACCCCGATAAGATGACGGTCGAGCTTGAGGATCCGTATATCCTCATCCACGAGAAGAAGCTCTCCTCCCTGCAGCCGCTGCTTCCCGTCCTCGAGGCGGTCGTGCAGACCGGCAAGCCGCTCCTCGTCATTGCTGAGGACGTGGAGAACGAGGCGCTCGCGACGCTGGTCGTCAACAAGCTCCGTGGTGGCTTGAAGGTTGCGGCCGTCAAGGCGCCGGGCTTCGGTGACCGCCGGAAGGCGATGCTCGAGGATATCGCGATCCTCACCAACGGCCAGGTCGTCTCCGAGGACCTCGGCATCAAGCTCGAGAACGTCACGCTCGACATGCTTGGCCGGGCCAAGCGGGTGACCATCGACAAGGACAACACGACCATTGTCGACGGCGCCGGCAAGAAGGAGAACATCGAGGCCCGTATCAACCAGATCAAGCAGCAGATCGAGGTGACCACCTCCGACTATGACCGCGAGAAGCTGCAGGAGCGTCTGGCGAAGCTCGCTGGCGGCGTT